>JAURXV010000073.1 GCA_030654195.1 Syntrophales bacterium | reverse complement strand
GAGCCCTTTACCCGCTGGGAAAATCCGGATTTTCCATTGATCTCCTACTTACCGAGGTCATCCTCTTTCTTGCCCGCATCGGGGAAGAAGAGCGGTGATCCGTACTTGTCCACACCGTAGGTCTTGATGATCCCCTGGGTTTCCGCCGAGACCATGAAGTCGGAAAAGGCCTTCGCGCCGTCGGCATTCACCTTCGGCCACTTCGCCGGAATGACCTGGATCACGTGATAGACATTCAGCAGGATCGGATCCCCCTCCTTGAGGATGGGGAGACCGAGATTCTTTTGCAGGGAAAGATAGCTCCCCCGGTCGGCGAGCGTGTAACCCTTCTTCTCGGCCGCAACGTTCAGGGTCTGCCCCATCCCGAGGCCGGTCTGTTGGTACCACTTCTGTCCCTCGGGGTTGATCCCCGCCGACTTCCAAATCCCCTTCTCCTTGGCGTGGGTCCCGGAGTTGTCCCCCCGCGACAGGAAGAGGGAGCCGGCCGCGGCGATCTTCTTGAAGGCCTCAACCGTGCTCACGGCCCCCTTGATCGCGGCCGGATCGGCGGGCGCGCCGACAACAACGAAGTCGTTGTGCATGACGATCAGCCGGTTCACACCGTATCCCTCCGCCATGAACTTCTTTTCCGCATCGGGGGAATGGACGAGCAGGACGTCCGCCTCGCCCTTCTGCCCCATCGCCATCGCCTGGCCCGAGCCGACGGCGATAGTCTTGACGAAATAGCCGGTTTTCTTTTCAAACACCGGGATCAAGACATCCAACAATCCGGAATCCTGCGTGCTGGTCGTCGTGGCCAGAATCAGGTTCTTCTGCGCCGGCCCCGCCGCGGAGGCGGCCAGCGCGATGCCGATCAGGAATAGCGCGGCGACCAGCGCCGCACCCCAAACTTTTGGCAACTCTCTTTTCATGCTTTACTCCTTCATTTCAGAAGCGTTCATTCCCTCGTTTTTCCGCCAGGCGTCGGAACACCCGCCCCGTTCCGGAGATTCGCCCCGGTGAAGCGCCCCCCCTGCGGCCCGCCGTTCATCCCGGAATGCTCTTTCCTCACTGTCGGTCGGTCGACCAATTTTGCTTTCTTTTCTCCATCCTCCGGAAAGCCATTACGGCTTCGCATAAAGGATTCGGCCGGCGCTTTGGAAGTCGTAGCTTCCCAAACCTTTGACCCGCTTGCGGAACATCTCCCCATTGAGCACCTCCACAAGTGCCTGAACCCCTTTTTGGAAAAAAACCGACTGGTCGCAGATCAAGTCGAACCGCTCTTTGGTTATGGGAATAAAATCGAGGCCGAGCATGCTCGAAACCGCCGCCGTGGCGATTCCCGCATCCGCCTCTCCGGAGAGGACGGCGAGACCGATTTCGATATGGGTGAACACCTCCAGGTCATAACCGGCGATCCGGGCGGAGGGAATCCCGGCCTTCTCCAGGCGGTGATCCAGCAGCAGGCGCGTCCCCGAACCCGGCTGGCGGTTGACGAAACGGACCCCTTCCCGGACGAGATCCGCAAATTCCCGGATGCTCAGGGGGTTTCCCCGGGCGATAACAAAACCGAGTTCCCGGAAAAAAAGGTTCACGACCACGGCCTTGACACCCGGAACCAGCCTGTCCAGGTAGGGGATGTTGTACTCCCCCGTTTCGGGATCGAGCAGGTGGGACCAGGCGATGTCGGTAAAGCCCTTTTCCAGCGCGATCAGCCCCTCCCGGCTTCCCGTGTTGGCAGAGAAGATGAAGAACTCCGGATGGGCCTTCCGCAGGCAGGTCTGGAGGATGTCGAGGACCGGATCGTTGCTGCCCGAAGCCAGCAGCGCGCCCGGGATCCGCCCACTCTTCTGTCTGGCCTGTTCGAGACCAGATTTGGCGTTCGCCTCGATCCAGCCGTCGATCACCTTCTTCGGGAAAATCCACTTCCCCGTGACGCGCGTCGCCGGCATGCGCCCCGTCTTGATCAGGGCGTAAACCTGCTTTTCGTGGATGCCCAGGTAGCCGGCGACCTCCTTGGTGTTCATCATCTCGTCCGACATGATTCACTCCTTCAAGCGGGTGGCAGGATAAACGATTGAGGAGGGAATTGCAACATAAAAAATGACAAATGACAACTTATTATTACCAATTCATACAAATACGAACCTGCCGACCCAACATTATCATGCTGATCGCCGGCTCGTCCGCCGGTTCGGAAGACTTCACCCCCTCCATCGTGCGCGCGGACGGGAGCCTCCGCATCTCGCAGGACGTCAGCGACCTCTCGGAAGAGAGCCACTTTTGATACGGCCCATGCCGGTCGTCAGGGATTGACCTGATCCGTAAACACTCATCAAACTTTGACTGTAATGCAGAAGGGACCGCCAGCATGTGGAGTTCTCCATCTTCCTTATTATCTTAATTTTGACATGATATGCGGAAGAAGAAAAAAATGGTTGCGTTATGCTTGTCAAGAGATTTATAGATATTCCACCGTATTTAAAATGGGATAGAGGAGGCTGCATTCCATAAGTGCAAGGATTCGATTGCACGGTTATTGTCTGGAGTCCTGAATATGCGCCCGAGTGGTGGAGATATCCGGAAACTATAGAATAACGTGATCCACAGAAGAGAAACGTTGTGGGAATGGACCTAACAGAACTGAATACAAGAGGATGGGCGCTCGTTGACGGTGTCTCATCACAGACGGACCTACTGGAACTTGGCAAGGCACTGGGTTCTCCTGTGCGGACGCCTAATGGGGAGCTTGTGAAAGAAATACGACGAATACCGAGAGATGAAGCTCCACCGGGAAGTCAAAGTGCGCTCTATGGAGCCGGTCCCTTTCCACTGCACACCGACACAGTGTTCTGGCCATTGCCCGTTAGATATGTGCTCCTTCGAGGTTATGGTGATACCCGTAGGCCGACCACAGTTAAAAGTTTTTCCGAACTCGTGAGAAACTGCGACACTCAGTTTCATGTCTGTGCCCGGGACTCTGTGTGGCTTGTTGGTGCAGGTTCCAAGAGATTCTATTGCTCGTTACAATTCCGCCACGGCGATTCGCAAGGCTGGCGGTATGATGCGGACCTTATGGTTCCTGCAAATAACGCGGCCGTTCACGTTGACAGAATCCTTCGTCCTATGGTCACCAACGAGGTGGATGAATCCATAACTTGGTCTGGTGATAAGGCTGTTGTTTTTTCCAATTGGACTACTCTTCACGGGAGAGGCCCGCAACCACCAGATGAGGGTATTCGTGTCATAGAACGACTATATGTGAGGTGATACTATGAGTTGGGAGCGTGATCCCCTTTGGGCGAAGACGCGCCTTTTTTTTCAGTGTGCGTTCAACACAAGGCGTGATGATGTGACATTCGGTCTTTGGTGTTCACTCGGACTGGAAATGCTTGCACGAGCTACATTGGCATCCGTGAGCCCCACACTGCTAGCCCTGCCGGACAATCAACAAAAAAACCTTCTTCATGTAGTTCATAAGGAATCGGAGCTTCGATTTCCCAAGTCGATCGCCGCGACCCAAGTGTTTGATCTGTGTAAACGAATGTTTCCTGTGTTCTCCGAGGAAGATCAAAAAGTGGCATTCGCATTGCTAAATCAGCGCAATGCAGAGTTACATTCAGGGTCGGCAGCATTCGAAGAGTATCGATCAAGCCAATGGCTGGCCGGATTCTATCACGCCTGTAGATCGCTCACTATTGTGCTCGATGAATCACTGGAAGACCTGTTTGGTGAGGAAGAAGCCAAGTTTGCAAAGGAGATACTCGCAGAGAACCGAGACAACGTTAAGAAAGAAGTCCTGAGCACAATTGCCGTTCACAAGAGAGTGTTCGAAGCAAAGCACCCAGATGAGCAAGAAGCAGCGAAGCTTGAGGCAGAGGAACTTGGTCAAAAACTGTCAACCCTGCGGCATCACAGAGTCAAATGCCCAGCCTGCAACTGTACTGCAACCGTACAAGGTCGACCCTTTGGGAAGGAACATGTGACCCATGAAGAAAGAGGTGAGATTGTCGTGAGGCAGGCAGTATCACCGACTGAATTCTCATGTCCTGCATGTGGTTTGAAGCTTACGACCTACGCACAGTTGGAGACTGCTGGCCTTGGCGACCACTATACTCGTAAGACCACATACTCGGCGGAAGAATATTATGGACTTATCGATCCCGATGATCTTGATTTATATCTTGAGTCGCAGGCTAGGGATTTCAGGGAATACGACAACGAATAGATGCCGATATCAAAGCGTTGCACAGCGACGCGATAAACCGCGCGTGAAAGCACTTGATAGCTTCGGGGAGATGAATGTGTTATTATTCTGGCAAACATCAAGTACCCAAAAAGGAGGAAAACAATGCACATGAGCGATATTTCTGAAATCAAAAAGTTGAGCACGCCGGAAAAGATCCTTTTGGTTGAGGATTTGTGGAATAGCATCGCTTCGGATGAGTCCGAGGTGCCTGTCCCTCAGAGCCATATGGAGGAGCTGGACATAAGGCTTAAAGGGTATGAGGCCGCTCCAGGAAACCTTTTATCTCTTGAGGCACTTCGGACAAAAATAGAAAGAAGGAAATGACGATCAGATCATAGTGTTCGGGGTTTTCCATTGCGCTCGCGATCCTCGTACTATTCGAGCGAAACTGAGAGGGCGAAACGAACCAGAAGAAACCTAAAAACGGCCCGGCCGCCTCGCGGTGGCCCATCGCCCAGGATGAGGAGAAAGAATGACATCTGAGAAAATCAACATTTTAGACAAGTTCGGAAAGCTGCCCGCTGGCGACTATGCAGTGGGTGTGATCGCCAAGATGAACGACTACGAGTTCAAAATCGTGAAATTCAAAGGCGACTTCCTCTGGCACAGCCACCCTGACACAGACGAGACATTCATCATCATGGAAGGCACGCTTGTAATGAACTTCCGCGACCGAAAGGTGGAAGTTCACGCTGGAGAGATGATTGTCATCCCGAAAGGGGTCGAGCATAAGCCTTCTTCTGAGAACGGATACAAAGCCCTCCTCATTGAGCCGGAGGGAGTGCCCAATACCGGTGACGTTCAGAACGAAATAACAATCGCAAAGGTTGAATGGGTGTAAAGGGAAGGCCACCGGAAATTGATTGCAATCACCATGAAAATGGAATATTTATAATCTGCATAGTCAAGATTGCATCGCTGTCCGATCCGCGCAAGCTGAAGAGAGGGGAATTTCTCATGAAAATTAGAGATTACCGCGATATTCAGGCCACGGCGCCGATGCCCGGTGTCAGCAAGCGGGTTCCCATCGGTCCGGAGGAAGGGGCGCCGAACTTCATCATGCGCGTCTTCGAAATTTCTCCCGGTCATACAAGCCCGGACCACGCGCACGCCTGGGAACACGAAATCTTCGTCCTCGCCGGACAGGGATCCGCGCGGGACAAGGACGGAAAGGAGACACCGATCGGAGAAGGGACAACCGTTTTCATCCCCGGAGGGGAGAACCACTGCCTGATCAACAGAGGCACCGATGACCTCCGTATCATCTGCATGATCCCGACGGGGGCGGAAGAAACGCAGCAGATCGCGCTGCCGCGTTCTTGTTAGCATGTATAGAGGCGCCATGATCCAGAATATCCTCATTCCCACCGACGGCTCCGATTACGGAAAAACGGCCATCGCCTACGGAATTTATTTCGCCCGGAAGCTGAACGCACAACTGACCGGGCTGCACGTCGTGGATATCCGCCTCATCCGGGGTCCCGTATTCACGGATATCTCCGGCTCCATCGGCCTCCCCCCGTATCAGGAGTTCCTGCCGGCCATCGAGAGCGGCCTCGACGCCAAAGCCGACGCTATTCTCCAGGATTTCCGCGGGCAGTGCGAAGCGGCGGGGGTGCATCCCGAAACGGTGAAAGTCACCGGGGTGATCGACGAAACGATCATCGAAGAGGGACGCAAGTGCTGCGACTGGATCCTGCTGGCCCAGCGGGGAGAACACTTCCATATCAACGGCGGGGCGATCCTCGGCTCCACGGCGCAATCCGTCGTCCGGCGCTCCGGCAAGCCGGTTCTCGTCACACCCGAACATTTCCGTGAGATCAAAAGCATGGCCATCGCCTACGATGGGAGTGCCCCGGCCCACAAGGCGCTGAAATTAGCCGCCGAATTGTCGAAGCAAGCCGCCTGGCCGCTTTCCGTCGTCATCATCACGACCGATCCGTCCGTCGGGGAGAAGACCTCGAAGAAGGCGGAGGAATTCCTGGCGTCCCGCAAGATAGACAGCGCCACCCTCATCCTCCCGGGCAAGGAAGATAAGGCTCTCCTCAAATTCATCCGGGAGGGAACGGTGGAACTTCTCGTCATGGGGGCCTACGGCCACAACCGCCTTCGGGAGCTCCTGGTCGGCTCCACGACCTCCTCGGTCATCCGGAAGAGCACGATCCCGGTCCTCCTGACGCGCTGACGGCCCCATGGATTCCATCCAGAAACAGTCGGCCTACCTGAAAACGCTCTTCTTTCTGCTCTTCATCGGCCTCGGAATCAGCTCGCCGTTTTTCGGCATCTTCTACAAACACGTTATCGTCCATGCGGATGGAACCCCCGCTATCGGTCTGATCGGACTCATCTTCTTCGTGATGCCGCTGGTCAGCCTGATCGCGAATATCCCTGCGGGGATTCTGGCGGACAAATTCCATTCGGGAAAGCACCTGATAACCCTCTTCTGTTTCGGCGTCGCCATCTTCGCGGCGCTGATCGGACTGGTCGGCGAGGATTTTGCGCACGACTGGACGGCGAACGGCAAATTCATCTACATCTTCGTCCTGCTGCTTTTTCTGAACGGCTTCTTCTATCCGATCATACCGATGCTGGATGCGGAGACCCTGCTGTTTCTCAATAAACACTTCCGGAGGGAGTTCTACGGCGCCTACCGGTTGTGGGGCACCTACGGATGGAGCGTTTCGACGATCCTGATGGGGGGCCTGCTCTTTTATTTCCGCCACGCCCCGCTGATCTTCTACTGCACAGCGCTGGCGTTTACCGTGCTGGGATTCGTCGCCTGGTCCGGAATCGAGGCGAAGCCGACGACCGCCCCGATCGTCATCCCCTGGAGTCATCTGAAAAAAGATATCCTTTTCCGATGGTTTCTGCTCTTCGTTTTTCTCCACGGGGTGGTGACCGCCTCCTCTTTCACCTACACTGGCTACTTCTTCGACGACGTGCTGAGGTCGCCGCTGGAGATCGGGTTTATCCTGGGCACCTGGGCGATCTTTGAAATCCCGGTGATGATGTTTTCCCGGGAGCTGATCGATCGGTTCGGAAACCGGTGGCTGATCGTATCCGGGCTGCTGTTGAGCGGAATCCGTCTGATCCTTTTCTCTTTCTTCACGCTGGAGACGCCGTTCGTCTGGAAGTGGGCCGCCTCGCTGCTGCATGGACCCGGCTACGGTCTCTCCCAGCTCGGGATCATCGATTTCGTCGATCGGCGGGCCCATCCGGAGATGCGCGCCACCTATCTGAACATTACGACCGTGGCAAGAATGTCGCTGGCCTCCGCCTTAGGGGGCATTCTGGGAAGCATGCTGATCGAGCGATGGGGAAGCGCATTCCTGATGCAGTTCTGCGGCTGGGTAACCATCGCCATGATCTTCTTCTTCGTATTTCTGATCCGAAGGCACGGCCGGCGGGGGTAATCTGGGGACAATGCAGGCTGTTCAAAAATGTCCAGATGCGAGGCTCCCGACATCCTGAGCCGTGAGGCGTACTTTTGGGTACGTTGAACGGTGAAGGATGAGGGAAACGAAGCAGATGGGCGTTTTTCAATAGCCTGTCAGCGGCTGCGCTTCCGGACGGAGAAGCCAAATCGTCCGATGCGGCGCCCAAGCACGAAATACTCCCCGTGGGCGAAGGCCAGCAGACCGCATTTCTCCAGCCGGAGGCGCCCCTTGCCGTCCACCAGATCCGAGGAGACCTGTACGGCGACCACCTCCGCCACAAACATCGTATGCGAACCCAGCTCCAGGGATTCCTTGACCCGGCATTCGATGTTGAGCGGACACTCCAGGACGATCGGCGGACGCACCTTCAGGGCCGAAGCCGGCGTCAGCCCGGCGCCGGCAAATTTGTCCTCGCTGCGCCCGGACACCATGCCGCACCAGTCCACCGCCCTCGCCTGCTTGAGCGAGGGCACGTTCACCACAAATTCACGCGTGGTCCGGATGATTTCAAAGGAATACCGTTCGGGCCGGACGGAGATCGACAGCATGGGCGGATCGCTGCACACGTTTCCCGCCCACGCAATCGTGATCAGGTTTGGTTTCCACCCCTGCGTCCCGCCGCAGCTCACCAGGACCGGCGGCGCCGGAGACAGGACGTTTCCGGGCTTCCAGGATTGTTTTTCGATGCTTTCTCTCTTTGCCATGCCATTCCGTCCCTTCCCTCTTTATGCCCTCCCCGGCCCGGAAATCCTCACCTCTTCAGCCTCTCCATGAGGGCGTCGACCCCCGCCTGAGAGACCACCTCATCCTGATCGGCATGGCCCGAGCTGCATCCGATGCCGCCGACGATCTGGCCGTCGCAAAAAACGGGGAGTCCGCCCGCGACAATCATGAAGCGTCCCTGGTTGCTGACATGGATGCCGTATGATGGTCCGCCCGGCATGCTGGTCTCCCCATACGCACGCGTGGATTTGCGCGCCGCAGCCGCCGTAAAGGCCTTGCTGATCGCGATATCGATGCTGGTTACACGCGCATTGTCCATGCGGTGAAACATCAGCAGGGAGCCGCCGTCGTCGGTGATCGCAATATCCATGTCGACACCGATCTCACGCGCCTTGGCCTCTGCCGCGCCCATCATCACGCGGGCATCGTCGAGGGTAAGTCTGGGAACCATTTTCATGATAAGCCTCCTGTTTCGACCGATTATTTCGCTGATCCGCCATTCCTTTCAATCAGGATACGACGAGGGCCTCTTCGGGAACCTCCAGGACGATCCGGTCCTCGTTCCGGATGATTTCCGTCTGGACGAAGGCCTGCGGGAGAATCTGGTTGAGATAGTACCGGGCGGCGGCGATCTTGCCCGCATAGAAGGTCCGCTCATGGTCCCCGTCCGGAAGTTCATCCAGTTTATGCCCGGCGATCAGGGCCTGCTCCAGCAGACATTCCGCAACCTGCACCTGCGCGCAGACGAACAGGGTCTTCACGGCATTGAGGGGGATCAGGCGCCGTTTCTCCGCGAGGTCGGCGTACCAGGAATCGTAGAGCTCCTTCAGCGTCTTGACGCAGGCGAACCCCTTAGCGAGGTTCCCCATCTCCGGCGCGAACCCGGCGGCATTGCGGTTTTCCTGGATGAAGGCGTCGATCGCCCTCATCCAGTCCGCGAAGGGGACGCCGTCGTTCATCCTCATCTTGCGGTTGACGAGATCCATCGCATGGATGAACGAGGTGCCCTCCCAGATGCTGAGGATCTTGGAATCCCGAAGGTACTGTTCCACGGGATATTCCGTGGTGTAGCCGACACCCCCCAGGATCTGGATCGCCCCGGCGATGAGCGGCAGGCTCGTTTCGCTCGCGTAGCACTTCACGAGGGGGGTGTAGATCTCGGCGAGCGCGCCGCAGGCCTTGGCCTTGGCCCGGTCCGCGGAGTGGGCCTGGAGATCGAGATAATAGAACCCCTTGAAGATCATCGCCCGGATCCCTTCCGTGTGGGCCTTCATGTCGAGCAGCATCCGGCGGACGTCCTCATGTTCGACGATCGGCACCCGTCCCGTGTCCCGGACGCCAAAGGGCCGGCCCTGGATCCGTTCCCGGGCGTACTGCGAGGCGAAGGCGTAGGCGACGGCAGCCTGGGTGTTGGCGTTGTGGCCCGTGCCGATCCGGGACTCGTTCATCATGTGGAACATCATGGCGAGGCCCTGGGAGCGGCCCTGCTCGTCGGGGGGCGGTCCCATCCGGATGCCGAAGCAGGCGTCGTTCTCCCCGAAACCGAGGAGGGCAGTCGCCTGGGCCTTGAGCCCCATTTTGTGCTCCAGGGTTAAGGTAGCTACATCGTTGGGCCGGCCGAGGCTTCCGTCTTCGTTCACCCATATTTTAGGAACAAGATAGAGGCCGATCCCCGGCGAGCCCGGCGCACCGCCCTCGGGGCGGGCCAGGACCATGTGGATCGTGTTCTCGCAGATGCCGGCGTCCCCGCCGGTGATGAACGCCTTCGTGCCCTGGATTCGGCAGATCCTGGGGTCCGCCGCCGGACAGGCCCTGGTCGTGATGTCGCCCACGTCGGAACCGGCGTTGGGCTCCGTCAGGCACATGGTCCCCTGCCAGTCGCCGCTCAGCATCTTCGGCAGAAACAGGGCCTTGTCCTGCTCCGTGCCGAACCGGATGATCAGGTTGGCGGCGCCGCTCGTCAGCTTGATGTAGGAGGTGATGGCCGGGCAGGCGGCCGTGTTCATCTCGTGGATCATCTTGTAGAGAATGAGAGGCATGCCGCCCTCGATCTGGATGCATTCGCTGCTCGAACCCCAGCCGTTGGCCTGGAGGAACCGGTAAACGTCCGCATAACCCGGCGCCGGCGTGACGACGCCGTTTTCCAGCCTTGCCCCGATCCTGTCCCCCGGGCCATTGATCGGATAGACGACCTCGCGGGCGATCTTGTATCCCTCGTTCAGATACAGATCGACATCGTCGAGGCTGAAATTGTCCCGGAAACGTTCGCAGGCGAACACCTCCTCCGAGGGGAGCCACTCCTTGACGATGAACCTTAAATCCCGGGTGTCATATCGGAATTCCATGCAACCTCTCCTTGGGAATTTCTCTCCTCACTGTCATTGCGCGCAGCACCGTGGCAATGGTTCGACAGGTTCACCATGACACAATTTCTGATTCATCCGGTTGATGCGTACTTTTGTGAAAGAGGATGAGATAGGGCAATGCCGTTTAATCGTTTTTTGTCGGTTTTAATCCTTCGAACAGGGGCTTCAACTCCGGCAAACGCTCTTGGGCAACCTTCCAGACGGTCTTCAGGTCAACCCCCATGTAATCATGGATGAGCACGTCACGCATGCCGGCCATTTTACTCCAGGGAATACCGGGATGTTTTTTTCTAAAGGATGTTGGAATGTGCTTGGCTGCTTCGCCGAGAACTTCGAGACACCTGATCACCGCATTGACCGTCTTCTTGTCCGCTGCAAATATTTCGTAAGACATTCCTTGGGTGAACTCAGCGGTGTCGGCAACAGCAGTTACAATATCATCGAGGTAATCGGAGATCTCCCGCCCCTTAGACATATTCGACCTCGGACAGGATACGTTTACCAATAGCCGGCTTGAGAGCGGACTCCATGACCAGATCAACCTTGAGATGGAGCCGGCCTTCGAGATATTCGCGCAGGTCCAAAAAGTCGAAGAGGTCGATATCACGGTTAAACGTGACGAGTATATCGATATCACTCCTCTTGCTCTGCTTCTCCCTGACATAGGAGCCAAACAAGCCGAGCCGCTGTACTCCGTAATGGGATTCCATCTCAGGCTTGCTGTTTCTGATGATTTTTATTATTTCTTTCTTTCCCATAATTGCCTACCGACAACATTAATCAGCTTTGATCAGTATTCCCCTTTTATGTGGCCAATATAGGAGAGTCTTTGTTGCATGTCAACGTGATTTAGGTCTGCCTATAGATTGATGTCCGTCCGCGGTTTTTTCTCCCCGCTCGTATAGTCGTACCACCCCTTGCCCGTTTTGCGACCCAGGTCGCCCGAAGCGACGAGCTTCCAAAGGGTCAGGTCTCTGTCCCGTAAATGATGATCTTTCCCGCCATGATGCAATACCCCCTCACGTCAGGTTTTCCAAACCGCCCCCGCAGGACGGCTTCCCCTGGTTTTTTGCTGTTTCATGATATCATTTCTCTTTCGTTACTGCCTTCGCAAAAAGATCCCGAAACAGATCCGGTGGGGACAGATTTCAAATCTGTCCCCAAGAGATGGTTAGAAGTGTTCTTTGACGCGGGTTCGCAGACCATCGAGGAGGTCGTGGCGGGTGAGGTCGTAATGAATCGGGGTGACGGTGATCATCCCCCGCTTGAGGGCGCCGGCATCCGTATCCTCCTGCTCCTGCGAGGGAAGCTCGGCCTCGCCGGCAAGCCAGTAGTAGATGTTTTCGCGCGGATCGACCCGTTTGTCGAAGCTCTCCATCAGGCGCGCCCGCCCCTGCCTCGCGACTACGACGCCCCGGATCTCTGACTCCGGGACCGCCGGGACGTTCACGTTCAGCGCGACGTTCGGCAGCGGATTTTCGAGGATGAAGGCGGCCATCTTCCGGGCGAACCGGGCGGCCGCCGAATAGTCCGCCTCGTCGTGCGTATCCAGGGAGATCGCGAGCGAAGGCACCCCCAGGATCGCCGCCTCCGTGGCCGCGGAGACGGTCCCCGAATAGAGGACGTTGATCCCCACGTTGGCCCCGCGGTTGATCCCGGAAACGACCAGATCGACCGGTTCTCCGGCCAGTTCGCCGATTCCGATCTTCACACAGTCGGCGGGCGTTCCGAGGACGGCATAGCCGAGGAAGCCACCGTTCTTCCTGGCCTTTCGGACCATCAGCGGCCGGGAGATCGTAATCGCGTGGCCGACGGCGCTCTGCTCAACCTCGGGCGCCACGATGAGGCACTCCGCGTCCCGGGAGAGCTCCTGATAGAGGGCCAGGAGGCCCCGTGCATAGATTCCGTCGTCGTTGGTCAGAAGAAATCGTTTTGCCATGCTGCTTCACCTCGATGGTCCGGCCGTCCTTGACCGAAAAAACTTGTATGCGCAATCCCGCAACCCCCGGCGCTCGTAGAAATTGCTATGGGGACAGATTTGAAATCTGTCCCCATAGCAATTTCCTTACGTTCCTTCATTTCCACTCTCCGGGGCAGAGGGACTTCATATAGCCCAGGGCCTCTTCGGCCAGGGGGGCCGAATCGATCCAGACGGAGGCCTCGTGATTGAACTTCAGAGCCGCCTGCGTCAGGTTGTGACTCCCGATCAGCAGATACCGCCGGTCGATGACAATGAGCTTCGTATGCGTCACCCGGTCCGGGGCGTCCATGCAGACCCGGATGCCCCCCTGCTTCAGCCTCTCCGCGGTCTCGGCGTTGTTCCGGTTGAGGTCGTCGGTAGCCCGGTTCCTTTCGAGAATAACATCGACACGGACCCCTCTATGGACCGCCGCGACAAGGCGTTTCAAAACCGCCTCGGGATACCCCTTCGCATCCGCGATCGTCCGGAAGAGGTATGCGGAAAAGAAGATCTCCGCCCGGGCGCGATCGACGCCGTCCAGTAGCGCCGTGTAGTAATCCCGGTCCAAAAGCAGTTTCGCCTCCGCAACCGCCTGTGGGGGTGGCCCGGTCGTTTTTCCTTTTAAAACCGGCTGCGGAGCAGTACCGGCCGCCCTGCTTTCACCTGCGGCAAACACCGCCGGTGAAAGCAGGATCAGCAAGGCCGTCGTCGACGCCATCCATCGAATGATCCTGTAAAAACGGACCGCCATAAGGCCTCCCGCTCCAACCTGATTCCCAACCGCCCCTCCGCCCCTTCCAGCAGGGTCCCCACCCTGCCTCAGTATCCTTATACCACACGGGGCCCGTCGTCGACAAAAAAAAGCCCGGACATCCGCATGGGAGGTCCGGGCCGTTGGTCTCAACCAAAATTACTTCTTCACATCCTCGAAGTCGGCGTCAACCACGTCGTCATCCTTCTTGCCGCCGGCCTGCGCACCCGCGCCCGGCCCGGCGTCCGCTCCCGGCTGGGGACCGGCGCCCGCACCCGCCTGCTGCTGTGCGGTTTTGGCGTACATCGCCTCGGCCAGCTTGTGGGAGGCGTTGGTCAGCTCCTCCTGGGCCGCCTTGATCGCCTCAAGGTCGTCGCCCTCGATCGCCTTCCTCACTTTGGCGATACCCTCTTCGATCTTCGCCTTTTCGGCGGCGTCGATCTTATCGCCGAACTCCTTGACGTTCTTCTCCACACTGTAGGCCAGCGAGTCGGCGTGGTTTCTCGCCTCGATCAGTTCCTTTTTCTTTTTATCCTCCTCGGCGTGGGCATCGGCATCCTTCACCAACTTCTTGATCTCCTCTTCGGAGAGACCGCTGGAGGCGGTGATCCGGATGCTCTGCTCCTTGCCGGTGCCCAGATCCTTCGCCGAGACGTGGACAATACCGTTCGCATCGATATCAAAGGTCACCTCGATCTGCGGCACGCCGCGCGGCGCCATGGGGATCCCGACCAGTTCGAACCTTCCGAGCGTCCGGTTGTCGCCCGCCATGGACCGCTCCCCCTGGAGGACATGGATGCTCACCGCCGGCTGGTTGTCCGCCGCCGTCGAGAAAACCTGGCTTTTCTTGGTCGGGATCGTCGTGTTCTTCTCGATCAGCCGCGTCATGACGCCGCCCAGTGTCTCGATGCCGAGAGAAAGAGGCGTCACGTCGAGCAGCAGCACGTCCTTCACGTCGCCTGTCAGGACGCCTCCCTGGATGGCCGCCCCGACGGCAACCACCTCATCCGGGTTGACCCCCCTGTTGGGCTCTTTTCCGAAGATTTCCTTGACTTTCTGCTGAACGCGAGGCATCCGGGTCATCCCGCCGACGAGGATCACCTCGTCGATTTCGGCCGGGGTCAGCTTCGCGTCCTTCAGCGCCGTCAGGCAGGGCGGAACCATCTTTTCGATCAGGTCCTCGACGATGGCCTCTAACTTCGCCCGGGTCAGCTTGATATTCATGTGTTTCGGCCCCGAGGCGTCGGCCGTGATGAAGGGAAGGTTGACGTCCGTCTCCATCGAGCTGGAGAGTTCCATCTTCGCCTTCTCCGCCGCCTCCTTGATCCGCTGAAGGGCCATCTTGTCCTTCCGGATGTCGATACCCTGGTCCTTCTTGAATTCGGTGGCCAGGTACTCGATCAGCCGCTGGTCGTAATCCTCGCCGCCCAGGTGGGTGTCGCCGTTCGTGGACTTGACCTCGAAGACGCCGTCCCCCAGTTCGAGGATCGAGATATCGAACGTCCCGCCGCCGAGGTCGAAGACGGCGATCTTCTCGTCCTTCTTCTTGTCCAGGCCGTAGGCGAGGGCCGCCGCCGTCGGCTCGTTGATGATCCGGAGCACGTTCAGCCCCGCGATCTTGCCGGCGTCTTTCGTCGCTTGCCGCTGGGAGTCATTGAAGTAGGCCGGCACGGTGATGACCGCGTCGGTGATCTTTTCCCCGAGGTAATCGTCGGCGGTCTGCTTCATCTTCGTCAGGATAATCGAGGAGATCTCTGCCGGGCTGTAGTTCCGATCCCGGATCGTCACCTGGGCGTCGCCGTTGGCGGCCTCGGTGATCTTGAACGGGCTGACCGTTTTGTCGTACTGAACCTCTTTCGATTTGTATTTTCTCCCGATGAGCCGCTTGATCGCGTAGACGGTGTTCTCCGAGTTGGTGACGGCCTGCCGCTTCGCGATCTGCCCCACCTGCCGCTCCCCGCTCTCCGTGAAGGCCACCATCGAGGGGGTCGTCCGATTCCCCTCCTGGTTCGCGATTACGACGGGGTCCCCGCCTTCCATCACTGCGACGCACGAGTTCGTTGTTCCCAGATCGATTCCGATAATCTTTCCCATGATACTTATTCCTCCTCCTTAATGATTCTTGACGGCTTCGTAAAAATCCCGGATGCTGCGTTGCGCTTCATACTTCGTCATTGCAGCGTACGACAAAGTACGCCTCATTCCTCAGGATTCGCGCGCCTTGCCTGCGGCCTTATTACGAAGCCGTCCCATTTTCGCAATTATTTTCCCGGTCACCGCCCCTTGATGGGCGTTTGCAGACGGAGACCTTCGCCGGTCGGAGCAACCTGCCGTTCAGCAGATACCCCCGTTCGAACTCGCCGACCACCTGGCTGTCCTCATGTTCGACGCTCTCCACCTGCATCATCGCCTCATGGACATGGGGATCAAAGTGCTTCCCCTCCGTTTCGATCATCTCCACACCGTGTTTCTGCAGACAACCCAGGAGCTGTCCCTGAAGCAGCTTGAGCCCCTTTCTGAAGGCCTCGAAGTCCTCAGAATTGCATGCATGTTCGAGGGCGCGGTCCATGCCGTCGACAAGCGGCAGGATGTCCCGGAGGAGATTCTCGTTTCCGTATTGAATCGCGTCCGCCTTTTCCCGGGCGGCGCGTTTCCGGTAATTATCAAGCTCGGCGACGGTGCGCACGTATTTGTCGTAGTTGTCCGCGGCCTTCTTCTCCGCTTCCTCAAGTTTCACCATCAGACCTTCCGTCCTATCCGTCTCTCCGGCAAGTTCCGCTTCCGGCCCGCCAACCGCCGCCTGCGGCTCCGCCGTTTTCTTCGGAAGGCCTTCGCCGGCTTCCGCTGTATGCTTTTTCATCTTTGCGACCATGACTCTCCTATTTCATATCCGGTCTCTGAAAGAGCCTGAAATCCACCATCTCGCAGATCACGTGCCCCACCGTGATATGCACCTCCTGGATGCGGGGGGTGCTGGTGGAAGAAACGTTCAGCGCGTGATCCGCAATCCGGGCGACGTCGCCGCCATCCCGGCCGGTCAGACCGATCGTGACCATACCGATTTTCTTTGCAGCCTCCAACCCCTTGACCACGTTCACGGAGGCGCCGCTGGTGCTCATTCCCCAAGCGATATCGCCCTTTTGGCCGATCGCCCGAATCTGCTTGCTGAAGATATCCGCAAAATCGTAGTCGTTCCCGATGCTGGTGATGACCGACGTATCGGTCGTCAGCGCAATGGCAGGAAGGGGCGGCCTCTCGATCACGAACCGGTTCACGAATTCCGCCGCCAGGTGCTGGGCGTCCGCCGCGGAGCCGCCGTTTCCGAACAGAAGAATCTTGTTACCCGCCTTCAGCGCCGCCGTCACCGCCCCGACCACAGCCACGATCCGGTTCAGGTTGTCGTTTACAAAAGCCTCCTTGACCTGGCACGACTCCCGGAATATTTTGATGATGTAATCTTCCATGGCACCCTTTCCCGCCCGTTTTTCAGCAATCCTTGAAAATCGCGCCTAATATAAGAATCGACCCGGACTCTGTCAAGGGAACCCTGCGGATTAAATTCCCGCCCCGACCTTCCACGGAAACGGCTCAAATCCCACGGGTATTTTTTCGCAGCGCCATGGAATCCGACCAGTATTTCATTGACACACAAGATCCTTCTTCGTATACTCCCACCGTGAACAAGGAAGTTCTTATAAATATTTCAATTCAATGACAAAAATCAGGAGATACTCGTTATTCTTCAGGAGGTATGGCGATGAAAACCGGTATGATTCTCCTCGTAATTACCTTGGCCGTGCTTTGCGGCACCCTGTCCCCGGCGGCTGAACCGACGGTAGTGACCGCCGAAGGCAAATACGTGATGGGCGATCTGGATTCCAAGAAAGACGCCCGGATGCTCGCTCTGATGGAGGCCAAACGGATAGCGCTGGAGAAGGCGGGAACCTATGTCGAAAGCTCTACGGAAGTGAAGAATTTCAGCCTGACAAAAGATCAGATAAACACGCTTGCCGCCGGCGTCATGTCCGTGGACATCCTCAAGGAAGACTGGACGATGTCGGGGCAAAACATGATGGCCACGATTGTTATCCGCGCCACGATTCAAACGGCAAATCTCCGGAACCGTATCACGGCCATGCACGATGAAGAGAAAACCCTGGACGATTCGGGAGAGATCAGGAAACAATTGGCGGCACTCCAGAAGGAACTCGCTGATCTCAAGGCGGCGCAGACTGTACCGAGCGGGGGAAAAGCGGCCGCACCGGACAGCAAAGGAAAACACGATGTGATCGTAACCAAGATGTCGGCGCTGGACCGTCTGGAAGAGGGCAACAAAGCCCTCGAAGCAGGACAATGGGATCAGGCGCTCGCCGCCTTCGGGGACGCAATTGCCCTGGATGCATCACTTGCCGATGCCCATGCCGGACAAGCGGCGGTCTTTCTGCAAACAGGAAGAAAAGCCGAGGCCATGCAGAAAATTGACCAGGCCCTGAAGCTCGATCCCCGTTCGGCAAGAAATTATGCGATCAAGGCGCAGATTCTGCGATCTCAGGGGAAAAGCGAACAGGCTCTCCCCTTGATGAACAAGGCCATCGAACTGAAGCCCCAAAGCTCAAAACTATATGCGATGAGGGCCGGCATCTTTCGCATGCTGAAACGGCGGGAAGCGGCAATCGAGGACCTGACCCGGGCCTGCGGTATGGGAAATCCAAAGGCCTGTGAACAAATAGATAAATTCAAACGCGGCGCTTCCCCATCCGGCGGCCGTTCTGGCAATCGATGACAACCCCCAAAAGGCGACATCGTCTTCTTGCAGAACGGCGACGTTGAAACCCGGCCATTCCTCGCCGCACGACTCCTCCGGGAAGGACGGGCTCCCCGGATTGTGATCGCGTGAGAGGAAGACGGGTCCACGGTCAAAGCCGGAAGACCTCCGAACAGGATAGAAATTCCCCTCAGGAACTACAAAAGGATTCAAGGAAGTGATTAGACGGGGAAGGCGTCCTGGTTGCGGTTCCGGTCGCGGAGCTCGGCGCGCTTGCCCCGGTTCCAGCCGGAGACCCGGCTGTAATACTGGGTGATCCGGGCAAGGCCATCCACCTCTTCAGAACCGCAATGCACGCACGTTTCGAGAATCCCCCGCATTGTGGCGTCGCAGCGGGCACAGCAGGTGAACTCGGGGGAAAAGACGATCTGGTTGTTCTGCGTCTCGCGGAACGCCTGAATGACAAGACCTGCGAGGGCTTCGGCCGGTGGCTCGGCAGCCCCCAACTCGATGTGGGTGACTGCCCCCGCCCGGAAGAAGGGGTGAAAGCGCCCCTCCAGCCTGATCCGCGTCGGCGGATCGACCGGCGCCGCGGGATGGAGATGGGTGGCGTTCGTGTAATATATCTCCCCCCTGGTCAAATCGCCCCGGATATAACGGCCCGGCAGCGGGGAGAAGTGCTTCAGGTCGAGACGGGCAAAACGGTAGGCGGTGGTCTCCGCGGGGGTCTGCTCCAGGACAAATTTCATCCCGTGGATTTCGCAGAGTCTGTCGACCTCCTCCCGCATGTGGCCGATGAGCGCAAGACCGAAGGCCAGGGCCTCGTCCGACTCGTGCAATTGTTTCTCCTTCCGGATCTGGACCAGTTCATTGAGCCCCGTCATCCCAATAAGATACGTCGCCTCGACCATCCGGAAATACGGAAAACCGTCGTTTTGCATCGCGAGCATCGCGAGCGGCCCGGCGGCCCCAAGGGAAAGGAGATTTTCAATGAAGTCACGCTTTTGGATGTGGGCCTTCGCTGCGAGCCCCATCGCCTCGTCGAGGAGAGAAAAAAGTTTGCTGTCGTCCCCTTCCCAGGCGCGGTAGCCGAGACGGGGGAGGTTCAGGGTTACGTTCTGGATCGACGCGCATCGTCTTTTCCAGGGATCGCGGGCGCCGCCTGCGGCTTCTCCCCCAAAATCAACGCAGCCGCAAGGGAAGATGCGCGAATGGTTTTCCCGATCGAGGACCAGGCAGGGATTCCCCTTCGTAGCGGCAACGCTGCAAACCTCCTCCAGAAATGCCTTGTGACCCGGTGTCCGGAAGAACGCATCCGTGATGTGGACGATGGGCCGGGGGAAAATGAACGGCTTTCCCGTGGCATCCCCCTCCCTGTAAACCGCCATAAGCGCCCGGGCGAATCGTCGGGCATCTTCCCCATACTCCCCGAAGGTCCGGCCGGTGGGCTTGCCTCCGGGACCAACAGCGGGGAGTTCGGCGAGAACGTCGGGAACCTCCCAGCAGAGATGAATGTCGGTAAAGATCGCCTGCCCCCCGCGCGACGAGGTGAGCTGGGAGAATTCGTAAATCAGCATCTGGGCGAATTGTTCGAGCTCCCGCTCCCCCATTCCCGCCAGGTAGGGGGCGAACGAGAGGTTGATCATATCCCAGCCTATCACGCCGGCGAAATGCCCCTGGAGCGAGGCCCCGAAACGGACCATGTGGGCGAGCAGGACCTCCGCATGCCGCGCCGGACCGGCGACCGTCACGGAATGGGGCAGCTTGAGGCCGAACCGTTTGAGGTATTCAAGCGACTGGAAAGCGCTGTAAGGCCGATCGATGTAGCCCAGGCCGTGGAGGTGAAGGTCGCCGGAGAGATGGGCGTCGCCCACCTCCCGGGAGAAGACGTCGTGGAGCGCGTATTCCCGCTTGATCCCCTCGACCAACGCTAGGCTGGTTCCCTCAGGGGCGTGGGGCACATTCGCATTTTCCTTGTTTTGATGGCGGATAAGCTGCCGAACGTCGTAGAGGGGGAAACCGAGGCGGGCGTGGAGCCGTCTCGCCTGTTCGAGTCCCCTTTCGATCAGCTTGGCATCCACGAGCTCCCGGATGAGCGCCGTCGTGAGCAGGCTGATCCCGGAGGAAACAATCTGTTTTTCCACCTCCCGGCTGATCGCCTCGGCGGTCTCCTCGTCGATCATGGCCTCACGGATCAGCGCCTCGACGATCCTCCGTCGGTTCCAGCGGGCGACCTCCTCACCGGAGGTGCGGACAAAGAGCGTGATGTCGGTGGTTTCCGGGTCGGTGATCATCAGATATTCGTCTTTGACGTTCCGTCCACGGCGCCAAGGATGCGCTCCGCCGCGCGGGCGAGGAGGTCGTCGTGGTCGTGGTTCAGGGAAAAAACCCTAAGATGGACGACCCGTGCCGGGATGAAGCGGTAGATCTCCCGGAGCGGTTCGGGGGAGGTCGTCCCCGTCGCGGGATCGAAGATGTTCACCCGTTTTTCCGTCTCCGCCATCGGGTTGATCGGCCGCGGGTCCTGCGTCGCCAGATCGACACGGAAGGGTTTTTTCTTCAGCGGACCGGGCAGGAAGGAGCGGATCTGTTTCTCATAGTCGGGCGCAGGGGAGAAGCGGGTCCCCCTCTGGATCTGGTCAATGGAGAGCTCCGCCGAAAACGACATTTTCCACTTGACCTCCCGGTGATGGAGCTTTTCCCATTCCCGCCCGAGCTTCCGTTTCCGCGGATCAGCGCTGTCTCGCCACGACCGGACCTCGGAAAAGAGACGCCACTCGTCGCAATCCAGGTACGCATCCAGATCCTCGGCGGGATTGACCGGCAGGATCATGTCCATCGTATCGCGGAAGATCTCCTGCAGGTGGAGGTCCAGCGCCCGCGTCGTCCGGTGGAAGTAGACGTTGGAATAGAGGTTCAATCTCGCGTTCAGAAAGCGGCTCAGCGCCGAGACGCCCGCCTGGTGGAGCGTGAGCCCCTGCTTCGTGAAGAAGGTGTAGAAGCGGAGACGCGT
>JAURXV010000070.1 GCA_030654195.1 Syntrophales bacterium | reverse complement strand
CAGTCTTGTGGATGCCCATATGAAATTACTCCAGTCCTCAATGAGGTAAAACCACCGACTGGAGAGCCGGATGCGGGAAATCCGCCAGTCCGGTTCGGAGGGAGGGGCGATGCAAACCAATGTATCGTCCCTACCCCTATCCACTTAGACTATATCCGGAGTAATTCAAAGGTCTCGTTTCAATAAACTTATGATTCTTCAAGACGATAACAGCTCAAGAAAAAGTGACGCTTCATGATGGGTACGCAATTCAGAGGAATGAAAAAAACCGTAGCCTGGCTGTTCCCAATTATATGTTCCTTGATTTTCTCCTCCCTCGTCTGCGCGGCCACGGACGAAGACTGCATGCAATGTCATTCGGATGAAAAGCTGACCACGAAGCGAAAAGGTCAAACCGTTTCCCTTTATGTCGATTTGAAAAATTTTTCCCGCTCCGCTCACAAGCAGGCGGGATGCGCCGGGTGTCATTCGGATGCGGATGTAAAAGAGTTCCCCCATCCCGAAAAATTGGGATCCGTGAAATGCGGCAACTGTCATGGTGATCCGGATAAAGAGTTCAACACAGGCATCCACGGAAAGGCGTTGGCCAAAAAAGAACCCTACGCTCCCACCTGTTCCGAGTGTCACGGGAGCCACTACATTCTGCCCCGGAAGAATCCCAACTCCCTCACCTACAAAATGAATATCCCTTTTCTTTGCGGGAAATGTCACCGGGAAGGCGCTCCCGTCGCCCGAACCTACGATATTCCGGAAAAAAATATCCTGGACAACTATTCCCAGAGCATTCACGGGGTGGGTTTGTTCAAGCGGGGGCTCATCGTTACCGCCACATGCAACGATTGCCATGGGAACCACCTCATTCTTCCCCATTTTGATGCCCGGGCGTCCACGTCTCCCTATAACATCGCGAAGACTTGCCAAGTTTGCCATACCAAGATCGAACAGGTCCATATGAAAGTGATTCGGGGCGAAATGTGGGAAGAGAAGCCGGGGGCGATTCCCGCCTGTTCGGACTGCCATCTGTCCCACAAAATGCGCAAGGAAAGCGTTGCGACCGGCCTGTCGGACCGCGTCTGCTTGAAGTGTCACTCGAAGCAAACGGTCCATAAGGTTGCGGGCGGGCAGAAAATTTCCATGCACGTGGAGGAGGCTGAATTACAGAATTCCGCCCACAAAAACATCCCCTGTGTCAAATGCCACGCGGACATCAACCCCCGCCTCCCCCGTCCCTGCCAGACCTCCGGCAAGATCGACTGCTCCGGTTGCCACGCCCAGATGGCGAAAGACTTCAACGACAGCGCGCACGGGCAGGCCTATCTGAAAAAGAAAACGGATGCCCCTTACTGCGCCGATTGTCACGGCAAGCATCAGGTATTGTCTCAGCGGAAGATGGATTCCCCCGTCTATCGGGCGAACATCCCCCGCCTTTGCGGCAAATGTCACGGCGTAAAGGGGAAGGCTGCCCGGGTGTCGCAGGTCGAAAAGGGAAACGTCGTCGTCGATTATGCAACCAGCGTCCACGGGGTAGGGCTGCAGCAAAAGGGTCTGCTCCCCACCGCGATCTGCACCGATTGCCACAACAGCCATCTCATCCTGGACCACAAAGATCCGCGCTCTTCGATCAATATCAAAAATGTTCCGGCCACCTGCGGCACTTGCCACCAGGGGATTTACGCCAAATTCGCGAAGAGCATCCACAGCCCCATGGTCAGCAAGTCCACGGAACAGCTGCCGACCTGCAAGGATTGCCACTCCTCCCATGAAATCAAGGTGAGCGCGCAGGACAAATTCCTGACCGAAGTTGCCGATCAATGTGGAAAATGCCATAAGGATCTGGGTAAAACGTACCTGGATACCATGCACGGCAAGGCTTATCGGTTGGGATACCTGAAATCGGCCAAATGTTCCGACTGTCACGGGTCCCATGATATCCTGGGGGTGAACGATCCGAATTCCCATGTCGGCTTTAATCAGGTGGTCAAGACCTGCCAGAAATGCCATCCGGATGCAAACCGGCGTTTCACGGGTTATCTGACCCACGCCACCCACCACGACAAGGCGAAATATCCGATTCTTTATGTCACATTCTGGGGGATGACCTCCCTGCTCCTGGGAACCTTCGGTTTCTTCGGACTCCATACATTGCTGTGGCTTCCGCGATCCTTTGCCCACCTGCGTGGAAAACGGAAGATGGAAACGGCGGCCCACGAGAGGTATTATATCCGGCGCTTTACCGATGCCCAGCGCATCTCCCATTTGGTCGTCATCCTCAGTTTCATGGGGTTGGCCCTGACGGGGATGGTGTTGAAATTTGCGGGTTTGGCCTGGGCGAGGTTCGTCACCAACCTGCTCGGCGGGGTGGAGATGGCCGGTCGGATTCATCGTCTCTCGGCGGTCGTCCTGATTGTTTTCTTCCTCTATCATATCTACTCTTTGATCCGGCTGAAACTTCAAAGGAAAACGCCCTTGAAGGAATTCCTGTTCGGAAGAGACTCCATGTTGCCGAATGCACAGGACTTGACGGATTTTGTCGGCACCATGAAATGGTTTTTCGGAAAGGGACCCCGCCCCCAGTACGGCCATTGGACCTACTGGGAGAAATTTGATTATCTGGCGGTCTTCTGGGGCGTTCCGGTCATCGGATTGTCGGGTCTGATGCTCTGGTTCCCGGAGATTTCCACGCTGATCTTTCCGGGCTGGCTGATCAACGTAGCCACGATCATTCACAGCGATGAAGCGCTGCTGGCCACCGGATTTATTTTTACGATTCACTTTTTCAATACCCATCTCCGTCCCGAGGGGTTCCCGATGGACCGGGTGATCTTCACCGGACTGGTTTCGCTGAATGAATATCGCCTCGACCGGCCCCGGGATTACGCGGAGCAGAAAAAAGAGGGACAGTTGAAGAAGAGTCTTGTCTTCACCGAACTGTCGCCCCGTTTCATCAAATTTGTTTACGCCTTCGGGTTCTTTTTCCTGAGCATCGGGATCATCATTATTTTGTTGATCCTGTACTCCATGATCTTCGGGTATCGATAATGGGCGGTAAATGGGGACAGGTACATTTTTTCGCAGAAAAAAATGTACCTGTCCCCATTTATTAGGTAAGGAGATTCAGGATTTCCGGGCCGAAGCGGTTTGCACCCTCGGCGGAGAGGAGGCCGGGGCCGGCGATCTTCTGAAGGGATGCGTTCTCCAGCCGCGACAGACCGATGAGCTGTGAATCGGAGAGGAGCATGAAACAGGCGCGGTTGAGCTCCTCCGCCTTCTCGAACCGCCAGCGGTACAGCAGGCGGAGCCGCTCCTTCTGCACGGAGGTCAGTTGCGCGTATCTGGCGATGTTCCGGTGAGCCGACCGGTCGAGAACCCTTGGCCGCCAGACAACCGCGGTCATTCCGACGAAGAGGCGCTTTGCCTCCTTTTCCAATCCCTTTTCATGCAGTTCCGCGTCCAGTTTCCGGTAAAGGTCGGTCAGGTGGGCCGTGTCGAGGGCTGCGTAGTCGAGCTGTTCCTCGGAGAGGGGCCGGAGATCCCACCGGGAGCGCTGCATCTTCTTCTCCAGCGTGACGCCGAGGTGGGTCTCGAGCAACGTGGAGAGGGAGAGCAGCCGGAATCCGAGAAGCGACGCGGCGCGGTGCGTGTCGAAGATGTTCCGGAAGCCGAAGGCGTAGTCCCGCTTCAGGATACGGATGTCGTTGTCGCCGGCGTGGAAGATCTTGAGGATCTCCGGATCGATCAGGACGTCGCCGAGAAAAGAGAGGTCCAGGCCCGCCGCCAGCGGATCGATCAGCCATGTCCTCTCTTCCGTCTGTATCTGGAGGAGGCAGAGCTTCTCCCGGAAGTAGCGGAAGGAGTCGTACTCGGTATCGAACGCGATGACCTTAGCTTCGCGGATCGACTTTTCGGCCTTGGCGAGTTTTGCGGGCGTATCGACGAAGGTCCAGCGGTTTTTCATCGGATCATCCTTTTTCCCCGCTCTCCGGACGGGAGCCTCTTTTCGTTTTCATCCACGGCCCCCGCGCCGAGGGGCATGGCGGATTCCCCTCGGTTCGGCCTCCTGTCCATATCCCTCCCGCCGGGGAAAGGCAAGGGTGATATTTCCCTCCCGTCGGGATTATAATGCCGTCATCCTCAACACCGTCGTTGCCAAGATCAAGATTCCGATGACGGCGAAGGCGCCCAGATCACGTCCCGAAAAGGCCAGTTCGCGGAGCGTGGTCCTGGGGCCGCGCCGGTATCCCCTTGCCTCCATCGCGACGGCGAGTTCGTCGGCGCGGCGGAAGGCGGACAGCAGCAGCGGAACGGCGAGCGCGGCAACGGCGCGGGTCCGCAGCGCAAGGCTTCCCGTCGTGAAATCCGCGCCCCGCGCCATCTGCGCCATCCGGAGCCGGTCGTACTCCTCTAAGAGCATCGGCATGAAACGGAGCGCCATCGCGATCATCACGGCGAGATCCTGCGCCGGGATCCCGATCCTGGAGAGCGGCCGGAGCAGTCGTTCGATCCCCCCGACGAGTTCGGAAGGCGATGTCGTCAGCGTCAGAACGGCGGCAGCGAGGATGAGACCCGCGAATTGCCAGGTGACGTAAATCCCCCGGAGGAGCCCCTCCCGCGTGACCTGCCCCGGCAGCGGGGCGAGCGATAGGAGCGGCTGCCCTTCGGTAAAGAAGAGATGAACGAGAAAGATCATCGCCATGAAAACCGCCACGGGCCGGAGCGTCCCCGCCGCCTGGGCGGGCGTCATGCGCGCCGCACCCGCGACCGCTGCGAGAAAGGCGCTTATCAGCGCGATCTCCACCGGTGTCGCCGCGAAGATGAGGAGGCTGAGCGCAACGACGGAGAGGATCTTCACCCGCGGGTCGAGGCGGTGGACGATCGTGTCGCCCGGCAGGTACTGTCCCAGACGGATCATCTCTCGCCCCCTTCAGGAAGAGCGTCGAGACCGATGGCGGTCAGGCGTTCGACCTGACCGAAGACCTCCGCCGGCGTTCCGATCCGAAGCACCTGTCCGCGGTCCATCACCACGACGCGGTCCGCCTCCGCGACGTCCCGCATCTCATGGGCGATGTGGATGATCGCCATTCCTTCCCGGTTGAGCCTCCGGATGATCTCCAGGACGCGCTGTTTCCCCGCCGGATCGAGATAGGCCGTCGGTTCGTCGAAGGCAATGTAGCTTGGGTTCATCGCGACCACGCCGGCGATCGAGAGGAGACGCTTCTCCCCGCCCGAGAGGGTGTGGGGCGCCCGTTTCTCGAAACCCGTCATCCCGACCATCGCCAGGCACGCATCGACGCGGCGCCGGATCTCCGCGGAGGGGAGGGCGAGATTTTCCGGCCCGAAGGCGACGTCCTCCTCCACCGTCATCCCCACGATCTGGCTCTCCGGGTTCTGGAAAACCATCCCGACCCGCCGCCGGATCTCCCGGACGGAAGAGGCGTCGGTCGTCATCATTCCGTCCACGCAGACCGTGCCGGCAGTGGGGAACAGGAGGGCGTTCAGGTGCTTGATGAGCGTCGTCTTGCCGGAGCCGTTCGGGCCGATCAGCGCCGTGTGGACGCCTTCAGGGATATCGAGACTGACCCCCCGGAGGCAGTCCGGCGCCCCGGCGTCGTAGCGGTAGATCAGATTTTCGACACGGATCATGGGAACTTCCCGCCGATACGGTCCCGGAGCTTGAGCGCGATCCAGGCCGTGAGGACGATCTTGATTCCGTCGCCCGGGAGGAACGGGAGGACGCCGACGGCCAGCGCCTTCACCGGGGCCAGACGGGCGACCAGGGAGAGCTGAAGAACCCCCAGCGCGTAGACGACCGCCGTTCCCGCGACGAGCGAAAGGCATAACCAGGCGAAGCCGGGACGCGCCTTCAGAGCGGCGAGTTTGCCGATCACGAAGGCGGCGGCGACAAATCCGATCAGGTAGCCGCCCGTCGGTCCGAAGAGGACGCCGAGGCCCGCCTTACCGCCGGCAAAGACCGGCAGGCCGATGATGCCGAGGAGGAGGTAGACCACCTGGCTGAGTGCCCCGAGACGTCCCCCGAGGAGCGTCCCGGCCAGGCCGAGAAACAGGGTCTGGAGCGTGATCGGCACCGGCGGGAGCGGGATGATGATGTAGGCCCCCACGGCGGTCAGCGCCCCGAAGAGGGAGGCGTAGACCATGCCGCGGAGGGAGGTCTGTTCGGTGTTCATGGATTTTCGATACGCCTTTCCATTGCAGGTTCGCCCGCGCCGGGACACGTATCCCGTTTTGGCGCCGCCCGGTTCATGCTGACGGGAACATACTTCGATCCGGCCGGATTTTCAACCTTTAATCACGGGGGAGATTCCGGCTTCCATGGCGTGCCTGGGGGCTTCGATCCGGCCGGAACGATGGTTTCGATTTCCCCGGGGCGGCCGATTTCGTGCTCAAACGGTTGGCAACCCTGATCCCAGGAGATTCTTGGCAAGGAAAGGTTCCCACTTGAAATTCATCTGCACATAATATTTCTATGGGTTGTGCGCAATAATGTCAAGTATCCGACCAGGAGAAGATCGAATAGCGGAGTCTTTGACGGGAGACAATAATCGCTTGACAAATAAAGGGGTCCCTGTTCAGATTTTTTCTCAAACAGGGGGGCCGAAGAGATGATCGGAAAGGAAGGAGAACCGAACAATTCGGGAGAGGTCGTTTTCCGGGTCCGGGACCTCACGAAAATCTATGCGATGGGGGAAGTCGAAGTCCACGCCCTGCGGGGGGTGAATCTGGAACTCTACTCCGGCGAACTGGTCGTGCTTCTCGGACCTTCGGGAAGCGGGAAATCGACGCTGCTGAACATCCTCGGCGGCCTGGACACGGCCACCGGCGGCGATGTCACTTACCGGGGCAAAACCCTGACGAATGCCGATGAGCGGGAGCTGACCGAATATCGCCGTTACCATGTCGGGTTTGTTTTTCAGTTTTACAACCTGATCCCCAGCCTTACCGCACGGGAGAACGTGGCGGTGGTGACGGAGATCGCACAAAATCCCATGACGCCGGAAGAGGCCTTGCAACTTGTCGGATTAACCGAGCGCCTCGACCATTTTCCCGCCCAGCTCTCCGGCGGCGAACAGCAGCGCGTGGCGATTGCCCGCGCCATTTCAAAAAATCCGGAAGTGCTTCTCTGCGACGAACCCACGGGAGCCCTCGATTCCAAAACGGGGATCGTGGTGCTCGAAGCGCTGGATAGGATCAATCGCGAGCTCGGTACGGCAACGGCGATCATCACCCACAACGCGGACATCGCCGGAATGGCCGACCGCGTCATTCACTTGAGCAACGGCAGAATTACGGAAATCAAGGCAAACGCGGTGAAGAAATCGCCGGGCGAACTTCAATGGTGAGCTCATGAAGGCTCTCAACCGAAAACTCTGGCGGGATCTGTGGCGCATGAAAGGCCAGGTCTTTGCCATTACGCTGGTCGTGGTCAGCGGTGTGGCGACCTTCATCATGTTCATCAGCACCATCGATTCCCTCTCTCTCACCCGAAACCGATTTTATCGGGATTATCGTTTTGCCGATGTGTTTGTGAACTTGAAGCGGGCGCCGGAAAGCCTGAAGGAGAAGATTCAAAATGTTCCCGGCGTCCATCAGGTCGAGACGCGCGTTTCCGCCTATGTCAAACTGGACATCAAAGGCTTTTCCGAACCGGTGACCGCCAGGATCATTTCCGTTCCCGATGACGGCAAGCCCCTTCTGAATCGACTCTATATCAAGAAAGGCCGGTTGGCCGACCCGGCGAAGGATAACGAGGTGGTGGTCAATGAAAACTTCGCCCTGGCGCACGGCTTCGATCCGGGCGATCGATTTGCGGCCATCATCCATGGAAAATGGAAGGAGCTTACGATTACCGGCATTGCCCTTTCTCCGGAGTTTGTGCTGATCATGCGGCCGGAGGCGATGAGCCCGGATTTCAAACACTACGGCATCCTCTGGATGGGTCGCAAGGCGCTCAGCAAAGCGTATGACATGGATGGGGCGTTTAATAATGCTGTCTTGACCCTGTATCCGGATGCCAAATTGAGCGATGTCCTCGCTCAGCTTGACACGATCGTGGAGCAATATGGCGGGTACGGCACCTATGCACGCAAGGATCAAATATCTCACCGTCTCCTGAGCGGAGAATTTCAGCAACTCCAGACGAGCTCGGAAATATTTCCCACCATTTTCATCTGCGTGGCCGCATTTTTGTTGAATGTCGTGATGAGCAGGACGATAAACACGCAGCGCGAGCAGATCGCCGCCCTGAAGGCATTCGGTTACAATAATCTCGATATCGGCATCCATTATGCGAAGCTGGTTGTTCTGATTATTTCCCCCGGCTTGATTGGAGGCATCGTTGCGGGTATCTGGTTTGGGAAAATGCTGGGCGGCATTTACATGGAGGTGTACCGTTTCCCGCAACTGATTTATACGTTGCATCCCGGCGTGATCGTCGCGGCGGTCCTCATCAGCATCGCCTCGGCCCTGGTCGGCACCCTGCACTCGCTGTGGCGGGCAGCCAAGCAGCCGCCCGCCGAGGCGATGAGGCCCGAACCCCCCGCGCAGTACCGGGTCACGCTGATTGAAAAGACGGGCATTGGCCGCATGCTCACGCAACCATCACGGATTATCGCAAGGAATATCGAGCGTAAGCCGATTAGAACTTTTCTTTCCATTATTGGAATCGCCGTCGCCTGCGCCACGATGATCTCCAGCGGATTTTTCAAGGATGCCGTCGCTTTCATGGTGAACGTTCAGTTTGTTCTTTCCCAGAAGGAAGACATGAAGGTCGCGTTCACGGAGCCGACCTCCCGCAGGGCGCTCTATGAGCTCAAGGAACTTCCGGGCGTCCATCACGCAGAGACCTTCCGAACGGTCCCGGCAAGATTCAAATTCGGCAGCCGCAGTTACAAGACGGCGATCAACGGGATAGAACCGGAGAGCCGTTTGCACCTTTTGCTGGATACCGATCTCAACGCGATATCTCTGCCGCCTTCCGGTATCGTGCTGAACGATTACCTGGGGAAATTTTTAGGCGTCCGGGCCGGCGACCTGTTGACGGTCGAGGTTCTCGAAGGATCGAAGCCGGTCCGTCAGGTGCCGGTCGTTGCTTTGGTCAAGCTCTATTTAGGGGTGATGGGGTACATGGATGTAACGGCGCTCAACCGTTTGATGAGGGAGGGTGATGCCGTCTCGGGCGCTTATCTGGTGACCGATCCGCTGTACAGCGGGAAGCTCTATCGGAATTTTATCAACATGCCTCGGGTTTCCGGAACCGTGCTGCGACGAAACGAAATCCGCAATTTTCACGATGTGCAGGCCAAAGGGATGCTCTTTTTCACGTTCATCGCTACGCTGATGGCCTGCTCCATCGCGTTCGGCGTTGTCTACAACAGCGCAAGAATCGCGTTGTCGGAACGAAGCCGGGAGCTCTCCAGCCTCCGGGTGCTCGGTTACACGCGAGGTGAAATTTCCTACATTCTTCTGGGCGAACTGGGACTCATCACGCTGATCGCCATTCCGTTGGGCTTCTTGATCGGATACTGGCTCTGCGCCTACATTGCGCAGGCGCTGGCGTCCGATCTTTTCCGCGTGCCGCTGGTGATAGAGACAAAGACCTACGCACTCGCGGCGGCGGTCGTTCTTGCGTCGGCCTCCGTATCCGGGCTGATTGTGCGCCATAAACTGGATCATCTTGATCTTGTGGAGGTATTAAAAACCAGGGAGTAGATTGATGAAGACTGCAACGCGCAGAACACTGTTTGTCGTCGGAGTTATTTTGGTTGTTGTCGTGGCAACGATTTACGGCTTTCTCCCGAAGGCGGTGGAGGTCGATCTTGTTGCCGTCTCACGGGGCCCGCTCCAGGTCACGATCGAAGAAGAGGGCCGCACCCGCCTGAAAGAACGGTTTGTCGTCTCGGCGCCGACCGCCGGGTATATGCGGCGGATCGACGCAAAGGTGGGAGATCCGGTGCGAAAGGGAGAAACCGTGGTTGCTCTGGAGCCGTTGCGATCGCAGCCCCTTGATCCTCGAAGCCGCGCGGAAGCCGAGGCGACCGTTTTCGCGGCGCAGGCCGGGCTCGACGCGGCGATCGAAAAGGAGCGTGCGGCGGCGGCCGATGCCGACTACATGGAGAAACGATTGGAACGGATTGCGAATCTGTACTCGAAACGATACGTTGCGCAAGATCAACGGGATCAGACGGCATCCGAGGCTAAAAAGGCGCGGGCGGTTCAATTTTCCACCAAAGCCGCCGTTGAGGTATCGCGCTCTGAGCTCGAGCGGGCAAAAACGGTGCTGAAGAACTTTCCCCCCGGTGGGATAGCCGAAAAAGCCCATACCGTCTACGTTTCGTCCCCGGTCAGCGGCGCCGTGATCAAAATCTATCGTGAAAGCGAGGGCGCCGTCCATGTTGGCGAACCCCTGTTAGAGATCGGCGACTCAAAAAAACTCGAAGTCCGCGTAGAGCTCCTCTCTTCCGATGCGGTCAGGATTAAAAAGGGAGGCGCGGTTTTGTTCAAACGCTGGGGGGGTGAGGGCACGCTGACGGGAAGGGTGCGGATTGTCGAACCGGCGGGATTTACCAAGGTGTCGAGTCTGGGCGTGGAGGAGCAAAGGGTGCTGGTCATTGCGGATATCACCTCGCCCCCTGAAACATGGCGTCTCCTCGGTGACGGTTATCGCCTGGAGGCGCATTTTGTGGTCTGGGAAGGCAAGGACATTCTGCAAATCCCCGCCAGCGGTCTTTTCCGTTCGGGAAAGGAATGGGCCGTGTTTGTGGAGGATAACGGAAAGGCGCGGCAGCAGACGCTTGAGGTGGGTCAGAGAAACGGCTTGACGGCAGAGATCATTTCCGGACTCCAGGAGAAGGAAAGGGTGGTTGCCCATCCCGATGATTCCATCAAGAATGGCACGCCCATCCGGCCGAGGAGGTAGCAAAAAAGAATAGACAGGCGGGACCGATTGTATTATGGACCGAATGTGACGACCTCGTAAAAAGTTTTATAAGTCTTGAGAATGGGACGGCTTCGTAAAAAGGCCGCAGGCAAGGCGCGCGAGTCCTGAGGAATGAGGCGTACTTTGGCGTACGCCGCAATGACGAAGGATGAAGCGCAACGCAGCATCCGGACTTTTTACGAAGCCGTCAAATGTAATTTATTCCATCACCAGGAGTCATGCGAGGCCAGGATGAGATTCGACATTGCCAAGAGCGGAAGCGGACTCGTTTACGAGATCCGTCATATCGTGAATGTAGCCAACCAGTTGAAAAGGTCGGGCGTGGAGGTGGTCTGGGAGAACATCGGCGATCCCGTCCAGAAGGGGGAAAAGGTCCCCGAATGGATGCGGGAGGTCCTCGCCGACCTGCTGCGCGAAGATTGCACATACGGCTATTCCCCGACGAAGGGGGTGGACGCGACCCGCGAATTCCTCGCGGAACGCGTCAACCGCCGCGGCAAGACGCAGATCACGCCGGAAGAGATCATCTTCTTCAACGGCCTTGGCGACGCAATCGCCCGCGCCTACAGCGCGATCCGCCTCGACGTGCGGATCATCATGCCGGAGCCGACCTACTCTACGCACCTGCTCGCGGAGGTCCACCACGCCTCCTTTCCGCCGAACACCTACCGGATGAACCCCTATTGTGACTGGTCTCCGGACATCAACGAGCTGGAGCGGAAGGTGAAGAGCCACAAGGCGATCGTCGGCATCCTCGTCATCAACCCGGACAACCCCACCGGCTACGTCTATCCCGAAGAGACGCTCATCCGGATCGTCGACATCGCCCGCCGCTACGACCTCTTTTTGATCTTTGACGAGACCTACCAAAACATCGTCTACAACGGGAAGAAGACGGTTCCGCTTTCGGACATCGTCGGCGAAGTCCCGGGGATCTCCATGAAGGGAATCTCCAAGGAGTTCCCCTGGCCCGGTTCCCGCTGCGGCTGGATGGAGATCTACAACGCCGATAAGGACGAAACCTTCGCCCGCTACATCGATGCGATTCTGACCCAGAAGATGTCGGAGGTCTGCTCGACGACCCTTCCGCAGATGGCGATCCCGAGGATCATGACCCACCCGCAGTATCAGCCCTACCTGCAGGAGAGGCTCCGCCACTATGAAAAGCTCTCCAACATTGCCTACGGGATCCTCAAGGACCTCCCCTATGTGATGGTGAACCGGACCTGCGGCGCATTCTACATGACGGTGGTCTTCAACGAGGCGGTCCTCAACAACCGCCAGCGCCTGCCGATTCCGCAGAAGGATGTCCGGACCTACATTGAAAGCCTGGTTGCGGAACCGATCGAACCCGACAAACGCTTCGTCTATTATCTCCTCGGCGCCACCGGGATCTGCGTGATCCCGCTGACCTCCTTCTTCACCGACCTGCCCGGTTTCCGGATGACGCTGCTCGAACGGGACGAGGCGAAGTTCGAACATGTCGTCCGGACCCTCGGCGAGAAGATCGTCCAGTACGTCGAATCGATGCGTTGATCCCATTTTCTCATCTCTTCCAAATCGTCTTCCCAGTGGAGTTTTCCTTTCAGGCGAAGAATCTCCTTTCTCTCCTTCCTCTGGATCAACTCCCGCGAGGCATAGTTTACAAGCTCTTTTTTAAAGAACATCTCCCAGGACTTGAGGAACGTTCACGTCCGGGACGTCCCTCGATTCTTCAGGAAACCTTCCGGAGCTGGATCCTTGCCACCCATCCCTGGTTGACCTTGACGAGCGTTTCAACGGCGATCACGGACGGGTTGCGGGGCGTGAGCGTGCCTCTGCCGGCGATGGTGTCGAGCCGGAAGGCGAAATCTTCCTTCCCATCGCCCGTAAAGTCGATTCCATCCTCGATCACCGGCGGGAGCGCCGTTACGGGCTGCCATTCGATCTGAATGAAACCCTCTTTTCTCTCCCCGATCAACCCATCGAAGACGGGGCGACGGATCACCGTCCTATATGCGCCGTGATCGATGCTCCGGACAATCTCACCTCCCGAGTACCAGGGTGAGATTGTGACCCCCGTTGCGGAGGCGAGCTTGGCACTGAAATAGTCATTCCCGATGAAGGTGGCCAGAACCGCGACCACGCACGCAACGGCCCAGGCATACCCGGCAATATTCCTCGCTCGTTTCATCCCGATCCTCCCGATCAAATCATGCTTCCCGTTGTGATCAACCGGATGATTCTTGATAAGCCGTCCTGAATCGTCCCCCCGGAGAATATGGCCAGAAAGAGGAATGCGGCGTACAAGAAGAGCAGCCGTTTGATGTTCCGGTTTCCCTCAACGGGCGTTCCCCGCACGTGAAAGGCGGCGGCGCCTGAGGGGCAGACGTCCACGCAGGTTCCGCATTTCATGCAGGACATGAGGGGGCGACCCGCCCGGACGCTCTCCTCCGTTACGGAGAGGGTGGGGCACGCCTTAACGCACCGTTTGCAGTTTGTGCATATGTGCGGATCGATGCGGACGTCGAAGACGTTGATCCGGTTCGTCAGACCCTGCATCGCGCCGAAGGGGCAAAACAGGCTGCACTGGGTCCTGCGCTTCGTCAGCAGGGGCAGGACGATCACCAGGGCGATGAAGAGAGAGACGAAGATGATCGTCTGTACGAGGATTTTGAACGAGGTGACCGCTTGGAATTCCGTGACCGTCTTGAACGGGCAAAGCCAAGTGCAATAGGTGGGGCTGAGGAACGCGGCGGCGGTCAGGACGACCGCCAACAGGACGGCCCAGGGCAGGTAGGTCCACCGGGGATCGATCTTCCTGAGAAGGGGCTTTTTCAGGATGCGGGAAAAGGCATCGTCCAGCCCGCCGAAGAAGCACCCCCAGCTGCACCAGCCGCGTCCCAGAGAGAGAGACGCCCCGATCCAGATAGTGAACATGCTGGCGATCGACGCAAATCCTCCTGTGATCATTCCCGGAAAGATGATCGTCTTGGTGAGGGCCGCGGGAATCAGGGTCATCGGGATGACCAGGTGGCAGAACGGCACCTCGCACAGGATGATCTTCTCCTCACTGAGGGACATGCTTCCCCGCGCCTCGAACATATGGGAGATGAATGAGACGATGAACAGCAGGGCATAGGTGATGAACGCGGTCGCCCGGTATCGATCGGTTTTTCCCGTATGGATCATCAGGAAGAACAGGAGATTGAAGAAAAGATAGGTGACGGCGAAGACGAAAAGCCGTTGCGGATCGGCGGGGATTTTCCCGCCCGACATCATCATGAGTGTCAGCAGCATCATCGGAAGGGCGAGAAGAAAGGATTTTCCCGGTGATTGCCGGACTCCGACGGTCTTCCCTTGCGAGGGATGTTCCTTCGTCATCGATAAAAACCTCCTGCCAGCATGGTGGCTCCAATGAAGAGATAATAAGCGCCGATCAAACCGGCCGCCATTTTCCCGATGACAGGCAGAGGGGAAAAACCCCTCAGCAGTCCGAGGAACGGCGCCGGGATGAGAAAGACGGATGTTCCCAGAAAGAAGGTGAGGAAGAACAGGACGCTCTGCAAGAGACTCGCCTGCTCCGCCGCGGTTGCGACGGCCAGAAGAAAGGGCGGGCATAAGTTCAGCCCGGTGGCGAGACCCATGGATAATAGAAAAAGTGACGACCGGGACTCACGCAGCCGGTGGTCGATTCCCTGATCCCCTGCCGACGGGCAGGCGCGGCCGGCTTTGAAAAAACTGTAGAAGATCAGCAAACCAGACAGGATGACGTAGGCGGCGCCGATGAGCAGATTCCGATGGACGATGTCCTGCGGGAGGGAGGTGTGGATGCCCCAGGCGAAGACGGCGAAGGAGAGATATCCCAGGAGTCTTCCCATCAGGAACTGCAGCAACGCAGAGAAATTCTGCAGGACGCTTCTCCCTTCCCCCAGCAGGTAGGGAATAAGGACGGGCGCGCAATAGGCGGCGCATACCGCTCCACTGCTGAGACCAAGGAAAAAACCCTGCATGAAAATCCCCCGATGGTTGTTCAATACCGTCAATATATGGCTATTGATCATTGAATGGATAAGAACTTGCTTTTGCGAAAATTGAGGATGCGGAAAGGAGTCTTGTATGTCAAGGAGATTTTATCACAACCTGTTGTGTTGGGATGGGATTTGATTCCGGTCGCGCGGATATGGTAGAAAAAATAACCTCAAAAAGTTTGTAGGGGAGTTGTCGATTTCGGTGATACGGTCGCTGTTTAGTACAGTCGATAAAAAAAGTCCCATATAAAATTTTCAAGATCACCCAACCAACGGAATCGCTGTCTCCTACAAGTCCTCGACGCACGATATCGAATTGAGGCGAGGATTACCGCTGATATGCTGCACAAGACGCATCAGCCTTCCATCTTATACCCCTTCTCCTTGAAAAGCCTCAGACAGGCAGCCACGACCTCGGGGTCATACCTGGAGCCATTATGGGGGGGGGAAAAGAAAAGGACCATAATAGAGACGGCATATACGGCGAGGCATCATTTGATCAGCCGTTTGCGCATTTTGTAAAGCGCCAGCGGAAAGGTTATCGCGGCGAAGGCGGCGAGGTAGACGATTCCCGGCAGGAGCCCGGCGTCGATCCGGCCGTTCGTGAAGGCGCGGGAGAGGTTGACCAGGTGGGTGAGCGGGAGAAGGGCCGCCGTTGTCTGCGCCCAGCCGGGCAGGTTTTCCACGGGGAAGAAGGTTCCGCCGAAGAGGAACATCGGAGTAATGAATAAAAAGACCGGCAGGTTGAAGAGTTCGATGTTCGGAACCAGCGACGTACAGACCATCCCCGCCGCGCCGAAGGCGAGCCCTCCCAGAAAGGCGAGCGGCAGCAGGAGCAGCCCCTCCGGGTAGCGGATCAGGCCGAAGAAGCTGATCACGACCATCATGATCGCCGTTGCGATCACCGCCTTGGTCGCCCCCCAGACGATCTCGCCGGCAATGATCTCCTCCACGGTGAGCGGCGTTGCCATCATCGCGTCGAAGGTCTTCTGGTAGTACATGCGGACGAACGAGGCGTAGGTGTTTTCGAAAAAGGAGCTGTTCATCACCGTGATCGCGATAAGCGCCGGGGCGATGAACCGGACGTAGGAGATCTCGCCGCCCTGATAGCGGATGTTTCCCACGAGCGCGCTCAGACCGACGCCGAACGCCAGCAGGTAGAACAGGGGCTCCAGCAGCGGCGGGATGAAGCTGATCTTCCAGCTCTGCCGGTAGACTGTCCAGTTGCGCTGCCAGACCCGGAGAAAGCGGCGGGAGAGCGGCGGATAGAGTTTCATTCTCTCAATTCCCTTCCCGTCAGGCGGAGGAATACATCCTCCAGCGTTGCCATCCTCATGATGCACCCGCCGTCGCAGAAGCGCTCGCTGATCTCCCGGTAGAGGGCGGTTCCATCCTCCAGATCGACGATCAGCCGGTGGCCGATGTTTTCGAAAAGCACCTCCCGTTCGCGTAGGAAAGCCGGCAACCCCTCCGCCGGATCCGCAATCTCGATGACGTGGCGGCCGACGTGCCGGCGGACCAGTTCGGCCGGCTTCCCCTCGACCAGGAGGCGCCCCCGGTCCACGATGATCAGCCGGTCGCAGAGGCGGGAGGCCTCGTCCATGTAGTGGGTCGTCAGCAGGATGGAAAGCCCGTCCGCCCTCAGCTCATCGAGACGCTCCCAGACCTGGTGGCGCGACTGGGGGTCGAGGCCGGTCGTCGGCTCGTCGAGGATGAGGAGCTCCGGCCGGTTGAGGAGCGCCCGGGCCATGACGAGACGCCGGATCATCCCGCCCGAGAGGTCGACCGCGCGGGAGTTTTCCCTGTGGTCGAGGGCCATGAAACGGAGGAGCTCCCGGGAGCGCCGCGTCGCCTCGGCCTCGGGGATGTTGAAGTAGCGGGCGAAGACTTCGAGGTTCTGGAGGACGGTAAGGTCCGGATCGATGTTGTTCTCCTGCTGGCAGACGCCGATCCGGGACTTCACGGCGCGCGCCTGCCGGGTGATGTCGAGGCCCAGCACATGGAGCGTTCCCCCGCTCGGCGGGGAGAATGCGTAGACCATCCGGATCGTAGAGGTCTTCCCCGCTCCGTTGGGACCGAGGATCCCGAAGCACTCCCCGGCGGCGACCGAAAAGGAGAGGTCGTCGACGGCGACAAGTTCCCCAAAGGTCTTGCGGAGATGTTCCGCCTCGATGACCGCGTTCAAGGGGCAGTCGCCTTTTCTGTCGCGAGATAGGGAATTGCGTAGGGCCCCTCCCGGATGAAGGCCACCGACGGTTCGACGCCCTTTTTCCGGTAATCGGCCACCGCGAAACGGAGGGCGGTTTCCAACATCTCCCGGACCGCCTCGGGGCTGCACCGACCCTCCCCGGCCAGGAGGTCGAGGCCGCACCGTCCGGGGAGCAGGTCGTACGTCTCCCGCGGGATCGTGTGCGTGCAGTAGAAAAACCGCTCCTCGTCGATCTTCCGGAAGACCTTTGCCCACATCTCCGGCTCCCACTGGTCTTTCGTGAAGCGCCAGCCGGGCGCCTCGATCATTTTCAGATAGCGGTCCGCCCCCTGGATCTTGAGCATGTGGAGAAGACTCTTGTATTCCGGCCCGCCGATCGGCTCCTCGTCGCGGTTGTCGGTGGCGAGGATCATGATTCCTCCCTTTCGGATCGCCGGGAGGGCGTTGTGGGCGGCCTTCACCGCCTGGTAGTGGTTCCGGCCGACGTAGCCGCCGTGGGTGAGGATAATGTCGTACTCCCGCTCCACCGGGACTAAGACGGTTTCCCGGATGAGGTCGCCCGCCGCCTCGTGGGCCGCCTCGAGATCCCCGGCGAAGACGCCGGTCAGACGCATGTCGCGATCGAGCGTCGTGTTCACGATAAAATCGACGCCCACCGTCCGCGCGATCGCGAGGGACTCCTCGTGGCAGGGGTTCTGCCGGAGGATCAGGTTCTGCGCGAATGGAGATTCAAGGAAGGCGGGGCTGTGGAACTTCTCGATGGTTCGCTTGTCGACGAGGCCCGGGCAGATCGCTTTCCGTCCGCCGGAGAGTCCCGCCATGAAGTGGCTCTCCACGAGGCCCGTGGCGATCCGGAGGTCGGCCCGGAAAAAGGCGCTGTTCACGAAGACATCCCCGCCGGTCGGGCTCTTGCCGATGAAGGTGAGCGAGGCCGCGTCCTCGCAGTCGTGGTCGATCACGGGGTAGTCCCTGAGGATCTCCTCACCCAGAATTTCGACCCGTTCGGCTTGGGTGCTCGGCCGGTGCATCCCGTTCCCGATGACGATCGTTATGTTTCCGCGGGAGATTCCCTCCGCCTCCAGCCGGTCCAACAGCGGCCGGAGGAGGCCGTTCTCCCCGCGGCAGGGGACGGGCCGCGTGATGTCGGAGACGGTCACCGCGGCGGTGAGTTCCGCCGCCGGTTTCTCCTTGTTCCGGATGATCTCCGCAAGCGGCGGGCAACCGATCGGATGCGACAGGGACTCTTCATAGGCGGCCCGCGGGTCGGAAATGAGCGGAATCTCTTTCATGCCGAGGATGACACAGTTCGGCGGAACGCGGACGTCAAGCCGGTACCGGCCATAATCGACCGGGATCTCTCTCCAGTCCGTTGTGTCGATCTGCTGCGCGGCTGTATGGATGTCAGATTGCATGTCGGTCTCCGGATAAAAAGGATAGCAGAGTGATGGGGACAGATTTCAAATCTGTCCCCATCACTCTAAAGATGCGTCCCAAATCTACCCGGAAGGGAGAAACCTGTCAAGCCCGAACTGCCGCCACTGCCGCCCGCTGCGAATGGCCGGTTGCAATTCCCGAACCGTTGCGGTATGGACACGCGAAACGGGCTTCGGCCCTTTTCCCGGGAAAAGGGGTAAGGGTTCCAAGGATGCGCGTTGAAGCGGCAATAATCTCCAACGCGCCCCTTCATGAACGGTCCTCTCCATGCAGATCGTGAGGCGTCTATGAAAGTAAAGTGTATGGGTGCGGCAAGAACGGTGACCGGCTCCTGTTTCATTCTGGAGGCGGCCGGCCGAAGGTTTGCGATCGACTGCGGGATGCATCAGGGCAACGCGGAGATCGAAAAGCGCAACTGGGACGTCGACATCTACGACCCCCATACGATCGAATTCATGCTGATGACGCACGCCCACATGGACCATTCCGGGCTTCTTCCGCGCCTCGTCCAGATGGGGTTCCGCGGCAAGGTCTACATGACCCCGCCGACCTCGGATCTCCTCAAGATTATGCTCCTCGACAGCGCCCACATCCAGGAGATGGAGGCGCAGTGGAAGAGCCGCAAGCGTCTCCGCCACGGGGATGCGGACACCACCCCTCTCTATACCCAGAAGGACGCAATGGCGGCCTTTCCGCTCTTCTCCGCCGTGACCTACGGCGAAGCCTTCTCGCCGGCCCCCGGGATTACCGTGACCTTCCGGGACGCGGGCCACATCCTCGGCGCGGCGATGGTGGAACTCGCGGTCCTGGAGGATGGGGCGCCAAGCCGCGTCGTCTTTTCCGGAGACATCGGCCGGCCGGCCCAGCTCCTGGTCCGGGACCCGACGGTGATCGAGGAGGCCGATTTCCTATTCATGGAATCGACTTACGGGAACCGAAACCATAAGGACGAGGCGGACAGCCGGAACGAACTTGCCGAAGCGATTGCCTACAGCTACGCGCGGGGCGAGAAGGTGATCATCCCCGCATTTGCCGTGGAGCGGACGCAGGAGATGATCTATTCGCTCCACCTGCTTGCGAAAGAGGGCCGCCTGCCCGCCGATATGCCCGTCTTCGTGGACAGCCCGCTCGCGATCCAGGCGACGGAAATCTTCCGGAGGTACCGGGACTACATGGATGCGGAGACGAAGCGGCTCTTCGCGAACGGCGAAGATCCCCTGAACCTTTCCCAGCTCCGCTATACCCCTTCGACGCAGGAGTCGATGGAGATCAACAACACCAAGGGACCGGCGGTCGTCATCTCCGCAAGTGGAATGGCCGATGCGGGCCGGATCAAGCACCACCTCCGCCATAACCTCTGGCGCGAGGGGGCGAGCATCGTCTTCGTGGGCTTTCAGGCGCAGGGGACGACGGGCCGGAAGATCGTCGACGGGGCGGAAAAAGTGCGCATCTTCAATGAGGAGGTTGCCGTCCGGGCGAAGATCTTCACGATCAATGGCTTCTCCGCCCACGCGGGGCAGAGCCAGTTGCTCGACTGGCTTAGCCGTTTCAAAACAACGAAGATGTGTCTTTTCCTGATCCACGGCGAATACACCGCCCAGCAGGAGCTGGCCGGACTCATCCATAGCCGCTTCGGGATCGATGCCGCGATTCCCGACTATCTCGAAGAGATGACTCTGGCGCCGGGACGTGAACTTGCCAGTGTGGCGTATCCCGAGAAAGCGACGCCGAGGATCGACTGGGGTTTCCTCATTGCCGAGATGGAGACGAGACTCGCCCAGCTTCAAGACCGCCGCGGAAAGGTGGAGGGGAAGGCCTGGGTGGAGCAGACCGAGCTCCGCGACCGCCTGCTCGAGGTGAGCCGGAGCTTGGCCGGGATCATCTCGGAGATCTAATTTCCCATCCGGTAGCTGAAGGTCGCGGTCACGTGGAGGAGAGAGAGGTTGAAGGCCCCCGGCAGCGGCGCGAATGGCGAGGCGGCCCGGACGCAGGCGAGCGCCCCCTCGTCGAGGATCGGACTTCCGGATGAAGAGGTGATGTAGTAACCGGCCAGGGCGCCGCCGGCGTCGATTGTGAAACGGATCACCGCGCTTCCCTCCCGCTTTTCGGAGATGGCCTGCGGCGGGTAGGACCAGAGGCCCTCGATCTTTCGGCGGATCTGGAGGAGATAGGATTCGTAAGGGCCGCCGGGGTTTTGCAGGCCGACCGAATCCTCGCGGTAACCGCTGGTTGCCGTCGCACGGGCGGCCGGCGCCGCCGGCTCGCTGCGGGCCGAAGCCGGCGGCGGTTCGACTTCCATTAACGTCTTCAGTTCGACGTTCATCACCCTCTCGGGTCGCGGGCCGCCCGTCATGTCGACGCGGGCCGTCAGGGCGATGACCAGCGCATGGCCTGCAAGCGAGGCCAGAATAAAAGGGATGAGAAATTTCTTCGCCGTCATGGGGTCGGGAAACCTCCGTCATTCAGACAGGACGGATAATGGCGGAATTCGAGAGAAAAGTCAATGTATGGAAACGTTGCTGGAAACCGATGAGGGTTGGATGCGGACCGCTCTTGCGGAGGCCGGACGGGCTCGTGAGGCCGGGGAGGTGCCGGTCGGGGCGGTGATCGTCCGCAACGGTGAACTGCTCGCAGCCGCCCACAACCACCCCATCGCGCTGCACGACCCCTCGGCCCATGCCGAGCTTCTGGCCATCCGCCGGGCGGCCGTCGCCGTCGGAAATTACCGCCTCCCGGGGACGACGCTCTACGTAACGCTCGAACCCTGCCTGATGTGCGCCGGCGCGATCCTCCACGCCCGGATCGATCGGCTCGTCTTCGGCGCCGCCGATCCCAAGAACGGCGCCGTGGTCAGCCTCTATCGCCTGTTCGATGACCGGCGGTTCAACCACGCTGTCTCCATCACGGAGGGGGTCCTCCGGGATGCATGCGGCGAAATTTTGAGTGGATTTTTTCACGAAAAGAGGCTAACATCGCCCCCGTGATGTGACCGCAGAATGGGGGCGCTTCCGTCCCTCTTCCCAACATGGGCCGGGCAGAAAACAGCCGCCGGCCGGGTTGAAGGAAAAGGGGTAATGGCTTGCGGGAGGGACGCGTCAGGGAAAGAAGCGGATTCCGCCGGAGCCGAGAAGGTGTCAAGATCCGGAGAGATACCGAAGTGGTCGTAACGGGATCGACTCGAAATCGATTTGGGGGCCAAAAGCCCTCACGGGGGTTCGAATCCCCCTCTCTCCGCCAGATGGGCAGGGCGTTCGGCAAAGGCCGAACGCCCTGTTTTCGTGCGCGAGAATCCGGGGACAGATTTGGTTTTTTCGGGGAAATTGGGGACAGATTTGAAATCTGTCCCCAATTTCCGAGAATAAGAGGATGACGATGGGGCTCTATGCAGACAGGGCGGGACGGATCGACAGCGAGAACGCGTTCAAGATGGGACCTTTGATCCGTTTCCTCGAGGAGCAGGGACGGGAGGTGGTCCGGTGCAACATCGGAGAACCCGATTTTCCGGTTCCCGCCTTCATCAAGGAGGAGGTCAAACGCCAGATCGACCTGGATAATACCCATTACTGCGACCCGCAGGGGATCCCCTCCCTCCGGGCGGCCATCGCAAGACAGCTTTCGGAAACACGGGGGATCCGCGCGGAGGCGGAACGCGTCGTTGTCTTTCCGGGAGGAAAGCCCCCCATCGGTCTGTGCCAGCAGACCTACTGCGGTCCGGGGGACGAGGTGGTCTACCCCAGTCCCGGTTTCCCGATCTACGAATCCTTCATCCCCTATGTGGGCGCCACGCCGGCGCCCATCCATCTTAAGGAGGAGAATGCGTTTTCCCTTTCCGGCGAAGAGCTGGAATCCGTGCTGACGGAAAAAACAAAGCTCATCTTCCTCAATTTTCCCTCCAATCCGACGGGAGGGGTCACCTCCAGGGAGCAGCTTCAGGAGATTGCCCGGGTGATCCGCGCCCGGTGCCGCGAGGATGTCCGCATCTTTTCCGATGAGATCTACGAGCATATCCTGTTTGATTCTCACCGCCATCACAGCATCCTCTCTTGTCCCGGCATGGAGAAAAACACGATCCTGGTGAGCGGCGCCTCCAAGAGCTTTGCCTGGACGGGCGGCCGGATCGGTTGGGCGCTGTTTCCCACGCGGGAGGAGGCGGAGGTCTTCAAGAACCTCAACATCAACTACTTCTCCTGCACCGCCGCCTACAACCAGGAGGGGGTGCGCCTGGGGCTGGAATCCCCGGAAGGTCCGGTCGCGATCCGAAAAATGGTGGAGATCTTCCAGATGCGCCGCGACCTGGTCGTGGAGGGGCTGAACGCCATTCCGGGGATCCGCTGTCTGAAGCCGAAGGGGACCTTCTACGTCTTTCCCAATGTGGGAGAGGTATGCCGCAACCTCGGCATCATGGATGCTTTTGAAACCCTTCCGGAGGAGATCCGGCCAAAGACGAGTCCCTCGACCCTGCTGCAGATGTTCCTCTTGTTTGTGCACGGCGTGGCGACGCTGGACCGGAAATCGTTCGGCCGGATCGGCGCGGAGCCTTTCCATTACCTGCGGCTTTCGATCGCCACCGGCACGGAGGAGCTGAAGAAGGGTGTGGAGCGGATTGCCGCCTGCGCCGCGGACCGGGAGGGGTTCCGGCGCTTCTTCGCCGCCGGGGAACATTTTTGTTAGAGACTGTTGAAAAGTTCCTTTGCAGGCTGTTCAAAGTTTGTCCTGTACTGGATAAGGGATGCCCAGATGCAAGGCTCCCGACATCCTGAGCCGTGAGGCGTACTTTTAGGTACGTTGAACGGTAAAGAATGAGGGAAACTTGAGCAGATGGGCTTTTTCAGCAGCCTGTTAGAGCCACACAAGAAAGCCGACAACGACGATAAATACTGCTGCCAGCCCGAGACAGCCGGACGGTTCCGGTGCCTTTGAAACCTGCGGCGGCGGTGCCGAAGGTGACGGGGCCTCAATCCTGACGTTATTCTCCGGTGTCCACAACTCGGGATTCACAAAGGACTTGGTCACAACGCGGAACTTCATGTCGCGCTCTCGGCAATACGCTTCGCCCGCCGCCAGTTTCCGCGCCGTGTTTGCATCCCGGAAAAGGTGTTCCCCTTTGACTTCCCGGATTTCCTTTTCCCCGCCTACAATCTCAACAAGAAAGTCGGGTTCGTAACGTCCTTGTCCGCCCCACCATTTTCGGTAGGGAATCCGCAAGCCATGATGTCGCGTCCACTTCAAGACAATCGGGTCGCGGTCGAGTTCGCTCATGTACTGAACTTCCCAGTACGAATCAAACCACTCGCCCGCCTCGCTGCGTGTGCTCTTCTTCCAGCCCTTGGACCAGCCTTGATGATAATGGCCCATTACTTCCGCCTCGTGATGACCTTGAAGACCATTTCCCTTGTCCGGCAAAACGCTTCCCCTGCCGCCAGTTTTCTTTGGGTGTCCGCGTCGGCCAGCAAGTGACCGCCCTTGACCTCGTGGAGTTCCTTTTGCCCGTCCTCGCGTTCAACAATGAAATCCGGGTTGTAGCGTCCTCGCTTCCCGTCGGCCTTCGTGTAGGGGATCCTCAGTGAGCGGCAGCGCTCCCAGCGTTTGACCGTCGCGTCGGCGTCGATCAGAAGCATGTAGTCGCGTTCCCATGTGGAATCGTAGGGTTCGCTTTCGCGCGTCCCGCGTTTGAGGTCGTGCAGTATCCCTTTCTCGCTCATTTTTCCGGTGGTTTGTCGAGGATCGCCTTCAAAAGTTCCCGCCGGTCAAACACCCGGCGGACGTAGTGCAGACTGTCTTGCAGGAAAAGCAACTGGGATTCCGTCCCGCACTGCCCGACCGTCTGGCCTCCAAGGAATTTGTCGCTGATGTGGCCCAACAAGACTTTGTAGATCACGGCCCGACCGCTCATGGGGAGGCCGTTGTTGAACAGGACTTCGACAGTCAGATCGAAAAGCTGGTCGCAAAGTTCCTTCTGCCGCTGGTCAAGCGGAATGCTCTCTTTTGGGGGGATGAATTCCGCCGCCGGTTGCTTCTCCGCGTCCGAATAGGCAACCGTCGTCACGAAGCCCGTCCCGGTCAAATCGCGCTCGCTTTCGCCGGTGCGCTCCTCGCGCGTCACGGCTACTTGTTCGCGCGGATAATGAACGCCGGCAAGGTATTCGGACCAGCCCTGGCCCAACGGTTTGTCTTCAAACTCCTCCGGTTCCGGCAACTCGATCTCCTCGCCTTCGTTCTGCGGTTCGGGAATCTCGCTTGCGTCCTCGCTTGCGTCCACTTTCTCGGGTTCTTCAAGCCCCTCGTCGAGGTCAAGTTCCTCCTGTATGCCGACATCCGTCTTCACGTAGGCATCAATCATTTGCCAGAGCCATTCGTGATCCAATTTCGGATGGTCAACAACGATGAGCCGTTCCTTCTCGTCCTCCTTACGCGGGAATACGCGTCGAAGGCCGCGCCCAATGACCTGCTGGCCGTACACCTTCGACGAGAACTTGCGAAGCAGGGCAATGACCGAGACTGCCTTCACGTCCCAGCCCTCGCGCAACATAAGCACGCTGACAACCGCGCTGTGCCGTTCTTCGTCGGCGTCCGTCCCGATGGTCATGGCGACTTGCAGTTCGGCCTTGCGCTGATCCGGGCTGATGTCGGTTTCTTCCTCGTCTTTCGAGGCAATCGCAAAGGTCTTGAGGCCAAGTTCTTCCTCAAGAACCCGCTTCGCATTGTAGGCGTCCTTGATACTGACGGCCACAACGAACAGGATCGGACGGTATCGCCCGCCTTCCTGTGTCTCGTAGCGCCGCCATTTCACTTGTCCGCCGACCTTCTCGCTCTCCGCCGATTGGACAACCTTGCCCCCGGCTCGTTTGACCTGCTCCATCCAGCGGCGTTTCGCCATTTCCAACTGCTGGCGAAGCGGCTTCGGACTTGTGACCCACTTGGTCGCCGGAATCTGCTTCGCGTCAATTTCCTCCCACGGCACTTCTTCAACCCGGACAACCTGGCCGGTCTCCGTGTCCGTGTAGGTGAGTTCCACCGTCTTGATATTCGGTTGGCACACGTAAACCGTCTTGATGATCCCGTCTTTGATCGCCTCCTTGATTCCGTAAAGACAGATCATTCGGCTTCGGGGACTCTCTCCGTCCGCGCGGTCAGGCGTCGCGGTCGTATCCACGCGCATTACCGTCTTCCCGGACTGCGAGAACAGGTCAAGAATCTCGTCGTACTTGGGGGCAACAGTGTTGTGCGCCTCGTCGTTGAAAACGGCAATCCGGCCAAGATGGTTTAGGATTACGCCGAGATTCTCCGCACCCTGGCCGCTCGAAGTGTAGAGCTGGTGAATGTTGCCAAGCGTCACGGCGGCGCTTCGGATACCCGCGCTTCCGGCCCCCGGCTGGAGAACGTGCAAAGTCATGTCATGCACGTAATGCGCGAATTCCGGCGGGAACAGGTTGAACCGCCGCCATACGGAATCGTCCCGGCTTGGCTTCTCGAAGTCGGTCTTCAACCGCTCGCGCACGATGGTATTCGGCGACAGCAAGAGGAAAGACCGCACGTCGTGGCAAACTCGCAGATACGCCATGATCGCCGCAATGATCGTCGTCTTGCCGCCGCCCGTGACCACGTTCAACAACAGGTCTTTCCATCCTGCATCGCGCGGCTTCAACAGTTCATTCGTGAAGATCGCACGAAGCACGGCGTCCCGTTGGTGCGGCCAAAGGGATTGATACTTGCCCGCCGGGGACTCCACCGCCAGGTGCAACAGGTAATCCCGGACGCGGTCGGGCACCGCCTGGGACCGGAACGATCCGGCCACCCAGTTCTGATATGCTTTCAGCGTTTCGCCATAGAACGAGTTGAACATGGTCACGTCTCAATCGCAGGTTCGCTCTGTCTCGCGCTCCAGATCGTCAAAAGCAATTCCGTATTGTCGATCAGTTTGTACTCCGGCGTTCGCCCACTTAGTTTGGCGCTCCTCTCCAGAATAATCGGCACCCCTTCTCCGCGCTTATCCATCATGTGGGACCGGTGTTGAGCCAGTCCGGGATCGGGGATGGGACAGCGAGCCAAGAGACTGCTTATGGTTTCGTTTCGCGATGATTGACGATAAGGGAGGCTTTCGATGGTCATCGTATTGGGTATGGTCCCTGGAGAATAGATTTCCAGCCGATCGGCAAACATCCGAAGACGGATTTTCGAGCCATGAATCGAATAGTCGCGGTGCGCCACGGCGTTCACCATCGCCTCAAAAACGGCGGTCATGTCGTATTGGGGAAGGTCGGTGCGCCCCAAGTCCTTTCTGGCCGCGACCTTCATATTCTTCCTTACGAAGGCACAAGCGTTCATGATCTGGTCGTTCAGGGGGCCGGACATGTCAACAGCGTCGAGTTGATAATTCGTGTCGTCCTCCGAGAAGATCGTTGTGCCCCGATAAGCCACGGCCTGTACAAACGCATTGGACATCCACTGACGCGGCTCTCGTGTCGCCATGAGAATGCCTGTGACCGTCGGACGAATCGCTCCGTCTTCGTCTTTTCCCGCCATCCCGAGCTTCATCAGGATGTCCTCGTCTTTGCCGCTCAGACTCGGGCCGGCAAGACCGCGCCACAACGCCGGGTCCAAGTCGGCAAGTCGAGCGGCGGACACGATCTGCTCGTCGAAACGAATGAGCCGAGTCTGACTGCGTTGTTGGGCCATCCGAAACAGAAGATCGGGCGGCATTTCGCGTTTCGAACTCCCCTGTCTGTGAAAGTAGCCGCCCGGACTCTTGTGAACGAACAGACTGCGTGGCACCTCCACCTTCAGTATCGCTTTCGTGACACCGGCGCTGTCGGGCAGTTCCAAGCGAAACGCCCGAAAAACGACAGGCGGTGTGATACTGGCGTTGCACGCCTCGAACACAAGCCGCTCCACAACCTCCAACTTCTCTAACGGAATGCCATCAATGTCCCTCGTTTTGTCATCCACTCCGAGGACAAGGACCCCATCATGGGTATTGGCGATGGCGGCAATCTCGTCGGCGAGGCTTTCCTGCCTGGGGGCGGAGACGCGGTCTCCCTGGAAGCGAACGGCCTTCAATTCCAACGATGTGTCTTCACCAAGGCGAATTTGTCGAAGGAGTTCTTCTGAACTATCGTACATGGCGTCCCTCCAATGCTATGCGGCGGTAACGTTGCTCGAAGGCCTTTTCGCCGCCCTCCATGACCTCGCAGATGGTCCTTCTGACACGTTTTTCCTGCAGACTTCCCATGGCTTCCGGGTATGTTTGGCCGCCTCGGGGGGGCGTGGCCAAGGCGATGACAAACTCGGCGTCGCCGTTCACAACGATATTAGCGTTGTGCGTGACGACAATGACCTGCCTGTGCCGCTTGATTTCGCGCAGTTGGGTTACGATCAAATCGTATATGAGGTGGTTGTCGAGGTCGTCTTCCGGCTGGTCAAGAATGAGAGGCTCTTCGCCGTAGGAAAGCAGGAAAGCCAAAAGCGCGGCGGTCTTCATGCCCGGTGAACCCTCTTGAATCGGTCGGAATGCCTGACGATCGGTCGAAGTGCTGTACTCAACATCCAGGAAATCTTCAGGGGACCAAACATCGAGGCGGTCCAATGCCTCGGGCGGCAAATTGGCAAGCAGGCTGGTCGCGAACCGCCTGTCCGCAACCTGTGCATGCTGCGGGGTGCGAACGATTTCCCTGATGGTGCTCTTTAGCGTCGCCAAACGCTGTTCGATGCCGACGGTGTCTGGATTGTCACGATATATGTCTCCCAGCAATCCTTTGCTATCTGGCGACCCAATATCCTTCTCGTACCGGCCGGTTTCGCTCTGAATCAGACGGCGAAACTCGGCTTCGACCGTCTCTTTCGCGCCATACGGAATAACTGAAATCCGCACATACGGATTGCCCTTCAGAACGCCGTCGAGAAACGCTCGCCTCTTTTCCGTGATCTCACGGCGCAATACAGCCACTCGACTAAGGCATGCGCCAGCTTGTTTGCCCAGTTCCACGACCTGCTTTTTACGCCCTTCCAAGTCCTTGATCTGCTTCTCGATCACCTGGCGCCTCTGAACGAGAATACCGTATGCCGATGGGTCGGCCACCCCGTCCTTCTTCAAACGCTCTTGGAGCGTATCGTAAGCGCGAATCGCCTCATCACATGCGGTCTTCCATGCGGATGCCTCCTTTTGCCTTCGCCAATAGGTAACAACACCGTCTGCCCGTTCGGCCAGTGCCTTGACCTGCTCAGCGATCTCCCCGGCCGACTTCACAGTCTTCCGAACCAAGTCAAGCAAACCTGCATCCGCCCTGTCGGCTTTGTCGAAACTCGTCTCATCCAAGGTTTCCGGACCGATCTCCGCGGCCATTTCACGTAAGCGACGTCCGACATCGCCCAACCCCTTTTCCCAAGCCTCAACCTCCTGAAGTTGACGGCGTCTTTTTTGCAGAGTTTTTAGAGTCTCGGCATGCCCGGATTGCTCGAAAAGCGCCAACTTCCGTTTCATGTCTTCGAGTTCGCCTTTCAGCCGCGATTCCTCAGTCAATCCCGTCTCGATCTCCCGTATCCGGGCGCGTAGCGACAGGTATTGATTCTCTTCGGCGTTCAGGCGTTTCTTCCAGGACGCATGATCAACCTCCGGCGCGTCGTTGATAATATTCAGCAAGGCAAGAGGTGTGCGTGCCAAATGAAAAATCTGTTTCTGACTGTACATTCGTACCGGAAAACGCTGCCGAATGTCGCCTTCCGTGCGTTTCCAGCCTTGGGCGGTCCACTCCTCAATAGGTTCCAACGATCCGTTCGGATCCCATTGAATACGATAGGACGATCCGTCTTTGCGATATACGGCACGGATGGCGGCATCATTGGTCAGGAGGCCGGCTTCCTCGCGATCCACGTACACCTCGCGGTACTTCTCGAAATCAACCTTCAAGTCATCCGGCAGTTCATCGTCGCGTCGCAAGGCCAATCGAAGAAACTCGACCAAGGTGGACTTGCCCGTTCCGCGTCCCCCGATCACCGCATTCATCCATGGATTCAGGCGCAATGTGAAAGGATCGGGTTTGCCGATGTAGCGCGCCTGGGATATTTCGATGGATTCGATGACCATCTCAGCATGCTCATTGGGATGGCCTGTTGCCATATCGGAACGCAGGACAGAAAGAGAGCCGTCCAGTAGCGCCAATCGTAACCCTTCGATGTCGGGGGTTCCCATTTTCACCCAGGTGAAGCGACTGCCGGGATACTGTTGCCCCGGATTGCCCATCGGATGGTGCGCGTCTGAGCCGAGAACTTCCGTCCACGATCGCTTCGCCTCCGCATATGCTTGCGGCTTTTGAAATGCCTTGCCGACCACTTCCATCGCGAATAGCTGTTCGCATTCCAGCGCCTGCTTCAGGGTCGGTCCCGTCAGCTTGAACAGCCCGTTGTCTGCATCGACATGTGCGGGGATGGCGATACCACCCGCCTTGTCAATCTCATCAACCACCTCGATCAGAGGTTTCTTCGTGACTGCATCGCTCAGACCCTTCTTCGAACTGTCAAATCCGACTGCGCCAAGCAGGCTGTCGATATCCGCCGTTGTCTTGTCCGTCCTGAAAACGGCAAGCACATGGATTCCTCCATTGACGGAAAGCTCGACGCCCGGAAACAGGCGGATGGCCTGGTAACCATTCGGCTTTTCTTTTTCCAAGTCACTCAACGCCTGCTTTAGCGGGTCAATCCACACGCCGGTATTGTGATCGGTCACGGCAACACAGTCAATTCCGGCCCGCATGTAGTCGAGCAGCCATTCCCTCGGCTGACACGATTTCAGTTGCGCTTGCTGCGGTCCTTTCCCGTAGTCGTCGGACTCTGGCGTGTGGGCGTGCAAGTCCCATTTCCACCACCGCGCACCGCTCCATTCCCATGTCGTGCTCATGTTCACCTCGCGCAAGAATACCCTATTCCACCTTCAACTTCATTGACTTCATGCCTTCGCCGCCAAGATCGTCCTGCACCCGGCAGGCTATCGTGATTTCCGCCCCCGGCTCTACGTGTCCCTCCTTCGCCAAGGCTACGGAGGGCAAGTCGAAGGTGTATTCAACGGTCGTGTCGCCCTCGAATCCGCTCTCGCCTTTGCCCTTCTTCTCCTTCCGGCAAAGCTGGTAGCCCTGCGTCGCGGAGAAAATGCCGTCCCGGAAATCGAAGTCCCATTGCACGTTGACGATCTTGCCGCCGGTGTTCATCGAGCGGGCTTCCGATACATCGAAACGGTAATGCCGCGCGCCCATCCGCGTGACGCCGATCCGCGGAATGTCCGGCGGCAGGATGAACGCGAAGAAATCCTTGTACTTGTCGTGCTTCTTCGTGACGTGCGCCTTGAACTCGTCCCCGGCCAGCGGCCAGAGGCGGAGTTTGATGAACTGAATAGGCTTCGCCTCGCCCAATTTCATGACCTGCTCGGCATAGGCGCGCGCCTTCGGGTCCACGCCCCATCCGATCATGATCGCCTGGCGTTCTTCCGGTTTCCGGGTCTTCATGACCGCCTGGGCGAAGTTCTTCACATCCGTTGCCGTGATCACGTCCGTCTCTTTCGGTCCGGCCACCCAAAGCAGTTCATGGGCTTTCACGCCCTGAATATTCGCGTCCGCCCCAGTCCATTTCCGGGCGCCGTAGCAGGCCACCACAAACGCGCGGAACTCCTCGCCGGACAGTTTTGTCAGCCGGTTGATCTCGTAAATGCCCCAGTGTTCAACCGTGTAGCCGGTCAACGGCATAGTCGAAGCCTCGACCGCCTTCTTCTTCGATTCCTCAACACTGGTCAGAGTGCCATTCTCTACGATTTCGCCAAAATCCAGTTCACCAGCGGGCTTGTCTTTCTTGGCCTTCTTTGCCGCCCGCTTGATCTCCTCCAAGTTCGGCGCGAGAATCCGGGCAATCCGGTCCGCCGTGAGCGCCACCGCCACGCGAGAAATGTCGCAACCGATCCAGCGGCGGCCCGTCCTCTGAGCAACCGCAACCGTCGTGCCGCCTCCCGTGAAAAAATCGGCGACAACGTCGTTTCTGTTCGTGGATGCCGTGATGATGCGTTCGAGAAGTGCTTCGGGTTTCTGCGTGGGGTAGCCAATTTTCTCCAGAGCATGGGCCGCCACAGGCGGAACATCATTCCAAATCGATTGAAGTGGTGTCCCGCTGATACTATCACGAAAACGTTTGAAGCGGGGGATGCCGCCCTCTTTCTCGGGCCAGTAGATGAGTCCTTTTGAGTCGAGGAGGTCGAGCATTTGCTGCACGGTCCTGTCCCCCTTTGTCATTCCAATCGCTTCGAAAGCGGCAGTTGGAACTGCCCAGTGTCTTCCTTTGTCTGATGGGTTGATGCCCCGCCACGGTTTGCCCGAGTCGCCGTTGCGCAGTCCCGCGGCAGTCAAGTTGTCGGCCATGAATCGCTTCCCAGTTGTCGGATCGACAGTCCTATAGAACTGCGCAATATACTCCTCCGAGTATTCTGCAAGAATTCTGTTCCACGTGGGATGTGGACCGGTCGCGTAGACGAGGATGACATCATGTATGTGATTGATCCTCTTCGAATCACTTCTGGCGGCGGTTCTTTGCCATACGATCTCGCTCATGAACTGGTCATAACCGAAAAGCCGATCCAGTTCGCATTTCACGTAGTGTGCCGCGTGCCAGTCCAGATGCACGTAAAGCGTCCCGGCCGGTTTCAAGAGCCGCTTCATCTCGTACAGGCGGGCGTTGAGCCAGATGAGGTAGCCGGGCATGCCGCCTTCCCAGATGTCGGTGAAGGACCGGACTTCGTTCTTGTCGCCGAAGATGATATTGTAGTTGCGGCCGGAGAAAAACGGCGGATCAATGTAGATCAGGTCAATGCACTCGCTCGGAAGCATACGCATGACGTGCAGGCAGTCGCCAAAGAAAAGCCGGTTCAGCCCGTTCGGAAAAAGTTCGTCCTTCTCGTACCGCCTCTTGATGCCGGTTTCCACCGTGTCCACGAGTTGGAACGGCAACTCGATGCGCGGGTAATGCTGTTCAAAGCGCCGCTCATGGTCGTAGCCAAGCGGTTCTTCCGCCACCGGCACATGCCCGAACCGCGCCGGAATCTTGAAGAACTGCTTCTGCTCCGGCAGCGCTACAACAGCAGCTTCGGGCTGGCCGTCGTCCGTTTCCGCGTCAGTTCTTTTCTCTGCCATGATGCTCCTTGGACTCGGGAATCATAGGACTGAAGATGGTGAAGTCAAGCCCGCGCGGGCGGGGTTGCGGACAGGCGAGGCAATACGCTTGCGGCGGGGCGCGGCGGGTGGCAGTCACGCTAGAACCGTGTTCCCATAGCGGTAAAACACCTTCGTGTGCTTTGTTGATTCGCGATTTGGGGATAAAAACACTCTTTGTTTC
>JAURXV010000062.1 GCA_030654195.1 Syntrophales bacterium | reverse complement strand
GGTTTCGGGGCGTCTCCCGTAGCACTGCCCCACGAAGGAGACGTCGATGGTCTTCTGCTCTTCCCAGGGTCTGTGGAGCTCCGGGTTGGCCCCTTCGGGGAGATAAACGGCCAGCGCCCCCTCCACGCAGTATTTCTTCAGCGCATCCTCCGTGCTGGTCCAGCACAGGTCAAACCAGCGGCAGATGTCCCGGGAGCCAAAGGCCATACCGCCTCTCACCTTGCCGACAAAATGCTCCTTGTCGTTGAGGCTGAAGTGGATCAGCGGAACGCCGAAGGAACGGAGGGCCTGGATGGTCTCGGGAAAAACGAGTTCCCCGGAGAGGTAGGTGAAGATGACGTCGGGGCGTTCCGCTGCAACCCATTGCCCGAGACGGACCAGGAGATCCCGGTTCATCTCCGCCTTTACCGAGCTCCGCCACTCCGGGCCCGAGTGGTCGAATGCGTTGAACCAGTCGTAGCGCCTGACCGTTCCGAATTTTTCCAAGGCGGGTTTCAGGGCCCCCTCTTCCCAATTGTAGTTGTGATAGACAGCGATGATGGAAAGCGCACCCTTCGGTTTCGGTCCGGAACCGGGGAAGCGGTTCTGCAGGGCCAGGCGGATGGTGGAATCATCGGGGATCGCAAGCGTCCGGGAGGCAAATGCCGCTTCGTAGCCCGAAAGCTCCTTCTTGAGCCTCACCCCGTTCTTCCAGGAGCGGAATCGCCTCCGGTATCTTTTCAGCGGATCATTCATGACGGTACGGGTTTGGCGCCGGTCATGCGTCCCTCTGATTTTTTGAGGGTGTACATTCGGAGCCCCTTCGACTTGTCCTCCCGCCCATTCATCATGTTCAGGACATGCCCGGCGTCGAGGACGGGTATCGTGTAACGGGTGGCCACATCGACGCAAACCATCAGGGCGCCGACGCCCGCGCCGGCGAGACAGAGATCGGCATCCGGCGGAATCCGCCCCAGAATCCCCTCCTGCATCGCGTCCCACCGTGTCGCAACATATTCGGCCGGAATCTCGATGAAAACGATCTCCGGCTTGCTCGCGAAACAGGCGAACCAGTCGCGGCAGGCATCCGGGTTGTATTCCGAGTTGAGGATGCACAGCTTCCTGCCGTCGACGAGGCCGGCAAAGGCTTCCGAAGTAAGGTAAGCGTAGACGGCGTAAAAAGGGATGTAATTTTCTCCCGACCATGCGATGCCATGGCCCTGAAGAAGATTCAGAAAGGAGGCGGCGGAAACCTCTTCAGAACGTCGGAATAAGGAGAGAACTGATCGCTTCCGTCCGCGGCCGATGTTTCCGGGAAAAATCAGCGGCGCCATTTTCCCGCTTGCCGCCAGCTTTCTGAAGGCGTCGATGTGCATCGGCATCGCCTTCCGGATGGCCGCCACCGATTCGGCCTGCCGATAGAGGCCGTTGCAGCCGAGCGTGAGTTTGTAAAAGGCGTACTCCCCGTCCGCAAAGCGGACCACCGGGGCCGCTCTCCGCTCCGTCATGCCCCGCTCCACAAAGTTGTGCAGCAACTCCAGGTAGTCGACGCCTTCCGCCACGCTGCGGTGGAAGAGACAGGTCTCCTGCTCCACGATATCGGGCACGTTGGCCTGGATGACCGGTTCGTTGTCGATGTCCGGCAGGTCGAGCCTGGCGAAGCGAAACTCGCCGCTCTCCAGCAATTTATGGAAATGATTTCCGTTGTCCTTCACGATGATGCCCTTTTTACTGTTTTCCGTTCTTCTGCGCCACAACCGCGAAGCTGTGTCCCGAATAGAAGCGCGCGATCAGCCGGGCGACGGGTTTCGGAAAAAATGACTGCTCCAGACGTTCCTTGACGTGTTCGGAAAGATAATCCTTGTGGTGGATCGTCCGGAAGCCGTGTTTCGCGAGGAGCTGCTTCAGGGTCTCCGGGGTGAAGTGGTAGAAGTGATAGGGCAGAGACCATCCCGTCCAGTGAGTCCACATTTTCCGGGCATCCGTTCCCGTGTAATTCGGAACGTCGACCACCAGGATCCCGTCCGGCTTCAGCCACCGTCGGGCCTTCTCGATGTACTGATCCGGCTCGCGCGCATGTTCGAGGAAATGCCACATGGTGATGACATCGAACGATGCCGGCGGATAATCGACCCCGTCGATGGTCCCGACGGCCACCGGTATCTTCAGTTCGCCTCGAACGTAGGCGGCGGAATCAGCGGAGATGTCCATCCCCTCGACGTCATAGCCGCATCGACGACAGGCAAGCAGGAAATAGCCCATGCCGCAACCGATGTCGAGGAGCCGGCCCCGCCTCCTGGCCTTTTTAAAGAATCGGACCCGATGCGTCTCCTGGGAAAGACGTCGTTTCATTTCCGGCGATTCCACCTTTAATCCGTTGTCATAGTGACTTTGAAAGTAGCCGCTTCGGTACAATTCATTCAATTCATCCGAATCGGGACGGGGATCCAGGAGACCCAGGCCGCAGCCGTCACAGCGGTAGACGGACCAGTCGTCCTGTCGGAAGAGAAGGCTTCTTTCCGGACTGTCGCAGAGGATGCAGTTTGCAGCGGCACGCTCCATGAGATCAGTTGCCCCCTTCGCTATTCAACGGTTTGAGCGTTTCATAGATGGCCCGGTATTTGGTCCGCTTCCCTTCAGCCTGGGCTCTGTCCCTGGTGAAAGGCATCGTAAGCTTCAGGGTCAGCAGACGGAAGCGGGCCTTGCACAAGTCGGCCCTCCGGATTCTGGCGATGGTTTCCGGAAGATAGTGCTTCCGGTAGAACAGGTATACTGCCGTGCTCTTTTTCTTCCAGACCTCCGCGGGGAGTGATTGACGTTCGCTCCGGCCTCCATAATGGAGGACGACGGCATCATCGATATAGCCGATTTCATAGCCTTCCCTGCGGACCCTCAGGCAGAGGTCCTGATCCTCTCCGTAGAGAGTGAACTCCTCGTCGAAGCCACCGATCCGCCGGATCAGATCCGTCCGCGCGATCATGCTGGCGCCCAGGACGCAGGCGATTTTGCCTTTCAAACCTTCCATCTCCGATATGGCGAACTTCTGTCCCGGATATCGCCAGGAAACCGATTCCTGCAAGCTTCCATCCGGGTTGATCAAGCGGGTCCCGGCCAGACCGAACTGCGGATTGGCATCCATGAATCGGACACATTCCTCCACGACACCGGGACCGGTCAACTTGGCATCCGGGTTCAGGTAATAGAGATAGCGCCCACGGCACAGCGGCAGAACCTGATTGTTGGCCGCTGAGAAACCCCTGTTTTCTTTATTGACGGTCAGGTGGACCCGGGGATAGCGGTTCCGGACCATCTCCGCACCCCCGTCCGCCGAGGCGTTGTCAACGACAAAGACCTCCCGGAAGGGATCCGTATCCAAACCGAGGGAATCGAGACACATCCCGATCATATCGGCCGTATTGTAAGTGACGACGATGATCGAAACGTCCAGTGGGACCATCTGTATGGGCATCCTGAAGTGAGGCTCTCCCCCCGTGGGGGGGATGCGGGTTCATTCTTCCAATCATATTCTACTCGGAACCCTTCTAACATAAAAAAGGGCTTTTCTCACCATGAATTCTCAAGATACCCGGAAACGTTCACGATAGATCTTGACTGGGTGCGGCAGGAATGTTAAAGCCCGGCCATGTTCAAGACCCTGACCCATCTTTACGGAAACAAAACAGGCCAGCGATTCCTGGAACGCATTGTCCGCAAGTCTCTTCTCTACATGGGCGTCGGCTCAGGCGAGAATGTTCATGAAAGCGGCGAAGCAGGTGTCCTGCATAAGCTCAAAGCGCTGGAGGCCTCTCCCTACTGCATCTTCGATGTCGGCGCCCACCAAGGTCAGTATCTGGGCCTTGTATTGGCCGTCATGGCGGAGGAAGATTTTCACGTCCACTGCTTCGAGCCGTCGCCGCGCGTATTTGGCGCCCTCGCCGACATCGCCAAGAATGATCCCCGCGTGACAGCGAACCATTTTGGTTTGGGACGGCAGCGGGGCGAACGCGATCTGTTTTTCAGTACGGAGGAATCCGGGGGATCTTTAAGCCAAAGGAAGCTGGACCATTTCGGTATCTCGTTTTCCCGTTCGGAGAGGGTCACGATCGACACCGTCGACGGCTATTGCGCCGATCATGGCGTGGATTATATCCACCTGCTGAAGGCGGATATCGAGGGACACGAGATGGATCTTCTGCTGGGCGCCCGGCAAATGTTCGAGAAACGGGCGATCCGGATGGCCACCTTCGAATTCGGCGGCTGCAACATCGATACCCGGACTTTTTACAAGGATTTCTTCTATTTCTTCAGGGAGAACGGCATGGACGTGTACCGGATCACCCCGGGGGGCTATCTTCATCCTCTTCCGGATTACCGGGAGATCGACGAACAGTACCGGACAACCAATTTTGCGGCCATCGACAACCGCAAATAGACGTTCCCAAGAGAACCCGCTCCTTATACACAGATTATGAGTTTCAAAACATTCAAGCGGAAATATCTTCCGCATAAAACCTGGAACAGGTGGATCTGGACCCTTAAAGGCAGGCCACTGCCGCCTCCGGACGATGTAAAACAGGGGGTGGTCGAAAAATATGCACGGAAACACCGCTTGCGGATCCTGATCGAAACGGGGACGTATGAAGGGGAAATGGTCGAGGCGATGCAGAAGCGCTTCCGCGTCATCCATTCCATCGAAATCTTTGAACCGCTCTATCGGAAGGCGCTGCAGAAATTCTCCGGGATCGATCATATTCACCTTCATCACGGCGACAGCGGAAACTGCCTGTCTGAGATCCTCGACACGGTAAACGAACCCGCACTGTTCTGGCTCGATGCACACTACTCGGGGGAGGGAACCGGCAGAGGAAATACGGATACGCCGATCCTGAAGGAGATAAAGTACATCTTCGATCACCCAGTCCGGGGTCACGTCATCCTGATCGATGATGCGAGGCTTTTCCTGGGTCAGAACGGGTATCCTTCGCTGAATGAACTCCGTGAATTTGTCGGCAGGAACAAGCCCCGTTCAGAATTCATCGTCAAAGATGATATCATCCGCATCCACGGGGCGTAAGGGAGGGTCGTCATGCGTTTCCGAATCATCGTCCGGGGGATGCCCCTTTTAACCTATCTGAAGGGGATGCCCCTCTTTCTAAAGGAATATGGAAAGATCCGTCGTCAGGCCGGCGTGTCCGGAAAAAGTTTCCCGTTCGGGAAGCTCTACCCCTGCCTTCAGGAGAAGGACCAGGAGAGCGGGGTTCTCGCGGAACACTACTTTTACCAGGATCTTTACGTCGCCCGGAAGGTCTTTGAGAACAACCCCGTCCGGCACGTGGACATCGGCTCCCGCATCGACGGTTTCGTGGCCCATGTCGCATCCTTTCGGGAGATCGAGGTCCTGGATGTCCGCGACCTCCATCTTGGCCTCCCAAGCATCCGCTTCACCCGTGCCGACCTTTCGGCGAAAGACTTCCCGCTGACCGATTACTGTGATTCCCTCTCCTGCCTCCACGCGCTGGAACACTTCGGTCTCGGACGCTACGGCGATCCGGTGGACTACGACGGCCATCTCGTCGGCTGGGAGAATATGCACCGGCTTCTCAAAAAAGGCGGCAAGTTCTACTTTTCCGTCCCCATCGGGGCGCAGAGGATCGAATTCAACGCCCACCGCGTCTTTTCGATCGCCTACCTGCTGGGCCTCATCGAGAAGCGCTACGACCTCGAATCGTTCGCCTATATCAATGACGCGGGGGGCTTCATCCCCGATGCTCCGCTCGTCGAGCCGTCCATCCGCGAAAACTTCGGCTGCCGCTACGGATGCGGCATATTCGAGCTGAAGAAGCGCTGACGAAGCCGCCCCCAATTTCATCTCTTTTTAAGCCTGTTACGAGTTCATCAGGCGCTGATCCGCCCAGAACTCCTCATAGACGGTTAGAACCCGGGCGACGGTCCTATCCCAGGAGTTTTCTCCGGCCGTTTTCAGCGCCTCCCGGCCCATCCTTTCCCGGACATCACCGTGCAGCATCGTCTCGATCCTTTCGGCTATGACATCCGTATCGGCGGGGTCGTCGACGACAAAACCGTTTTCCCCCTCCCGGACGATGTCCTTGGCCCCCACGGAGCTGCTGATCAGAACGGGCAGGCCTGCGGCCATCGCCTCCAGGACAACCATCCCGAAGGTGTCGAAACGGGAGAGCATCGCGTAGAGGTCCCCCGCAAGGTAGAACTCCGGCAGTTTTTCCCGCGCGACGGCGCCGGCGAAGAGCACGGCATCGCCAAGCCCCAGATCGCGGGCCATTCCTCGATAACGCTTTTCGTCCCCCCGGCCAACGACAAGGAGCCGGAACTGCCCTTCGGGATTCCGCCTCCGGAGGCGGCCGAGGCCCCGGAGGAGGTGATCGAGCCCCTTGATCGCGAAATTCATCGAAACAAAGAGGATCAAGGGTTCATCGGGACCGATTCCGAAGCGGCCCCGGATCTCCTGGCGGCAGCGCTCCCGGTCCAGCTTCGCGTAGGGGGACGTGTCGATCCCGGGGTGGACCACCGTCACCCGCGCCGGATCGATCGGGTATTCCTCGAGAAAGATCTTCCGGGTCAGCTCGGAGACGGCCAAAAACCTTTGGCACCCCCCCTCGGAGACGAGGCGATCCTCCACGCGGGCGAGCGCGCGGTCGAAGAGGCTCATCCTCTTTCTGCGCACCTCCCGGATCCACCAGCGGTGGGGGATGCCGTGCATGGTATAGACGTCGGCCCGGAAGATCCGATCATGGGTGTGGATGAGGTCGAAGGGACCCGCGGCAGCGATCTCCCGTCCGGCGAACCAGGCAAAACTCGTCGTCGTCAAAAACTTCGGAAAGCGGACGATGGGAACCGGATGGAAAATGATCCTTCCGGAGGGGTCCGCCCAGCGGTTGGCAAAGACGTGGACCTCGAATCTTGGGTCGGCGGCAATCCGTTCGGTGAGCTCGGCGGCGAACCCCTCCGCCCCGCCCACCAAGCCGTATTTAGGAATCACCACCGCTATTCGTTGCTTCTCTTCCAAAGCTACTTGACCTGATACTCCGTGATGATCCCGATCATCTTCGCATCCTCTTCGGGCGGCAGTTTTCCCTTGTAGATATAGCGGCAGATACGCTCCTTGTCCAGGATGACGACGTTCGAGGAGTCGTTCTGGAGGCCCCAGAGGTTCAGGATGGTGTAGTCGTAATCGAGCAAAATAATCGCGCCGGTTTTCTCCTGCTTGCTCTTGACGATCCCCTTGATGAGAAAATTGGGCAGCGC
>JAURXV010000060.1 GCA_030654195.1 Syntrophales bacterium | reverse complement strand
GCATTGAAGACCCTCACACCGGAACAGCAGGATAAGATAAGATCCTCCTTCTCTGAGCGGGGCTTTGGTCCGGGTCGCGGTATGGGACCCGGTGGATGGCGCGGTGGTGCGGGTTGCTTCGGCTGTCCGGGTGGCGCGCGGTGACATGTAAATCATAACAACAACGGGGGGATCGTCCGGCAGGTCCATGCACCCTCCTTTCCTTTCCGGATGGTCCCCCTTTTCCTGTTTCCTTCCAGTAAAAACGCTCACGTTGCGGATTCAACCCTGACGGCTTCGTAAAAAGTCCGGATGCTGCGTTGCGCTTCATCCATCGTCATTGCGGCGCGTTCCGGGGACACGTTCCGATCCCTTTGGGCTTGGGGACACCTTGCGGCAAGGTGTCCCCACATGTCCCCGACGCCTCATTCCTCAAGATTCGCGCGCCTTGCCTGCGGCCTTTTTACGAAGCCGTCCCATTTGTCATAAGAAATTATCTTGACATGTTCTTCCTGAGAACATCCTGAGAACATCCTGAGAACATCCTGAGAACATCCTTGCGAAGCGACTCTAATTGTGAGACCATCTACATATGAGGATATCTCTGGCATACCAGCAGGAACTGTTTATCGAGGACGTTACCGCCTCGCTGGCGCACGCTCGTTTCAACGGGCGTTCGGGGACAATATGTCCCTCCCCATCCATCGCTGGTACCGATACTCTGCGGGTTTCTCCGCCGATTGGGTCCGATGGTTGGTCCATGAACGCTGTAAAGACCTCGGCACGTTTTCTGTCCTCGATCCGTTTTCCGGCGTGGGAACGACGCTTCTCGCATGCGAAGCCGAAGGTATTCAAAGTTGGGGTTTTGAAACCCATCCATTCGTCCATCGCGTTGCCACTGCCAAGTTGCGCGGAATTCATGTCGATCTCTCGCAACTCCGGTCTATGTTGGAGCAGTTTGTCAACCGTGTATCGTCGTCGCCGCTCGTTGAGTTGAATGCTATCCCTCCTCTGTTATCCAAGTGTTACATCCGGTCATGCTCCCAGCACGCAGCGGCAGACAGGCTTGTTCTGGATGATGTTCTTGCAGAAGCCGTCCTGGACCCAATCAGACGAGACCTTTCAACTGCCTGCCGAACCCTGGCAGAAGTCCGCGAAACAAGAGGCGGCAGGAAGAACTATCACACTATGGCAGCAGCGTACTTCCGCGACCTTGGCCTTGTGTTCAAGTCGTTGCGTTCGCTCTGTCGGCCCGGAGGCTTCGCCTGTTTCGTTATCGGTGACTCTGCACCGTATGGCGTCTATCTGAGTGTAGACTCTTGGCTCGGTGAACTGGCTCTTGCAGCGGGCTTCAAGTCCTATTCCTTTGAGAAGATTCGGGACCGGAATATCAAGTGGAAGAACAGGAAACATCGCGTGCCCTTGAAAGAGGGGAGACTTTGGATAGAAGGGTGAACATCACATGGCAGAATCCCCATCCCATAGGTTCGGACAGATCATCGGCAACTTGCTCGAAGCGGTCATAGAACCATTTCTGACCGACTTCGCAACGCGAAAGTGTCTCTATCTCGACTACCAGAACAACCCTCGAAAGGCGAGAAAAGGCAAGAAGGTTACCTGGGAAGACCCTTACGGCAATGTTCATGATCTCGACTATGTTCTCGAACGAAACGGAACTGACGAATCAGCGGCAATTGGACGAGTTCATGTCTTCACTCGCACAGCGACTTGAACGAATGATCGAGAAAGTCGTTGTCATCCCTCTCTACGGGCGGTCAAGTGAATTTGGCACAATTGCAGACGCAATCAAGTTTCTAGACCAGCATCGAATCTACGAAGGATCCGGAGAATTCAGGAGGTATGAAGTTCTCGTCACATTCACCAACGGAGACCGTGTTGAGGGATCATTCAAAGACAAGGTAAAAGTAAAAGTCAGGGAGTTCCTGCAGTTCATCGAGAAACAGTAGAATGTCAAATGATTGCGTCGACCGCAACAGTGAAAAGCCACGCTTCGGCGCAGTCTTTCAATGTGGGTTACGCATGACGCTCATAATCCGCTACAACGATTAATCTACCATAGTGTGCTTCTTCGTATCGGCTGTCGATACTGTATTCAGGCCTGCCCTTACGGGGCCCGTTACCTCCATCCGGAAACCAGGGTCGCCGATAAATGCACCTTCTGCTATCATCGCCTGGTGAAGGGATTGCTCCCGGTCTGCGTGGAGGTCTGCCCGAAGCAGGCCAGGGTTTTCGGCGACATGAAGAGCATCGCCAGCCCTCTGGGACGGTTTACCCGGATGAACAAGATCCATGTCCTTAAACCGTCGTTGAGTACGGATCCTAAAGTTTATTACGCAAATCTTGATGGTGAGGTGAACTGATATGGAAGCCGCCCAGAATTTCATGGAACTTTCCAAGCAGGTGGTGGGATTTATATATCCGAATGAGATCGATATCCAGTGGTCGATATTGATCGTTGTCTATCCATATATTACGGGGCTGGTGGCCGGGGCCTTCATCCTCGCTTCGCTGGTCAAGGTCTTCAACGTGAAGGAGCTGCAGCCCACCTACCGGTTGGCCATGCTGACGGCGCTGGCCTTGTTGATCATTCCCTTTGTCATTCTTTCGATTTTAATTAAAGCTGCTGCCGCCGTGGAAAAAGGAGGAATTGGCAGGCAGTTAAAGGCACTTTTTGCAAGGCCGCTAAAATAGCGTCAATAGCGGATTACCTTGACATATTTGCCGTCTTCATATAATCACGCTGCTTCAAACATATCCTGATAGACAAGCCGGAAAGGGATCCCTTCCCCCGGGGCATGACTCGGAGCGAATTCAGCGAAGCAAGGAGAGATCGGTTTTGGAAGAGACAACGAAGAAAAGCAGGGTCAAGCGGTTTCTGGAACGGATCGGCGTCTATCTTCATTTCGGTCCGAGGTTTTACAAGGTGCTGGCCACCACAGGAGTCTTGGGGTTGGCCGTTATGGGCTATATGGTTCATTACACCACCACTCCCGGCTTTTGTAACAGTCGCCACATCATGAAACCCTATTACGACGCCTGGAAGACTTCAAAACACAAAGATGTCTCCTGCATCGCGTGCCATTATTCGCCTGAAACAAAACAGCTTTTATGGGCCAAGTTTCAGGCGGTCAATTCCGTGGTCCAGTATGTGACCCAAAAGTACAGCTCCAAACCCTACGCCCAGATCGATGACGCCAGTTGCCTGCGATCGGGATGCCCGGAAGGCGGAGGAGCTGTTGGCATCCCCCGGAGTGAAAAGAGGAAAATAGCCGAGGGGTGGTGAGATTTTTCATACTGAGAGAGGGAATTTTTTATGTCTGCTGATGAGCCCGTAAAGAGCGCGAAAACCGAGGGACCCGATTGGATAGAAAAGATATGGGGTTTTCTGACCTCCCTGAAGCTCGTTATAATCCTGTTGCTGATCCTTTCCGCGCTTTCGATTGCCGGAACGGTGATTGAGCAAAACAAGCCTCTGCAAGAATATTACCGGTATTATCAACCGGGAACCGTAGCGCTGTTCATGAAGCTCGGTCTTTTCGATATGTATCACAGTTGGTGGTTCGTCGCCTGCCTGTCGTTGCTGGCGCTGAACATCACTGCCTGCACGACGGACCGCTACCGTGGCATCATGGCCGGGATGCAAAAAAAAACCCCCATCCTTGACGAAAAAATTTCGAAAACATTGCAGAATCTGACAACGATCCGGTATGCGCTGCCGCTGGATGCCGTAGAAAAGAAGATGGTGGAGCTGGCCGGAAGGGGCTTTTCCGGCAAACCCGTGGTAACCGCGGCGGAAGACGGCGTCAGCCATTATTTCTTTGAAAAAGGGAAATACAGCCGCCTGTCCTTCTTCCTGACCCATCTGAGCATTCTGATCATTTTTTTAGGCGCCCTGGTCGGCTCTTTTTTCGGTTACAAAGGGTACGTGAACATTTTCGAAGGGGAGACGGTTTCACAGGTGGAAACCCGAGCCGGAAAGATTCAGTATCTGAATTTTCAGGTCAAATGCAATACGTTCGACGCTGAATTCTATCCCAGCGGCGCCCCGATGGATTATCGCAGTGATCTTTCGATCCTTCAGAACGGCAAGGAGATCATCCGAAAAACCATCCGGGTGAACGATCCCTTGACCTTCGAGGGGGTTACCTTTTACCAGTCCAGCTATGGAGGGCAGCCCGACCAGATCACAATCGATGTCGTGAACAAAGATGGCGCCCTGAGGGGAACGGTGACGGCGCCCTTCGGCCGGAAGGTCGATATTCCCGGTGTGGTCGATAAAGTGGAGGCGGCTGATTATCAGGAACATTTCCACCTGCCTGACGGATCGGAAGGCGGCCGGGCGATCGGCGTCAATATCTACCCTGCGAAAGGGGGGCCGGCAGGGCTGTGGCTGCTGGTGGATCATCCCGAATATGATAAACATCGCGGCGGTGATTACTATTTCCGGGTGAATGACTTGAAGCTGAAGAAATATACCGGACTTCAGGTCAACAGGGATCCGGGGGAGATCTTAGTGTGGCTGGGCAGCATCATGCTGATCGCGGGTATCATGCTCGCTTTTTTCATATCGCACAAAAAGCTATGGATATCGCTGAGAACCGATAAAAAAGGGAGAAGTGAATTGACGATCGGCGGGACGGCGAACAAAAACCGCGACGCCTTTGCAAGAGAGATGGAGCAGTTGATTCAGAGCCTGAAGGAGGTTTCTTCATGACCAATTCTTTGTTATTCGGCATTGCCACATTTGTCTACTTTTTCGCGATGGTGCTTTACGTCTCTTACCTGGCGTTCCGGTCTGAGATGTTAGGGAAGGCGGCGAGCCTATCGCTGTTAGGCGGCGTCGTTGTGGAAACGGCGGCGATCGGCATGAGGTGGTACGAATCCTACCAGATGGGAATCGGACGCGCGCCGCTGACGAATCTGTATGAATCATTGACTTTTTTTGCCTGGACGATCGCGCTGATCTATCTTGTGCTGGAGAGAAAGTTCAAGATGAAGACCATGGGCGCTTTCGTCGCCCCTTTCCCTTTTCTCATCATGGCCTATGCTTCATTGAATCCAAATGATATTCAGCCGTTGGTGCCGGCCCTGAAAAGCAACTGGCTTATTTCCCACGTGGTAACCTGTTTTGTCGGATATGCCGCCTTTGCCGTCTCCTTCGTCGTCAGCATCCTCTATCTCTTCAAGGCCGGAGCGGAGCAGTTTTCCGTCAAGTCCGCCGGGTCGTTCCTGGGCTTCCTTCCCCCCTCTTCCGGGCTTGACGAGATCGGCTACAAGACCATCGCGATCGGATTCCCGCTGTTGACCATCGGGATTGTCACGGGCGCCTTCTGGGCCAACGTGGCGTGGGGGACATACTGGAGCTGGGATCCGAAGGAGACCTGGTCGCTGATCGTCTGGCTCATTTATGCGGCTTATCTGCATGCAAGGATCACCCGCGGCTGGCGTGGCAAGAGGGCGGCCATCCTGTCGATCGTCGGTTTCGCCGCCACGATCTTCTGCTACCTCGGCGTGAACCTGATCCTCTCCGGCCTCCACAGCTACGGCGGCGCCTCCTGAAGTTAGAGCGGCGGCGGGCTCTTTGTTGTTTACCTTTACTTTACAGGTCTATTATGGCATAGACCGCGTGAGTTTTCATCAATACACCGTGAGGTCAAAGAAATGGAAAATCTGGAATGTCCCCACTGCGGTAACGCCCTAACAAACGGGGTGGCGGTCTGCGGAGCATGCGGCAAGGAAGTGAAAGACGATGAAAGGGCCCTCCCTCCTCAGGAGAGGGGGCCGGGCAGGAAAAATGTCTATGCGATTCTTGCCGTTTTGCTGGTGCTTTTGGGAGGCGCGGCCCTGCTGATTTTTACAGGCCTGCTGCCGAACCCCATGAAGGGCGGCGGTTCAGCGGCCGCCCTTGTCAACGGAGAAAAGATATCGATTGCGGAGGTGGATCAGATATTCGACCTCTATAAAAAAATATCCGGGAAAAGCGGTCAGCCGGATTCTACCACTCCCGAGGGCAAAGCGGCCGCGGCGGATATGAGAATGCAGATCCTGAATGCATTGATCCAGGAAAAAATCCTGGCGACCGAGGCGGCCAAGGAAAAGATCACCGTGCCCCCGCAGGAGATCGCCGACCGGATCGCCGCCGTCAAGAAAAGCATGAATATGTCCGACAAGGATTTTGATGCCTTTCTGAAAAATCACGCCATGACGCCGGCCAACTTCGAAAAGCGGATCGCAAAGGATCTCCTGATCTCCAAACTCGTCGCCAAGGGGACGCAGGAAAAAGGGATGACCAGGGAGGCTTGGATCGGCGAGCTGAACAACAGGGCCAAGGTCGAAATCCTGGCCAAATAGCTTCCTTCGCCGGCTGGAATTCCGGCAATGATTTTTTACGAGGCCGTAAAACATGAAGAAAAAAATTGTTTTCGGACTCGCCATTTTTGCCTTGATGTTTTTCTTCGGCGGCGTCTACATCGTGACGACGACGCAGGCGACCATCTATGAGCTGCATCGGCTCTCTCAACTGCACCGCACGGTCGCGCTCAGAAAGACCTGATCGTCCAGGCCCTGGAAAGGGCGGATCACAACAAGACCCGAGCCGCCAAACTGTTGAGCGTCAGTTACGACTCTTTCCGTTACCAACTCAAGAAGTTCGGCCTGGAATAGGGGGTGGTGCGACGCTGCCGTCGTCGCACCCGGTCTGCACAGTTACGGCGGCCAATAGAAAAATGGCTACGTCGAGCGGATCTCCTGCCGCATGAAGACCGCGTAGCAGATCCCGAAACAGACGAAGGTGATCGCAACCAGGGATATCAGGAAGGGCGCCACGATCACGACGCTCTGCAACAGCGGGAGCGGGTTTTGGAAGCGCGAGAGGGAGATCCTCTCCATCGGCCCCATCAGCACGAAGGAGCGCGGCGTCTTGCGGAGCGGGTCGAGAATCGTCGAGGTTGCGTCCCCGTAGAGCGTCGCCGGGGAGAGCAGAGAGGCGACGCGCTGGACCTCCGCATTCTTCACGAAGGAGTCCTGCGCCTGCGCCATGTCGGCCGTCTGATTCATCGGGGCGATCGCATCGGCAAGCAGGCTGCCCCCGAGGCCGATGAAGAAGGAGAGCCCGATCCAGACGGCTAATGACGCCAGCGCCGAGGTGGCCGTGCTCCGGAAGACGACGGAGAAGAGGATCGCCGCCCCCAGCCAGAACGAGATGTAGAGGATGCTGAGGATGAGGTAGATCAGAAGCCGCCCGAGCTCCTCCGCGCCCGGAACCACGCCGATCAGGCGGATGCCCAGACCCGCGATGATGAGCACCAGCGAAACCATGACAATCGCGATCATCGTCATGCCGGCCATGAACTTCCCGTTGATGATCGCGTCCCGGTAGATCGGCTGGGAGACCAGCTTGCTCAGTGTTCGGCCGGTCCGCTCGCGGTTGATTGCGTCGAAACCGAGGATGATCCCGATCAGCGGCCCGAAAAAGCCGATGAACTGGACGAAGGAGAAGAGCTTCCCCGTCGAGGTGAACAGAAGCAGGAAGATGAAGTCCGGCTTGGCCATCCCCCGGAGCTCCTCCCGCATGGACATGCCGACCATCGAGGCGATGATCACCCCGACCATGACGATCAGCGCCGTAATCAGGAGGAACCGCGTGCTGCTGAAATGGTCCTCCATCTCCTTTTGGTATATCGTGAAGATCCCGTGCAAGGTCACCCCTCCTTGAAATATTTCATGTAGATCTCTTCGAGGGTGTAAGCCTCGCCCTCTTCCAGTCCCAGCCCCCGTTGCGCCAGATCGTCGAGGGAACCGACGGCAACGAGTTTGCCCGTGATCATGATCCCGATCCGGTCGCTGATCCGCTGGACCTGGTCGAGCAGATGGGACGAAAAGAAGATCGTCATCCGCCGCTCCCGGCTGAGACCCTGGATCAGATCGAGCATCCGGTTCGTTCCGTCGGGATCGAGGCCGATCGTCGGCTCGTCCAGGAAGACCACCTTCGGCTCCTTGATCAGCACCTCGGCGATCCCGAGGCGCTGCCGCATCCCCTTCGAGTAGGAGCCCACCTTCTTGCCCGCCTCTTTCGCGAGTTCGACCTCCATAAGGAGCCGGTCGATCCGCCCGGAGGAAACAGTATCGGGGATTCGGTTCAGGCGCGCGATGTACCGGAGGTTCTGCCGCGCGTCCATATCTTCGTAGAAGCCGACATTCTCCGGCAGGTAGCCGATCAGTTCCTTGACCTTCAGCGGGTCGCGGGCCGGGTCATAGCCGCAGACCCGGACCGAGCCGGAGGTCGGTTCGGTGAGCCCGAGCAGCATCAGCATCGTCGTCGTCTTCCCGGCCCCGTTCGGCCCCAGGAAGCCGAAAATCTCCCCTTCCGCCACGTCGAGGCTCAGGCGGTTTACCGCCGTCTGCGCCCCATAGCGCTTGGTCAGTTCTTCCATCCGGATGACCGTCTCTTTTTCCACGGTTAGCGTCTCCCCATCTTGATGAACAGAAAACTTAAGCCCGCGATCACCAGCAGAATCAGTCCGATCCCGATCCAGCCCCAGGCCGATGAGGCCTTCACGGTAACCCGCATCTCCACCGTCTTGTCCGACTTTTCCCCGTTGATCATGACGCCCACGGAGTAATCCCCGACGAGGGACTGGGGTCCCGGTTTGATCGTCACCTCCACCTGCTTCATTTCGCCGGGGGCAAGCGCGTCGATCTTCTCCGGCTTGAAGGTGGTCTCCCAGTTCTCCGGCTTGAAGGAGGAGAAGCCAACGTTGCGGTTCGCGGCGGAGCCGGTGTTCTTCACGAAGAGCGAGAAGGTAACGGGTTTTCCGGCATAGGCCTCGAGCGACAGGATGCCGTTCGGCGTCCCGGCGTCGAGCCGGTAGGTTCCCGTCAGGTTCACCGTGAGCTTGACCTCGGCCTTGCTTTCGCCGGAGCTGATCGCGACGATGATCGGGTACTCCTTGGCGGCGGCGTTCTGCGCCGGGGTGACCTCGACGGCCACCGTCTGGCTCTGCCCTTCCTTCACCCGGATGCTGGAGATCTGCTTTTGCTCGTAGGCGGGTTTGAAGTTGATCTCCCATTTCTCCGGTCCGACTGCGGCAAGGTTGAACGTGCGTTCCATCTCGCTTTTGTTCATCACCTCAAGGGAGAACTCGAACTTGGAGTCGGTCTGTCCCCGGAGGACCGGATAGGCGGCGTTGATCTGGATGTTATCCGCGCCGACCTTCCTCTCCTGGACGTTCACGGTCAGGGTATGGGCGGAGGTGAATCTGCCGTCCACCGTCTTCGCATCGAACTGGAAGGAGTATTGGCCCGGACCGATCGCCTTTTCCGGTTCCAGGTTGAGCGTGAGGGTTTTCGTCTTCCCGTTCGGGACATACATCCCGGTCACCTGGTATCGGGCGCCCTTCAGTGTCGCCTTCCACCCTTTCGCAACCGCGGTGATCCGGACGTCGATGTTCTCATCGGACCGCCCCTTGTTCTCCAGGGTCAGCTCCATCTGGACGTTCTCCCCCCGGGCGACCGCGACGCCGGAATAATCGGTATAGACGGCGATCCCCCGCTCCGGCCGGTTGTCCTTCTTCTCCGGCTCCGCCGCCGGAACCAGCGCCGGCGCCAGACCCAGCAGGATGATCAAAATGAATGCAACGACCGACGATATTCTCACACGCGTTTGGTGACCCATGACTACCTCCTCATATCCTTTCAGACTTGCTGTCTTGACGACGTTAACCGACAGGTTTGTTCAGCGCGCATACCATAGTGACGGATCGTTCTCCTGTCAAGCGGAGAAAATAAGGGGGGACAGCTCCCGATTTTTCGGGGGCTGATCTCCGCGTAAAAAATTTTAGGCCGCATGGGGACTCTACGCTTTTACCGCGACAGGATCACAATCATTCGATGTAATTGCAAAAGTACCAATAAATCCCCTCCCCCCTGGCGGGGGAGGGGGAACATATTTTGAAGAGTTTTGCAAGAGCCTCATTCGTCAAAAAAATCGCGGCAGCGGCGGGCGAGGGCGAGGAGGCGCGGGAGACGCCCCGCCTCCTCGGTTACTGAAATGAGGTTTTCGAGGGCGGGGCGGATGTGGTTGAGAAAATGGGGTTTTTCGCGCTCCCGACCGAGGAAGCCGTAGGCGCCGAGGGCCTGCATCAGCCGCTGCGCGGAGGCGAGCAGAAAAAGTTCCCGGAACTTATCCCACGGGTATCGGGAACGTGAGATCCTGTGATAAAGATGGAGGAGTTCGTCCCGCCCTTCCTCCGGAAATGAGACGTAGGGATCGCAGAGGAGCGATCCGAGGTCGTAGAAGGGGTTCCCGGGGCGTATCCCCTGGAAATCGATCAAGACCGGTCCGCCGGCGCGGATCATCACGTTCTGCGACTGGAGGTCGCGGTGGACGAGAACAGGCGGCGTCGAAAGCAGCCACCCGGCCAGGACCGAAAGCTCCGCCTCCAGGGCCTCACCCTCCGCGGCGGCGAGGTCGATCCGGCAGACGTTCCGGACGCAGTGCTCCCGGAAGTAGTCCCGCTCCCACCGGTAGAGGTTCGCATCGAAACCGGGCATCAGGCGGAGCCCGGCGGGAAGGCGATCCAGTGAAAATGATAGCATTTTCGCGGCGAGTGCGAGGGTCTTTTCGTAGAGGCCGCGGCGAACCTCCCACGGGGCGTCGCGGAGCGCGTAGAGGTCCCGGTCCCCCAGGTCCTCCATAAGGATCAGCCGCCGCTCCGGATCGTGGCCGTAAATCGCGGGCACGGTAACGCCGATTCCCCGTAGAAAGGAGGCGACGGCCGCATAGAGATCGTTTTCCTCGTACATCCGGCCGTAACGCATCAGGATTACGGGCCTCCCGCCGGCCGCCGAAACGCGGAAATAGTTCCGGTCCGAACCGCCCTTCCCGACTTGGGCCAGCCCCACCCGCGTGCCGGCGGCGAGGCCGAGCGTTCGCCGGATGAATGTGGATTCCTCCGGTGCGTCCTCCTGCCGCTTACCGTCTGAAACAGCCAAAGCGGTGGGGGTCGTTGCGCCCCCGGCATCTTCCGGCGCGACCGTTCTCGGACGGGCGGAGGAATCCGCCGTCTCCAACGGCGATCCGGAGAGCGGGGTGAGGAAAGAGGTTTCGGATCCCGCCGCTCGGGAAAGGAAATCGGGGGAGACGTACTCCCCGGACGCTCCGGCGGCGCCTTCGTAGCGGAGCATCGGCCCTCCGGCCTTGATCCGCTCATACGCCGGGATGTCGCCCACGTCCTCCCAGATTCCCTCATCAATCACGGCGGAGGCGACCGATCCGGGCGCCTCCCGGATCATCGCCGCGAAGACGGGAATCGTCGATTCAGCTTTGCCGGGGATCAGCCGCCGGAGGAACCGCCTCTCCACGACGGAGATCCCCGAAAAGAGGCAGCGCCGGACGCCTCGGTTCCCGAGGAGGTCTCTGAAATCGCAGATTTCGCCCCGCGCGTCGAGGCAGACGTTCCGCAGCGCACCGTTGCTGCGGAGGGCGAGGGTGACCTCACGGCCCCCTGCCGCATGGGCCGCCAGCAGCCGCGACAGCGGAAGGTCGGAGAGGATGTCGCCGTTGTAAACCAGGATCGTCTCCTCTTCCTCTAGGAGATCCTCGATGTTCTTCAGCCCGCCGGCCGTGTCGAGGAGAGCCGGTTCGTTGCGAAAGAGGATCGGCGCCCTCCGCCAGTTTCCGTCCGGAAAGGCCGCGTCGTAAGCCGCCGCGCAGTGGTGGGTGTTCACGATGAACCGCTCGACGCCGATCGAAAGGCAGTGGTCCATCGCAAAGGTGATGAGCGGGCGGCCGCCAATCGGCAGCAGC
>JAURXV010000044.1 GCA_030654195.1 Syntrophales bacterium | reverse complement strand
GTACTTCTGCCGCGCCTGGTCAAACAGAGCGTCCGCTTCCACCCCCGAGTTCGTCTTGGCATGAGCAAAAAGCGCAATGCCCCAGTTGTTGAGGGCAGCGTGGTCGTCGGGTTTGATCTTCAGGGTGGCGTCGTACTTCTGCCCCGCCTGGTCAAACAGGGCGTCCGCTTCCGCCCCCGACTTCGTCTAGGCCTGATCGTAAAGCGCAATGCCCCAGTTGTAGAGGGCATCGTGGAGGTCGGGTTTGATCTTCAGGGCGGCGTCGTACTTCTTTCCCGCCTGGTCAAACAGGGCGTCCGCTTCCGCCCCCGACTTCGTCTTGGCCTGATCATGCGAAATGTTGGCTTGCATGGTGAAAGCCCAGGCGACGGCACGCCTTATGGAGGGTAACATGTTGGTGGACTGCAGGGCAAGAACCGCATCGTAGTGCCCAGCCAAGAAATAGGTCTCAGCGACCAAAGTCGTGCGTTCCGGCCCTTCCTCAAGATCCCGCACGGCACGGTCAATCAAAGCCTTTGCTGTCTCTAGTATGTCGATTCTGACGGCCGACCGGGCAGTGTGTACGGAGAAACCGTGCCTAGCATTGCCTTAAGGTGGCTAAAAGGCTTCTCCACAAACACGGGCGGAAAGCAGCCTAAGCGCTGACCCAGCACGGCGAAAAAGTCATCGGCGTCGTATCCCTTCACAAAGAAGGCCGATTTGCTCTCACCCAGCAACCTGTTGTGAAGGATAAGGGCCGGTTCGTTGTCTTTGTATCCCACCCAGTAAAGCCGTTCATCAAACCGGCCCACCTTCACTAGATGCTCAAATACAGGGTCATTCTCGCCGCTGTAGCCGACTACCAGCCAGAGCCTACCGCGGCCCGCGTCCTCGAAGAGTGGCGCGATTGAAGTTGACAACGCGGCTATTTCTTCTTGGGTATGGAGCAGGACAAAGCCTGTATGCTGACCGTGAAGATGGAATACCGCCTTTTCCGGCAAGTACGCGGGCTTGAAACGCTGGGATGCCGCGAAATCGTAGACGGCCGGAAACACGCCCAGCAGTGCACAAGCCCTAAGAACGAGCGGATCGAAATTGGTCGTGAAGACCCGATCGACAAACCCGTCTTTCATAAGTTGCGCAATCGCCAAGTGTGCCCAGTTTATCGTCGCGCGGTCCACGTAATCCGAGATCAAATCGCGTCGTTCGGCATCGGACAACTCGGCCATGCAGATGGGATACGTGGGGTTAGCCGGCTGGGCTTTCTGTTTTGCTCTTTCAAACGCGTTTAGCCAATCCTTCTTGATGACTTCGATAAATCCGCTCGCCAGCGGGATACCAGCGCTGACGGAGCACCCCGCGCCGATCAGCAGAGCACAGCTTTTCTTATGGCGTTTGGCGTTACGGACAGCCTCGACGACATCATCCATTCCGCGGTACATGCTGATTTGTTCCTCTCACGGCAGGTAGCAGATGGCGGCTGATGGTGGTTTGTTTTCTCCGTTTACCGCCTTATTTCCTGGCGGTGCTATAGCGTTTCAACCATGTATCCGTTGACCCCCAGCCCCTCATAAAAACAAATTATCCATTTATTTCTGTTTGAAATCAAGTATTTTCTTCAAGGGCGACGTTTTACTGACTTCAGGAAGGAAGGTCGATCGTCTAAACCTTATTTTTGGGGACCTGCGCCGCCCGGATACTGATCGGCCGGCTCGCTGTCGAGGACGGTGACAGAGGCAAATTTATGCCCGATCAAAACGGGAATGACCGTTTTGTTGCGGCCGGCAAACTCGCGTAAACCGAAGTAGCGATCGGCCGAGTTCGTGAAACGCATGATGAAAATGAAAAAGCGGAGCATAAGACGTCGGAAGAACCGCAACGACGGGTCGATTAAAATCTCCTCTTCTCCCACCTGGATGGTCCATCGATTCTCATTGATCTTGATTAGTTTTTTATTCTTGAGCGTCCGCAGCAGGGAAGGTACGTTGGGGCTCTGCATGTAGCCGTAACGGACATTGATCGCCACGATGTTCGCGCCGAGAGGGATTACATCACAGCGCTTCTCTTCGGGCACGACCGGTTGGTGGACATGAGCGACGTTCAGCAGAATGACGTGCTTGGGTATGGCGCCGTTCCGCCGGATATAGATTCGTAGGCCTATTGGACACGGGTCGTCAGGCGACAGGACAGGCCGTGACGTCAGAAAAACGACGGCCCTTTCCACCTGGGACAGGCTGCGCATTCCGAACATGGTACGCAAATGCGGGCTGTCCATAATTTGCTGCTTCAACTCCAGGTAGCGCCGTAAGGGGATTTTTAGAAAACTGGAGAAGGCATCCGCCAACTGGGCGCGGCCCCACTGCCATGTCAGCATAAGGGAAAAGAGGAAGAGCGCGATCATGATCGGGACATAACCGCCGTCAAAAAACTTCAGGGTATTTGCCAAAAAGTAGGCAAGGTCTATGAAGAGAAAACCGAGGCATACCGGACCGATCCAATACCTTTTCCAGCCCCAGCTCTGCGCCACGAAATAGAAGATGAACGATGTAATGGCCATCGTCCCCGTCACCGCAAGACCGTACGCTGCGGCCAGCGCGCTCGAAGTCTTGAAGCCGATCACCAGGAGCATGCAGCCGGCGAGGAGGAGCCAGTTCACCGCCGGGATATAGAGTTGACCTTCAATTTCGGCCGACGTGGAGATGATCTGCAGACGCGGGAAAAAACCCAGGGCAATGCCCTGCCGGGTCATGCTGTAGGCGCCGGAAATCAGGGCCTGCGAGGCAATCACCGTGGCCATCATGGCCAAAACGACTACCGAATAGATGATTACATCGTTCTGTGGGAACAGAGCATAGAAGAGGTGGTTGCTTGGGATGGGCGCGCTGTCAAGGAGACGCGCGCCTTGTCCAAAGTAGTTCAGCAGAAGGCAGGGAAAGACAAACGAGTACCACGAAACATGGATCGCCCTGCGCCCGAAGTGGCCGACGTCCGCAAAGAGCGCCTCGGCCCCGGTGATGACGAGCACCACCGCCCCGAGTACAAAGACGACCCGGATACCTTGGGCGGCGAAAAAATGCCAGGCATGGAGAGGATTGACTGCCAGCAGCACGATGGGGTGGGCAATGATCCAGACCAACCCCACACCGCCAATGGTAATGAACCAGACGACCATGATCGGCCCGAAGATCCCGCCGACGCGGGCTGTGCCGCCGCTCTGGAACAGGAAGAGCAACAGGAGGGTGATCACAGTCAGCCAGACGACGGCGGGCTTGAAGGCCGATGTGACCACCTCCAGCCCCTCATAGGCCGAGAGCACGGAAATCGCCGGGGTGATGACGGCGTCGCCGTAAAGAGCGGCCGCGCCGATCATCACGGCAGTGGTGAGGATCCAGAGGAGCCTCGTGGGTTTACCGTTACGCGGCTGTTTGTTTCGGATGATCCCGAGCAGGGCGAAGATGCCCCCCTCGCCGTGAAAGTCGGCGCGCAGAACCAGCAGCACATACTTGACGCCTACGATGAGCAGCAGTGTCCAGAAGACGAGGGAGAGGACGCCCAAGACATTCTCTATGTTGCGTGCCAGCGGGTGTGTCCCGAAGAAAGTCTCTTTCAAGGCATAGAGTGGGCTCGTGCCTATATCGCCGTACACCACTCCCAACGCCGAAATACCCAGCGCCAGCAGGCCGGTTTTATGGGGGATTTTGCCTTTGGTATGGATCGCTGCGGAAGAGGATCTCAATTCAATCGCCCTTATTCTGTGGAAACCCTTTCTGAGGCGGGACTATAGAAAGAAGGCGCTGACATGTCAAGGGGAAGTGGGTACGCGTGGGTACGCGTCAATCGGATGAACCCCTTTTCGTCCCGGTCATCGGCGGGGACCCTGGCGTCAAGATCGGCAGGGATGTCCCGTCCCGATCGTTTCCGGGGCGGCCCTCCGGATCTGCACCTACAGGGCCATGGGCGGCATGACCAGCGCGTACCCCTCGGCGACGAGCTCCTGTCGCTGGTTTGTCCAGGTGCACTTCATGCGGACCCATCTCCTCTTTTCGATCTTCTCTTCCACCTCCGCCGTGGCTGTGACCGTATCTCCGAAGAAGGTGGGGGCCCGGAAACGGCAAAGAACCTCCAGCGCGACCGTGCCGAGCCCCGGGAGCTTCATCCCCAGGACCGGCGCGATCAGGCTCTGCGGCAGTGCGCCATGGGCGATGCGCGTCTTGAACGGGGTGAGCTTGGCGAATTCTTCGTTCAGGTGCATGGGGTTGAAATCGCCGGAGATGCCGGCGAAGAGATAGACGTCCGTTTCGGTGATCGTCTTGGTGAACGATGCGGACATCCCGACCTCCAGTTGGTCATACGTATAGCCCAGTTCGATTCCTTTCAGTTGCGACATGGCGTTACCCTCCCCATTTGAAAAAAAACGTACCGATTATTGATTGACTTGTCAATCAATAATTAACATCGAAGACACTGTCCGGGGAAAAGGGTGGGCAATGGGGAAGCCTCTTTTAAAGGAGCCCGGGCGGACGTTCTCGTGCGAATGGCCAATACGTCAGAAGCCTTTCATAGGCATCCTTGATGGCCATCAATTTCTTCATCAAGTCTTCCTGATTTGGCGGATTTTGGCAAGGAGCCGTGCGCCGCTGGAGGTCCTTGAAATCCTTATTGTCCCCATGGGTATCCGAACCCTTTTCTGCCGAGGCGTCCGGTTGGTCAAGCCGGGCGACGCGGCGATAGAGGGATTCCAGTTCCTCCGAGAGGCCGTGATCGTCGTGGTTTGCTCCTTCGATGTTGGAGAGGTCTTCCGTCTTTTCCATAATCGATATTTTAGTTGTCTCCTTTCATCTGAAAATGTACCTCTAAGAGTTTGATTACATTATGTATCATTAAAGGGCATGTTAATGGTTAACAGGGGGCCGGGTAGATCGTAAAAATTTCATCTGCGTGCTCGTGGCAACATTCCTTTGTTCTTAAACCCGGCCGGGTCAGTTTCATGTCCGGGGTCGCAACCACCAGTAAGAATCGACCTCCATCCTGTAAAACCATCTGTTGTCCCTTTTCTGCGATGATCAGGCAGCCTTCTTTATCGCAACTTCGTAGCCAAGATCCTTTAACCGCTTGATATGACCCTTCACGATCTTGTCTTCTCGTCGCCTGTTCAAATAGTCCTTGCCAAGCTCTTTGTGCGGCGTCCCGGTTTTCAGAATGTAATAAACCATGATCAGAATCTTGTGACCGACGGCGATCAACGCCCGTTTCTTCCCTCGTCTTCCTACAAGACTGTAATACTTCGCACTGAGATATGTGTTCTTCGTCTTTGACGCCGCCCAGGCACACTGGGTCAATATCGCCCTCAAATTCTTATTGCCGTGGGTCGTCTTTCCACTTTTTTTTTACCGGCGCTCTCGTTATTGCCGGGACTCATACCCGCCCAGGAGGACAGATGCCCCTCGGATGGGAAAATCCCCATGTCCGCGCCAATCTCGGCAATGATCGAGGCCGCACCCTGTTCCTTCACACCCGGAATGGTTTGCAATAACTCAAACTCGCGATGATAATCCTTCAGCTTACGGTTAATCTCCTGATCCAGGTCAGCAATGATCTTCTCCAAAGACCCAATATGATCCAGAGAAGCCTGGATCATAAACCGATGATGCTCCTGAAAGTTCCCCACCAAGGCCTTTTTAAGCTCCTCTTTCTTGCCCTTAAGCTTCCCTACGGCTAAATCCGATATCGCCTCCGGATTGAGATTCCCCGCCATGATCGCTTCTATCATCCGGCTGGCACTCACCCCGAACGTGTCTGATACCACCGACGATATCTTCACATTCGCATCCTCCAATACCTTCTGGACACGATTCTTCTCCGATGATATCGCCTGCGTCAGCTTTCGCCGATATCGTGTCAAATCACGCAGCTCGCGAATCGCCTTGGGCGGAACAAAACTCGCCGCCAATAGCCCGCTCCGCAATAGCTTGCAAATCCACTCACTGTCCTTCACATCCGTCTTGCGACCGGGAACGTTCTTGATATGCCGGGCATTCGCCAAGATCACTTCAAACGAGTCCTCAAGGACATTGAACACCGGCTTCCAATATGGCCCTGTACTCTCCATCGCAACGTGGGTAATACCCTTCTCCGATAACCACGATTTCAACTGAAACAAATCGCCCGTCATCGTACTGAAGGTCCGGATCTCCTTCTTGATCCCTTCACCCATCACGCAGGCCACTACCGTCTCCTTGTGTACATCCAGACCGCATCCCTTCTCGATAATGACGTCCATATCTCCTCCCTCTTTGATCACTTTCGTTACATGCCCACCACCGGGCATGGGGACCACTCGGAAATATGATAATCATCCTCATCGCAAAGAGCAAAATACCTTGCCTATTTTCATCCTCCTTTGTGACGGGACTCCGTCATGAGAGTTTCATGTGTTTCATATAGGCCTGAACGACTGTATCGGCATCGATTGTAAGACATTGCGCGTACAATTTCAGAAAGCTTTTGAGGTAGACGGCGGGAGGCAAATGGTCGAACCGGTCGTCTTCAATGGCCTCCAATATGCCGATCGCTATTCTGGTCTGCAGGAAAATTTGCGCCAGAGTCAACCCCAGCGTCGTTCTGATTCTTTTCAAATCCTGACCGGTCAGTCGGTCCTTTTGCAGGATGTCTTGAATGGAGGGATTTTCCGATACGCGGGATTTATCCACAACCGGGACTTTGGACAGCCACTGATAGTGGGTTTTCTTGCGCCGAATGTCATAGATGGGCATCACTCTTTTCGAATGATCATGGTACCGGTTCTCTTCTTCCATGATGCCCATCTCCATCAACGAACGGTCGTAAACGGATCTGGATTCCGGATTGATCAGGGTCAGATAGGCCTCTTCCAGCCGGGCCAGAATCTCCTTTCTTTCGGAATCCGGGAAAAAAGAGTAGGCCGCCATGCTGTCATCCTGGTAGAGTTCAAAGGCATTCCTGTAGGCATGGTTTATTTCGTACGGCGATGCATCGGTTGGAATATCAAGGATCTTATAATGGGTTTGTTTCGGGTATGGTTTCATCATCAGACCCATATCGGTATGCCCCTTACAGAACCCGATCGACGGCGTGCCGGATTCCGAAAGATTTATCTTTCATAATCAATAATTTCTTAAAACATTCCCTGAAATCGATGGCCGTCCGGGAATAAGGAGACATCTCGAGAAAAGGCCGCTTTTTACAGACGGCAAGATGGACGTTTTCGTCAAAGGCGATGTTGCCGAGAAATTGTATTTTCAAGGCGAGATGCTTTTCGATGATTTGACAGATGAATCTGCCGATATCGGGATTGTCCTGCTTGCGGTGCTGATTCATGAGCAGACCGAACTCCAGCGTGTTTAACTCCTGTTCCAGCATCCCGCCCTTTTCCGGGTCCAGTTCCTTGATCATATCCAGCAATAGATCGGGGTTGGTCACGGTGGCTTTGCTGTTTCGTTCTTCCGCTTCCTTCGCCAGCGCTCTGAAGTGATAAACATTGAGGACCTGTCTGATCTTGCGGAAATAGACGGCGCGGATCAGCCGGTAGATGTTTTCCGTGGCGGTCGGTTCCGGCGTCGTTATGAAAATACCCGAATTTGAAATCATGAAGAAGTCGATGGTGTTGAAGGATGTGCCCGCTCCCAGATCCAGCAGAATGTAGTTATAGGGAAGTTTGGCGATCTCCCGCAGGATCTTCGTTTTTTGCTCGTGCGCCAGATTGGCGATGTCCAGATTGTTCATCGCGCCGCTGATCATGAAGAGATTCGGTGTTGGCGTGGGGATGATTGTTTCGTCCAGGGCGGCGACTTTTTTATTGACGAAATCGGAGAGACTTTTTTCCGGATTCGGGGCGCCGATGGTCGTATGGAGATTCGCGGCCCCCAGGTCAAGATCGATCAACAGGGTTTGATAACCCTCTCTGGCAAGGAGTATTCCGAGGGAACCTGTGACAAAGCTCTTTCCGGTACCGCCTTTTCCCCCTCCGATAGGCCATATCTGTGGCATCAGGTTTCTCGGTCCTCGATCGGCTTTTAACTTTGGTTTTCAAATATTAACGGCATTATCCGTAAAGTTGTATTGCTTGTCAATGGGAATTATTGGATTTTCGTGATCCTCCTATTCCAGCCCGTACTCCTTGATCGCGATCTCCCTCATTCGGAACTTCTGGACCTTGCCCAGCAGGGTCATCGGAAATTCCCTCACGAATTTTATGTATCGCGGCAGGCAGGAAGCGGGCAGTTTCGCACGGCAATATTCAAGAATTTCTTCCTCCGTGGCCGAGGCCCCCTCTTCCAGTTTGATCCATGCCGCCACCTCCTCTCCCGCGGTTCCGCTGGGAACCCCGAAGATCTGAACGTTCGAGATCTTGGGGTGGCAAAAGAGGATCTCTTCAATCTCGGTGGGATAGATCGTCTCGCCTCCGCGGACGATCACCTCCTTCATTCTGCCGGTTGTTCGAAGATAGCCGTCCGCGTCCATCGTTCCAAGGTCTCCGGTGTGGAGCCACCCCTCGGAATCGACGGCATTGGCGGTTGCGGCCGGCATCTTGTAGTAGCCCTTCATATTGAACCCCCTGGCGCAGATCTCGCCGACGGCGCCGGTGGAAACCTCCCGACCGCTTTGGGGATCGATCAGCTTCACCTCGACGTTGGGAAGGGGTCTTCCGACCGTGGAGACCCGCAATTCCAAGGGGTCGTCCGGCCGGGTCATCGTGATCCAGGACGAGGCCTCCGTCTGGCCGTAACCGATGACGATCTCCCTTGCCCCCATCTCCCCTGCAACCCTCTTCATCACTTCCAGCGGACATTGGGCGCCCCCCATGATCCCGGTCCGCAGCGATTGGAGATTGAATTTTCGGTATTCCGGCTCCTCCATCATCGCGATGAAGGCGCCGGGAGATCCATAAATCGTGGTACACTGTTCCGTTGCGATCGCCTCCAGCACCTTCTTCGGATCGAAGGCCGCCGACGGGATGACCACGGCGGCCCCCTTGATCATTCCCGCCAATACGACACAGATGCAGCCGAACATGTGGGACAAGGGGACGGAGAGACTGAGCCGATCCTTTTCCGTCAATTTTTGATTCTCCGCACTGGCCAGGGTGGTGTTGATGATTCCGAAGTGGGTCGACATCACCCCTTTGGGCGCCCCGGTTGTCCCGGAGGTGTACAGCAGCGTGGCGACATCATCCGCATGGCAGGAGCGCTGTCGTTCAGACAGCAGCAGATCGGGAACGTCTCTGCCTGCCTCCAGGACCCCTTTCCAGGTCAGCATGCCCGGGTGGGTCCGGTCCGATATCACGATGAGACGTCTCAATTCCGGCAGCGCGTGGCAATCCAGTTGCCCCGGCGCGGAGGTATCCACCTCCGGGCAGAGCCGGCGGATCATCTCGATATGTTCCGTACCGTTTGTTCCTTCGGACATGATGAGGGTCTGGGAATCGGACTGCCGGAGCAGATATCCAAGCTGCTGGGGCTGGGCATTCGTATCCAGCGTCATCAGGACGGCGCCGATCTTTGCCGCGGCAAACTCGGTGATGATCGATTCGGATAGGTTGGGCGTCCAGAGGGCCAGGTGTTCTCCCTTTTGGATGCCGAGTTTCAGGAATCCCCTGGCCAACTGGTTAACGATGATCAACAATTCCTGATAAGAATATCTCCGGCCCCGGGGAAGATCGAGCAACGCCTCCCGGTCGGGGAATCGTGAGGCCACCTCATCAAAAAGATCACCGATGGTTGTTCTGAGCATCGTTCCCATCACCGCCTCCTGTTTCAGGACCCATATTTGTGGTTTCGTAAAAAGTTTGCCTGCTTTCGTAGGGGCAGGCGCCTGCTGTGTTTCGTTTCATTATGAATGACATTCTGCGAAGGGGAAACACTTTTTTCGCAGCCAATCCATACCAGCTAAAAACAAAATCCACAAGTCGGAACGAAAGAAAAATGGTCCGTTCGCGAGGTGCGCATGCCGCCTAAATCCGCTGGCCATCCCGCGGCCGATCTGCTATGAAGAACCCTATGAATGAACAGCGGATCAGGATTCCGTCCGAGGTGGAATGCCGGCGGCTGGTCTCCGGGACGGGGATGCTGGACAATATTGTGGCCCATTCCCGGCAGGTCTGCCGGGTCTCCCTGCTGATCGTCGATCATCTGAAACCGGATGGTCTGAACCGGGATCTGATCCGGGCCGCGGCGCTCCTCCACGATATCACGAAGACCCGGAGTTTCCAGACCCTGGAAGACCATGCCGAGACGGGGGCGCAACTGCTGACGGAAATCGGCTACCCGGAGGTGGGGCGCATCGTCGGCCAGCATGTCCGCCTGGACCGCTATTTCGCCTCCGCGGTCCCGACCGAAGCGGAGGTTGTCAACTACGCGGACAAGCGGGTTCTCCACGACCGGATCGTGCCTTTGAGCGAGCGGATGGGGTACATCCTCGAAAAGTACGGCCGGGAGCCGGAGCGGAAGCGGGCGATCCTCCTGCTCTGGGAGAAGACGGAGGCGCTGGAGGCGCGGCTGTTCGCCGGCCTTCCCTTCGCGCCCAAAGATATCAGCCGCCTTCTTGCGGAGGGTCCTCCCGGGGAGCTTCCGGAACCGGATCCGCGTTTGTGACCGTGCGCCGTTTCTTCTCCAGCTTCATCTGGAACTGGACGATTGCCTTATCGCCGCCACCTGCGTTGTCAACAAGGCCACCCTGATCACGGGCAATATCAAGCCTTATCCCATGCAGGGGATCGAGAAAAAGGAGGTCAGCGTTCCATCATGAATAAGGATGAAATAGTCTTTATTGATTCATCCGGCTCTTACGTACTTTCTGATTTAGAAAGGTATGTACCTACAGGATGACCTCCCTTTTTTACCTGCTTATCGATAAATTCTATTATCCTATTATCCTAATATGTTAACACTTTTTTATTGTAGTCGGGATCTTGAGAAGATGTGCTTGTGTTGCAGGTTTCATCCTGAAATGATCGAGCGACATCATTAGAGTTGGCCTCATGTCAGCAAGGTAACTGGAAAACGGTTGCCTTCGTGCATACCTTCTCAA
>JAURXV010000013.1 GCA_030654195.1 Syntrophales bacterium | reverse complement strand
AAAGCAGGCCCTTGATGAAATAAAAGCCCATCGCGGATCTCAGTATGATCCCGATGTCGTGGATGCCTGTCTGAGGCTCTTTCGTGAGAAGGGGTACGTTTCAATTGAGGGAGGACAGAAATAAAGCTTTCAAATTACTTTTAAAGATATGGTCATGACGGGAATCCAGACAGAATGCAAATGATCGAAATTACTGGATTCCCGTTTGCCCAGGAATGACAGAATATGGAATTTGCAGTCTTTTTACGAGTTCATCAAAGATAAAACCTTGAATACATGAATTAGGCGGAGTATAATGCGACTAATATACAGAATAGTCGGAGTGTGAATCATGTTTGAATCCGTTCTTGTCGACCAGAACCCCCATTGGGATGGCGCCGTTTATCCGGAAGGCGTCCCCCGGCTGGTCCTGGACGACGTCAAGAAACACTTGGATCTTCCTCACATCCTTTCTTTCGTCGGCGTCCGCCGCGCCGGAAAGAGCACCCTCATGCGGCAGATGATAAACCACCTGATCCGCGAACGAAGTGTGCCGCCCCGGAACATTCTCTTCTGCAACCTGGAAATGCCGGTTTTGAACCGTTATCGCAACGATGTGGCCAACATGGACCGGCTCTACGAGGATTACCTGAAGCTCGCCGCCCCACAGGGACGGGTCTTCGTCTTTCTCGACGAGGTGCAGTTCTTCCCGGACTGGCAGGTCTTTGTCAAGTCCCGCTACGAAAGGGGAGACCTCAAGTTCATGGTGACGGGCTCCAATTCCCGACTGATCTCCTCGGAATTCATGACCCTCCTGTCCGGCCGAACCATCCCCGTCGAAGTTATGCCCTTTTCCTTCCGCGAATTTCTCCGCGCCCGCGACGTTTCGGTTGCGGACGATGTGTCAGCCCTCCGGCAGCGCCCCCGTCTCCGGGTTTTATGCGACGAGTACCTCCGGACGGGCGGTTTCCCCGAAGCTGTCTTTCTCGACGTGCAGACCCTCCGGAACGAGATCCTTGGCATGTACGCCCGAACGATCCTCCAGCAGGACATCGTCCCGCGTTTCGGCGTGAAGAAACCGGCCGATCTGGAAACCCTCTTCCTTTATCTGATGACTAACGTCGCCGCCCTCTACACCCCCAAACGGCTCTCTGCGTTTGTCGGTCTCAGTGACAAGACGATCAAGGATTATCTGACCTACTACGGGGATGTGCGGCTCCTGTTTGCCGTCGAACTCTTTCATTTTTCGCTGAAACAGCAGATCCGGAGCCCCAAGAAAATCTACGCCGTCGATACGGGCCTCGCGGCCGCCGTTTCCTTCCGTTTTTCAGAAAATGTTGGCCGTTATCTGGAAAACATAGTCTTTCTGGAACTGCGTCGCCGGGGATGGGAGGTGTTCTACTACCGGACCGCCAACGGCCTGGAGGTGGATTTCCTCTGCCGGAAGGGTGGCGAACCGATGCGGCTGATCCAGGTGGCCTGGGAGATGGAAACCGTCGACACCCGAAAGCGCGAGCTCCGCAGCCTCGCGAAGGCAATGACGGAACTGGACATGAAGGACGCGATCATCGTCACTCATGAAGAAGAGGGAGAGACCCCGCTGAACGGCGGAACCGTTCGCATCATCCCCGCCTGGCGGTTCCTCCTCGGAATGACGTGAGGACGACCATGACTAAAAAAAAGCAGATCGGCCCAGGCAGCGCCGGTGCGGCTTCGACAGGCTCAGGGCAGGCCCTGCGCCGGCGGGCGGAGGACATATTCCGGGAAAAAGCCGCCGGGATGGCGGAAAACGTGGAGGCGCTGTCCCCTGACGAAGTGCGACAGACGCTCCACGAACTGCGGGTGCATCAGATCGAGTTGGAGATGCAGAACGAAAAACTGCGTCGGGCACAGGAGGAAGTCGAAGACGCGCGGGCGCGGTATTTCGACCTGTACGATCTGGCGCCGATCGGCCATTTCACCTTGAGCGAGGCGGGGCTGATCCTGGAGGTAAATCTCACCGCCGCCAATATGCTGGGTGTGGCGAGAAGCGCCTTGGTCAGGCGGCGATTGACAAGCTTTATCCTCCCCGAGGACCGGGACATCTACTACCGGTACCGGAAGCTGCTCTTTGAAACGGGGGCGCCGCAGATGTGCGAGATGCGGATGGTGAAAAAAGACGCTGCACCCTTCTGGGCGCGCATAGATGCGACCGCGGTGCAGGACGCTGACGGCGCGCCCATGTGCCGCGTCGTGATGAGCGTCATCACTGAGCGCAAACAGGCCGAGGCGGCGCTGAAACAGGCGCACGATGAACTGGAACAGCGTGTGGTGGCGCGGACGGAGGAGTCGCGGCAGGCCAATGAGGAACGGCGGATGGACATCATCGACCGCAAGCGGGTGGAGGAGATAATGCGCCGAACGGAAGAAAACTTCCGCCGTTCTCTGGATGACTCGCCGCTGGGTGTGCGCATCGTGACCATAGAAGGTGAGACCATTTATGCCAACCGGGCCATTCTGGATATCTATGGCTACGACAGCGTTGAGGAACTGAGAACGACCCCCATCAAGAATCGCTATACGCCGCAGAGCTATGCAGAGTTAAAGATAAGAAGGGAAAAAAGAAAAGGGGATGATGGACCGTCCAAATATGAAATAAGCATCGTAAGGAAAAATGGTGAAATCCGCGATCTCCAGGTCTTCCGCAAAGACGTACTCTGGGACGTTGAAAGACAGTTTCAGATAATATACCAGGACATCACCGAGCGCAAGCGGGCGGAAAGGAACCTCATCGAGACCTTGCAGCAGTTGCAGGAAACAAGAGACATGCTGATCCAGTTCGAAAAACACGCGGCCGTCGGACGCCTGGCCGCCGGCGTAGCCCATGAAATCCTCAATCCCGCCAGCATCATCTCCTCCCGGCTTCAATTTCTGGAAAAAGAAAATCTTTCGGAACCGGCCCGGGAAAACGTGAGGGTCAGCCGGGAACAGCTTCAGAGAATTGTAAAGATCAGCCGGGATTTGCTTCAATCCTCCGCCAAAAAGCCAAGGGTGCTTGTCGGCGGCGACCTCCGCCGTGTCATCGAAGTGGGTCTACAAATGACGGAGCGCAGGAGGAAAGAGGATCACGTCCAGGTCGAGTACAATCCCCCGTCGGAGGTCATCCCTGTAAAAATGGAAAGAGACAGGTTGGTGAAGGTGATGGTCAATCTTGTCCTCAACGCCTGCGACACGATGACGGGCAACCATTCAAAACGACTGATCATTACCGTTCGTCGTCCGGAGGATTCCTCGAAGGATTATTCTATTATTTTGACAGTCGCCGACAACGGACAAGGCATTCCGGCAGGAAACCTGGACCGGATTTTTGAGCCGTTCTTTACCACCAAAGATCCGGGAAAAGGCACGGGATTGGGTTTGTCCGTCTCTAAAGGCATCATCCGGGAACATGGCGGAACGATTCATGCGGAAAACAATGACATGGGGGGGGCATCCTTCATCGTTGAATTGCC
>JAURXV010000011.1 GCA_030654195.1 Syntrophales bacterium | reverse complement strand
TGAAACAGTTCACTCCCCCTTGAAGACCGGTTTGCGCTTTTCCGCAAAGGCGGCCAGCGCCTCAAGCCGGTCTTTCGTCGGGATCGTTACCTCGTAGGCTTTGGACTCCAGCGGGAGGGCCACGCCGAGGGAGGCCTCCATTCCGCAGTTGATGGCAAACTTGGCCTGACTGACGCCGATGGGACCGTTCTTCACGATCTCCTGGGCAAGTTCCCGCGCCGCGGGAATCAATTCCGCCGGTTCAACAACCCGATTGACGAGACCGATATCCAGCGCCATCCGCGCGTCAATCCGGCGCGCGGTGAAGATCAGCTCCTTCGCCTTCGCGATTCCGATGATCCGCGGCAGCCGCTGCGTGCCGCCCGCCCCCGGAATGATCGCGAGACTCGTCTCGGTGAGCCCCATGATCACGTTGGACGACGCGATCCGGAGATCACAGGCGAGCGCGAGTTCCATCCCGCCGCCGAATGCAAATCCGTTGATCGCCGCGATGACCGGTACCCGGACCTGTTCCACGGCGGTGAAGGTGTTCCGGATCGTGAAGATGAAACGCCGGACCTGATCCGGACTTAGGGTTCGGCGCTCCTTCAGATCGGCCCCCGTCGAAAAGGAGGCTTTCTTCGGGTCCTCGCCTCCGGCGCCGGTGATGATGATGCACCGTAAATCCATATCGAAGTTCGCCTCGCGGATCACATCGGCGAGCGCCGCGAGCAGATCGAAATTGAAACAGTTCATCGCCTCCGGACGGTTCAGGGTCAGAACGAGGATGCCGTCCTCCGTCCTCTCCTGCAACAGAATGTCGGCCATACAATTCTCCTCAATGACACGTAATGCAGGTACGTTCTGATGGATTCCCGCTTTCGCGGGAATGACCTTTGTGGCCTTAAACCTTCATGTCTCCCCAGACCGATTCCCGGATCGGCACGTGGAGGGCGATCTCGAACGCCCGCGCGAGCCGCTCCCGCGCCTCGCTAAAAGCGATGACGCCGTCATGAAACAGAAGCGACCCGGTGTAGAAGGGGTGGCCTTCCTCATCGTAACGGTTCCGCATCTGCTGCCGGAATGCGGCCATCTCCGCTTCGTCAACCGCACCGCCCTTGTCCGTGATGTTCTTCCGTCGGACCGTCTCCAGGATGAAGCCGGCCGTCTCGCCGGACATGACCGTCGTCCGGCCGCGCATGTTCGTGAAGGCGAAACGGGGTTTGAACGCCCGGCCGCACATTCCGTAGTTGGCCGCGCCGTGGTCGGGACCGATCACGTAGGTCACCTTGGGCGCCTCGAGGCAGGTGCAGGCTCGGACCATGTCTGCGCCGTACTTGCCAATCCCGCCCCACTCCTCCGCCTTGCCGACCATATACCCGGGGGAGCTCTGGAGGAACAGCACCGGAATCCGGGAGTTGCCGCAGCGGATCATCCATTCGGTCGCCTTCCGCGCCGCCTCGATATAGATCACCCCGCCGGCGTTTGAGGCGATCACCCCGACGGGAATCCCCTTGAGCCACATTTTCCCGCAGACGATCGATTCCCCCCGCGCGAGGCCGTACTTCGCCTTGTATTCGTGGAAATAGCTGTCGTCGGCGAGACACTTGATCGTGTCGCGGATGCTGATGTGCTGGTAGGTGTTGATCGGGGTGGAGGCCATCATCTCCCGGAAGTCGTATCGCGGTTCCCGCGACGCACGCCGCTCGATGCAGATCTTCTGCGCCGGTTCGAATTCCATCATCGCCCGAAGCTTCTCGATCCCCTCCCGCTGGGTATGGACCAGGTGATCGCAACCGCCGGAGTGCTGCGTATGGACATAGGCGCCGCCCAGGTCTTCCATCGCAACGGTCTCGCCGATTGCGGCTTTCACCATCGGCGGACCGGCCAGAAAGGCGTAGGCCATCTTCTCGATCATGATCGATTCGGAGGCAAGATAGACGATGTAGGCGCCGCCGGCGGTGTTTCCGCCGGTGGAGAGGGTGTACTGTTTGATCCCCTTGGCCGACATCCGGCACATGTTGTAGAACATCGATCCGAAATGGCCGTCGTCCGCGAAGCTGCCGACCTGCAGCGGCAGGTTGACGCCGCCGGAATCGGCGATGTAGATGCAGGGGAGGCCGCACTGCTCGGCGATTGCCTGGGCCCGCATGTGCCTCTTCAAGGTGATCGGAAAGTAGCTCCCCGCCGCAACCCGGTTTTCATTGGCGAAGATCATGCAGTCTTTTCCGTGGACGATGCCGACGCCGGTCACAACGCCGCCGCTGGGAATATGCCCCCGTTTTTCCTCCTCATAGGCAGGCCCGCCGTGGAGCCTCTTCTTGCCGATGTCGTAACCGGCGTCAAGCCCCAGCTCGAAAAAATCCGTTCCGGGATCGATCAGCATCCGGATGAGTTCCCGCATCGTCTTCTTGCCCTGCTTCGCGAGACGCTCCGTCTGGACCGCGCCTCCGATCTCGTAGGCTTCCTGGCGGTGGCGAAGCAGCAGCGCGTCCTGCTCCTCCCAGTGCCTCAGATTCGCCTCACGCTCCTGCGCCTGTCTTTCCGCCCGCGTCAGCCGCGGCTTCGTCTCCTCTGCCATATCCTCTACTCCTTGCCCGATCCCCGCCCTAACCCTCTCGCTGAAGGGGAGGACGCTTCTCGCGTGACTCAAATTCTGCTAACGAATTCGGGAAAACCTGTCGCTACCCTTTGATGCCGTTCGGGCCAAGATGGAACTACTCCCGGTACATCGACTCGATCAACTCCCCGTAATGGGCGTTGATGAACTTCCGTTTGACCTTCATCGTCGGGGTCATCTCCCCGTCTTCCGTATAGAGTTTTTTGTCGAGGATCCGGAATTTGCGGATGTTCTCCACGCGGGCCATCTGGGCATTCACCTTGTTCACCTCCTCCTGGATCAGCCGGACGACCTCTTCCGTCCGCGTCAGGCTGGCGAATGTGGTGAATTGAATCTTCTGATCCTGCGCGTACTTCACGACATTCTCCTCGTCGATGACGATGATCGCGCTCACAAATTTTCGCTTGTCGCCGATGACAACCGCGTCGTTGATGTAGGGAGAAAATTTCAGGAGATTCTCGATATACTGCGGGGCGATGTTCTTCCCGCCGGCGGTGATGATCAGGTCCTTCTTCCGGTCGGTGATCTTGAGAAAGCCGTCCGCGTCGATCTCCCCCACGTCGCCCGTATGCATCCAGCCGTCGCGGAGCGCCTCCCTCGTCGTCTCCTCGTCCCGGTAATAACCCTTGAATATCGCCTTGTGGCGGACGAGGATCTCCCCATCCTCCGCAATCCGGACCTCCGTCTCGGGGAGGGCCTTCCCCACGGTCCCTAACTTGAAATTCCTCTCGTCGGACATGTGGGTGATTCCCGTTGTCTCCGTCATCCCGTATCCCTCGCGGATGGTGATACCGATGCTCTGGAAATACTTCAGGATGTTATGGGAGATGGGCGCGGCGCCCGAAAATCCGATCTGAACCCGGTCGAAACCGAGACGCTCCTTGAGTTTTCGGAAAACCGCGAAGTAGGCGATCTGATTGGCGAGGCGCAGGGCGAACGACGGCGAACGCCCGGCGAGATTCTCCTCGTTGTAGCGGGTGCCGATCCCGAGGGCCGTCCGGTAGGCGACCTGCTTGAACCAGGTCGCGTCCGCCATCTTCAGGACGATGCCTGAATAGTACTTCTCCCAGATCCGCGGTACCGCGTGGAACACGGTGGGGGATACGTCGCGCATGTCCGTCATCACGGTATCGGTATTCTCGGTGAAATTCACGATGTGTCCGACGGTGAGGTGGATCATCAGATCGAAGATCTGCTCGTAGATATGGTTCAACGGGAGAAAGGAGATGCTCTCGTCATCCCGGCCGGCGCGGATCAGCGAGGTCGTGTGACTGCCCATCCAGAGATATCCCTCGTGGGCGAGCATCGCCCCCTTGGGGGGGCCGGTCGTGCCCGATGTGTAGATGATCCCGGCGATATCCCCGCCGCATCCCCCGGCCACAAGGCGCTCAAACAAAAGGGAATCCTCTTCGGCGGTCTTCCGTCCGAGAGCGAGGAGGTCGTCGAAGCTCATGACCATCGGGTCCTGGAAATCCCGGAGACCCTCCATGTCCCAGACGATCATCTTGCGGAGCGTCGGCGTGCTCCCCCGGAAGGCAAGCGCCTTGTCCAACTGCTCCTCGTCTTCGCAGATATAGACCACGGCGCCCGCATGGCCGACTACATATTCACACTCGGTAACGGGGTTCGTCGTGTAGATCCCGACAAACGTCGCCCCGGCGGACATGGCGCCCAGCGCCGAAAAAAGCCATTCGGGCTGATTTTCGCCGATGATCGCCACATGATCCCCTTTGCGGACACCGAGCGCGTGCAGTCCAAGGGCCACATCCTTGACTTTTTCCAGGTATTCCGACCAGTGGATGTCGTGCCAGACGCCAAGCTCCTTTCTCCGCATCGCTACCCGTTCGGGCTCGATGCCAACCATCCGGACCAGGGCTTTCGGCAATGTATCGATAACCATGTTTTCTCCCTTTTTTCAGGCTGTTCAAAAATGCCCAGATGCAAGGCCCCCGAAATCCTGAGCCGTGAGGCGTACTTTATGGTACGTTGAACGGCGAAGGATGAGGGAAACGCAGCAGATGGGCGTTTTTCAACAGCCTGCTAACGGAACCGGACTTTCCGTCTGTACCGCTGGTAACCCTTAACCGATGTCTCTTTGGCGATGCCGAGATAAAATTCCTTGACATCCTCGTCCTCCCGAAGGATCTCGGGTTTTTCGGCGCGGACAATCCGTCCGTTCTCCATCAAAAAAGCGAAGTTCGCGTATTTCAGGGCCATGTTGACGTTCTGTTCGACCAGCAGGATGGTCACGCCATCCTTTTGATTGATGTCCCGGATGATCGTGAAGATGTCCCGGGTGAGCAGCGGCGACAGCCCCAACGAAGGCTCATCCAGCATCAGAAGTTTCGGTCGGCTCATCAGCGCCCGGCCGATGGCGAGCATCTGCTGTTCACCGCCGCTGAGATGGCCCGCCTCTTGATCCTTCCTGGCTTTCAGAATCGGAAAGTGATCAAACACATGGTCGATGTCATCCTTGATCGTTTTTCGGTCCCGGCGGGTATAAGCGCCCATCATGATATTTTCCAGCACGGAGAGCTCCGGGAAAACCTCCCGTCCCTCCGGAACATAGCTGATTCCCATGCGGACGATCTCGTCGGTGTTCTTCCGGTCGATTCGTTCGCCCATGAATTCGATCGTACCCTTTTCCGGTTGCTCCTCCTTCAGGTCATAGAGGAGGCGCATGATGGTCTTCAAGGTCGTCGATTTCCCCGCCCCATTGGACCCCAGGAGAGCCACAATATCGCCTTGCTTCACCTCGAAAGAGATACCGTGCAGCGCCCGGATCAGATCATACCAGGTTTCGATATTGTTTATTTTCAGCATCAATGCTCCTCCCCCAGATACGCCTTGATGACCTCCGGGTGGCTCTGGACTTCCGCCGCTACCCCTTCGACGATCTTCTCGCCTTGGTTCATCGCAAATATCCGGTCGGAAATGCCCATGATCATGTTCATATCGTGCTCGATCAGCAGAATCGTCACCTGATAGTCGGTCTGTATGTCCTTTATCCAGATATTCAAGTCGCCCTTTTCCTCGGTATTCATGCCGGCGGAGGGTTCATCTAACAGCAGTATCTTGGGTTCCAGCGCGAGGGCGCGGCCGAGTTCCACCAGTTTTCGTTTGCCGTAGGGGAGGCTCGCCACATAATGATTTCTGACCGATTGGAGGTCGAGAAAATCAATAATATTTTCTACCATTTCCCTGTTTGCAATCTCTTCCTTTGCGGCCGCCGATCCTCTTCCCCACATGAAAGCCCCGGCAAATACACCGGTTTTCATATGGATATGCCTCCCTAACAGCAGGTTGTCCATGACGGTGGCATTGGAGAACAACTCGATGTTCTGAAACGTGCGGGCCACCCCTTTCCGGGCAACGTGATCCGGAGAGCAACCCACGATGTTTTCTCCATCGCAGATGATCCGGCCGCTGTCGGGTTTATAGATGCCGCTGATCATGTTGAAGATGGTTGTCTTGCCGGAACCGTTCGGCCCGATGATGGAAAAGATC
>JAURXV010000008.1 GCA_030654195.1 Syntrophales bacterium | reverse complement strand
GTCTTGTGGATGCCCATATGAAATTACTCCAGTCCTCAATGAGGTAAAACCACCGACTGGAGAGCCGGATGCGGGAAATCCGCCAGTCCGGTTCGGAGGGAGGGGCGATGCAAACCAATGTATCGTCCCTACCCCTATCATAAAGAGGTAAATTACGACTGTTGCCGTAGCCGTCGCCACTCTCTACCAGATCTTCCCCGGGTTCAGGATGCCCTTCGGATCGAGGGCCGCCTTGACGGCCTTGAGGGTCCGGACGCCCACGTCGCCCAAGGCGTTGGCGATGTAAGGCCGCTTGGTGATGCCGATGCCGTGCTCGCCGGAGAGTGTTCCGCCGACGTCCAGGGCCGCGGCAAAGATGTCGTCGACCGCCTGATGGACCAGCTCCGCCTCGCCCGGTTTGCCCAGGTCGCACAGGATGGAGGGATGGATGTTGCCGTCGCCGGCGTGGCCGTACACGGCGATCGGGAGCCGATGTTTTTCGGAGATCTCTGCGATGCGGCGCACCACCTCCGGGAAGGCGTCGCGGGGGACCGAGATGTCTTCGCCGATACGGTTCGGCGCGAGGGCGGCCACAGCGGAACTGAGCCCCCGCCGGACGGCCCAGATGTCGTCCGCCTCTTGCTCCGACCGGGCCGCGCGGAACGCGACGGCGCCGCACGCCTTCGCCGCTTCCCCGATCCGTTTCGTCTGGGTTTCGAGGGCCGCGTCGTCGTCGCCATCGATTTCGATGATGATGCAGGCGCCGACCTCCGGATCGAGTTCCGTCTTGCGGTGGCGCGACACGACCTCCAGGCAGGTCCTGTCCATGATCTCGGCCGCGGCCGGTACGGCGCCTGACTGAAGCACCGTGTGGATGGTCCGGCAGCCGTCGTCGAGGGTGCGGAACATCACCTGCAGTGTGCCGCGCCGCTTCGGCATCGGGATCAGCCGGAAGAGGGCCCGGGTGATGACGCCGAGGGTGCCCTCGGAACCGGTGAAGAGGCTCGTCAGATCATAGCCGGTCACGTTCTTGATCGCCTTGCCGCCGGTCCGGAGGATCGCGCCGTCGGCCAGAACCACCTCCAGCCCCATGACGTAGTTCTTCGTCACGCCGTATTTGACGGCCCTCATTCCGCCGGCGTTTTCCGCCACGTTGCCGCCGATGGTGGAGAATTTCCAGCTCGCCGGGTCGGGTGGAAAGAAGAGCCCCTTTTCGGCGCAGTGGTTGTAGAGGTCAATCGTGCGGACCCCGGCCTCCGCCGTCACCATCATGTTCCGCTCGTCGAGCTCGATGATCCGCGTCATGCGGTCGAGGGCGAGGGAGATGCCGCCCTTAAGCGGAATGCTGCCGCCGGTGCGGCCGCTCGCGGCGCCCCTTGGTGTGACGGGGATTTCATGCTCGCAGGCTACGGCCATGACCCGAGACACCTCATCGGTGGTCAACGGCCGGACGACCAGGTCGGGTTTGCTGGCCGGCAGAAGCGGCACAAAGGAGGCGTCGTAGGAATAGCCGAAGCGGGTCAGCTCGGAATCGAGGACGTGGTCCGGTCCCACGATGGCGCGGATTTCCTGTTTGATCTCTTCTGTGATCATTTCCCATCCCTCCCGTCCGGGTATTACTTTATCGAATCGGACAAAACCCGTCCCATTCTTTCATCAACATCCGGAATGATTTTCGCCGCCTCCGAAAGCGCCTGCATCTTTGCCCCGCCGGCTTCTTTTTCTTTCCGGCGGCTGCCCTCGTAGAGCTCGTACTCCAGAAGCCGGCACTCGATCGCGCTGTTGAAAAAAGGGATTCGCCTTTTCGTCCGGAGGCCGACCGATTTTCCCAGGGCGGCGTTCCCGGTGAAGATGTAGCCGCGGTATCCGCCGCACCGCTGCTTGAAGAAATCTCCGATCTCCCGGTAGAGGCCGATCAAACTTGGGAGATCGCCGGTCCGTTCGCCGTAGGGGGGGTTGAGGACGACGATGCCGCCCCGCTCCGGGATTGGCGTCTCGTTGAAGGGGCAGACGGAAAATTCGATTCGCCGTTCCACGCCGGCGGTCCGGGCGTTCTGTCTCGCCGCGGCGACCGCCTCCGGGTTGATATCCGTGGCGATGATCCTTGCCGCCGTCTCCTTTCCCGCCTCGTGCGCCGCCGCCCGGAGCGCACGCCAGGCGGCCGGGTCGAAACCCTGCAAATGGATGAAGCCGTAGTTGCTCCGGAGGAGGCCCGGCGCCTTGCCCTTGGCGAAGAGTGCGGCCTCGATCGCGAGCGTCCCGCTCCCGCACATCGGATTGACGAAGCCTCCCCTGCCGTTCCAGCCGGTCGCAAGGATCACTGCCGCGGCGAGGGTCTCCTGCATCGGCGCCGCAAGCGGGATCTTCCGATAACCCCGCCGGGAGAGGGGCTCACCGGAGGTGTCGAGGTAGACCGCGACCTCGCTTCCCTTCCAATAGACGTGGACGACCGCCCGGTCCCGGTCGGGACCGGAGTCGGGCCGCAGGCCGCATTTTTCTTGCATCCGGTCGACGATCGCGTCCTTCGCTTTTAGGTTGACGAACCGGGCGTCGTTGATCGTCGGGGTGTCCGCCGTCGAGGTGAGACAGAGGTAGGCGTGCTCTCCCCTTGCGTGGAGAATCTCCTCCCACGGGAGTTCCCGCAGGCCGCGGTAGAGGCCGTCCGGATTCTCCGCCGGGAAGGCCGCGATATGGAAAAGGATCCGGTGGCCCGTCCGGAGATGGAGGTTCAGCCGCATCGTGTCGGCGAGCATCCCCTCCGTCTCGACGGCCGCCTCCCCCTCCGCGAGGACGGGAAAGCCGAGGGCGCGGAGCTCCCCGGCAAGCCAGGGGGGAATACCCTTGGGGCAGGTGATCAGGATCTTGCTTTGCCGCATCCAGTTCTTCATGGATTCATTTCACTCGCGGATTTTTTCCAAAAAAAAGTGCGATTCTGCTTTCCGCCGTCCACGGGTTCTGACCCGGCGGGGCTGCCGGTTATGTAACACAGACCGCCGGAAATGCAAGGGAAAGAAAGGGGGAAGGAGGGCGTAAAAGTGATTCCGATTGACATTCCGAGGGGGCTTCCCTATGGTGGACCGCAATGACCTCAAACGGATTAAGGGAACCTGTCATGAAACGGATCATCGTGCAGATTTACGAAATCCAGGAGCCGCGGGTGGCGGAGCGGCTGATCGAGATGGGGGTGGATCGCATCGGGAGCGTGATCCTCTCGCCGGATATGTTGAAGGCCCCCTCCGTGCGGGAGGTCGTCCGCCTGGTCCGCGGCTCAGGGGCGAAAAGCAGCCTGATCCCTATCCTCGCGCGGGAAGACGACATCCTCCGCGCGCTGGACTACCATCAACCCGATTTCGTCCATTTCTGCGAGTGGATCCCGCTCGATCCGGTAAAAAGTGCGCAGCGGGACGCCATCTGCGCAGAGGCGATCCGCGTCCAGAAACGCGTGAAAAAGGAGTTCCCGCTGCTCGGAATCACCCGCTCCATCCCCATTCCCGAGCCGGGGCTAACCGATTCCGCCCCCGTTCGCGAGGCGATCCTGGAGATCGCCCGCACACTGGAGCCGTACACCGACGGCTTCATGACGGACACCCTCCGGGGATATGGAGGAGAGGGCGCCGTCCAGCCCGTGGCCGGTTACGTCGGCATTACCGGAGAGGTCTGCGACTGGGATCTGGCCGCCCAGCTTGTCGAGGCGAGCCGCGTCCCCGTGATCCTGGCCGGGGGGATTTCCCCGGAGAACGTCCGCGACGCCGTCGGCCGGGTCCGGCCCGCGGGAATCGACAGTTGCACGCAGACCAACGCCCGCGACAACCGGGGGCGGCCTGTCCGTTTCCGGAAGGACTTCGACCGGGTGGGTCGCCTCCTCGCGGAGGTTCGAAAGGCATAAGAATCTGTCCATGCCGAGGGTAAGAAAAAGAGGTCCAAATCAAACGCAAGGCGTTCAACGAAAGGCTTGTCTTCCGTTCCTGACTCTCACAATCAGGGTCTTATTGGGCTGAAATAAGGTATAGCAAACGACCTAAATAATTTGACATAGTTCTTTTATCTTTTTTGGTTTCCAGCGTTGCGATCTTTTGAAAACGGCATGATCGAGGTCGGAGATCGTTTCGAAATAGACATTGGTCGTTTCCTCGTATCTCATGGCGTGCCATAGGCGCTCCTGATAATTCAGTTCAGGATGATAGGGCGGCAAATAATGGATATGCAAGAAAGAATGCTCAATAATAAACTCCTCCACTCTTGCACATTTATGCCATCGCGCATTGTCCACCCAAAGATCGATGGTCTTTCCTTTGAAGCGATGAATAATCTTCCGCAGAACCTGAATGAACCCATCGGTATTTCCGCTGATCCACTTCGTGATTCCATGCGATCCCTGGATGAGATCCACCCATCCAAAGATATTCAGCCGCTTCTGATGCTGACTCCGGGTATATACAAAAGGTCGACTCCCCCTCTTCGCCCATATTCTCCCCAGTTTCGGATGCAGAGAAAACCCCGTTTCATCCTCAAAAAGAACCACTCGATTACTCTTGCTTTTCAGAGCCGTCCGGAGTTTTTTTTAATGTCTCCCGAAATTCTTCCACCCCTTCTTCTTTGGCCTGAACAAAACGGTACATCGGCCGTCTTAGCGAATATCCCAATTTCTTTATCAGTCTCTGGGCATGACGAACATGAATCTCGACATGATATGCCTTCTTTAGATATTCCACAAAAACCACACCGTCCCATTTCGCCCTGGGAATTCCGAAATCCTGGGGGGATTTCGATAAAGCCTCATCCAGCTTATCCAGCACATCCTCATCAAGGCGAGGGGGGCGCCCGGAACGAGCACGATCCGTTACCGTCTCTACGCCGTCAGAATTCGCTTTCCGGATCCACTTTACCACCGCCCAACGGGTCAAACCGAACAATTCTGCGACCTGAGTTGATTTCCAGCCCGAAAGAATCAACAGCAAACCCGCAATGCGGATACCGATCCATGCCCCCGGCGTCTCATCCGCTTTGCGCAGCAGAATCTCTCTGGTTAAAGAGGGGTGACTTAACGTCAGCGCTTTCATATGGCACCTCCCGATATTTTTGGAAGGCAGTATATCAAAGAACAAAGTGTTTGTCTACTAATTATTGTCGTTTGCTATAATTTAGGTGGGGGATATGACTTTGGCCAATCTTCAGGGAAAAATTGTGGTAATTACCGGAGCCAGTTCCGGGATTGGCGCCGCTTTGGCAAAGGCCTTTTCCAAAGTCGGCGCCCGGGTGGCGCTTGCGGCCCGCAGAGAAGACAGGCTAAAACAGATAGCAGCCGATTGTCCCAGTGAAAACCTCATCGTGGCGGCGGATGTGACCGACCCCAATGGCCGTCGATCCATCATTGAACGAACCCTGGACCGATGGCGGCGTCTTGATATCCTGGTCAACAACGCCGGAGCCGGGCTCTACGGCAAATTCTCCGACACCACCGAAGAAGAATGGCGGCGTCTTTTTGAAATAAACTTCTTTTCCGCCGTATTGCTCACCAAAGATGCACTGGGCATCATGCTGCCTCAGAGGCAGGGTATCATTATAAATATCGCTTCCATTGGCGGGCTTATCGCTCACTCCACCAAGGTAACTCCCTATGTGGCCAGCAAGCATGCCCTGGTCGGCTTTTCCCGCGGTTTGGCAAAAGATCTCGCAGGTACCGGTATCCGTGTATTGGCCATATGTCCTCATATCACGTCAACCGATTTTTTCGGCGTTTCCGTCGGCGCCGACGACATGGCGCCTGAGATAGAAAAATACCGCAGTGTTATGGACACGGCCGATGAGGTCGCCGCAGGCATCATTGCACAACTTGACTCAGAACGCCTTGTGGTATTTCCGACAAAAAAACCTGCCCGGGTTTATGAGAAACAACGGGATATTTAGATGAAAACAATGGATGTATCAACAGCCCTTGTTGTCGGCGGCGCTTCGGGAATGGGGCGCGCGTCTGCCGAGGTTCTGGGCCGATCGGGAATCCGGGTCTTTGTAGCCGACAGCAACATGGATGCTGCAAAAGATGCCGTGGGCACTATTGAGAAAATGGACGGTGTGGCCGAAGCATTTCATGTGGACATTTCCAGGAGTGCGTCCGTTGCCGAACTCTTCTGCAAGCTTCAGGAGCGTGTTGATCGACTGGATCTCATGGTCCACACGGCAGGTATCCTGGGCAGAACCATGTTCATCGAGGATATGGACGATGAAGAATGGCGAAAGGTGATCGCCGTAAACCTTGACGGCATGTTTTACTGCTGTCGGGAGGCGGTCCGGTGGATGAAGAAACACCGGACAGGACGCATTATCTTATTCAGTTCCGTCGCCTCGCTGACACCAACACCGGGATCGCTTCATTATAGCGCCTCCAAAGGCGGGGTCAACATGTTGGGAAAGACCTTGGCTCAGGAAGTGGCCAAATACAACATCAGAGTCAATGTAGTGGCCCCCGGTTATATAGATACCGCCATGCTGGATCACCTCCCGGAAGGCTTTACGGATTATGTTCTCAAGAGAACTCCCTTGAAGCGTTTGGGAGAGGCCAGCGAAATCGCCGGGGTGGTCTCGTTTCTGGCCTCTCGCGAGGCGGACTTTTTTACGGGTCAGATTATTAGCCCCAATGGCGGCTGGGTAATTTAAATGAGAGAGATAGCATGAAAAAAGAATATTCCCTGATTCTTGCGGAAAGCCAGGATGATGTCTGCTGGGTTGCCATCAATCGTCCCCACGACCGGAACTCCATCAATACAGCCCTGATGGGAGAGATTACTCAGGTACTTGAGGAGGTGGAGCAGACTGCCATCAGGGCGATGGTCTTTACCGGGAGCGGAGAAACCCACTTTATCGGCGGCGCAGACGGCATCGAGATGATGCAGTGCGATCCTGAAGGGGCCTTGGCCTTTTCCGTACGGATTCAGGAACTCTTCAACCGCATGGAGGAGAGTCCGCTCATCCTGGTGGCCGCCATCAACGGGCTTTGTTTCGGTGGGGGCTTGGAGTTTTCCCTGGCCTGTGATTTCCGCATCGCCAGCGACTCCGCCCGTATCGGCCTTCCGGAGGTAAAGGTCGGCATTATCCCGGGAGGGGGCGGGACCCAACGTCTGCCCCGGGTAGTCGGTATGGGCCGGGCCATGGAGATGATCCTAAGCGGGAAGCTCTACCAGGCGAAAGATGCCCGGGATCTCGGCCTGATCCACCGCACCGTTCCGGGAGAAAAACTCATTGCTGAAACGCAGGAGTTTTTAAAACCGGTGCTTGCCAACCCTCGGCATGCCCTCACCCATGCGAAGAGGGCCTTGCGCGCCTCTCAATGGTTGCCCTTTTCTGATGGACTTCAAAATGAAAGCCAGGAGTTCAAAGGGTGTTTTTCTTCCGACTTCTTTGTAAGTTTGATGTGCCAACAGATCAGGTCAGGTGTTTTAAAGACCACCAGCAAACTCCCGGAATGGGTCTATAACGAAAGGTGATGGCTGTATGAAGGTTATCGGAATAGCGGGAAGCTTGAGGCCAAGAAGCAATACGCTCCATTACGTCACCACTGGGCTGGAGGTCATCGAACAGGAGGGTATTGAGACCGAACTGATTTCCCTGATGAATAAGGAAATCAAGCCCTGTACCGGATGCTATGAATGCGTGGAGAAGGGATACTGTACGATAAAAGGTGACGATTTTGCCGGTATCCTGGAAAAGATGAGGACCGCTGAAGGGATTATCCTGGGATCACCCGTTTATCTCAGTTCCGTGGTGCCGCAGATGATGTCGCTTTTAGCCAGGGCCACCTTCGTTGCCTATTGGAACGATAAATTCTTAACGGGCAAGGTAGGCGGACCGATCACTGTGGCCCGGAGGGCGGGACACAATCTTGCCTTCTCACAGCTTCTGCTCTGGTTCTTCATAAACGGGTTGATTGTCCCCGGCTCGACCTATTGGAACGTCGGCGTTGCCGGCGCGAAGGGTGCGCGGGACGCGGCGGATGATACCGAGGGGATACAGACAGTCACAGAGTTTGCCAAAAACATGGCCAAGCTCATGAAGAAGATTTTTCTCTGATAGAGAAATACCGAAGGGGGGAAGGAAACATCATGGATGCTCAGGGAATAGGTTTCTGGCTCACAAAACGGGCGTTTTTAAGCGGCGACCGGGAAGCACTCGTGGACGGTCTGCGCCGCCTGACCTATCGTGAGCTGAACAGCCGCGTCAACAGACTGTCCAACTATTTTCAATCCATAGGCATGAAGCCGGGCGACAGGTGCGCCATGCTCGCCTATAACTGTCTGGAGTATGTTGAGGTCATCTTTGCTGCGGCAAAGCTGGGGTTGATACTCGTCCCCCTGAACTGGAGACTCTCGCCGGCGGAATTGGCCTTCAACCTTTCGGACAGTGAAACGGATACACTGGTTTTCGAACCTGGATTTACCGAAACAGTGGCGACCCTTCAAGGTCATACGGTGATAAAACGGCTGCTTGTACTCGGCAACAGGGATGTTCCCGGCACCAATGCTTATGAAGAGGCAGTGGCCGCCCAGCCCGATGACGAACCCATTTCAGATAAACCAGTCGGATTGGATACCCCGCATATCATTATGTATACGGCAGGAACCACGGGGCGACCCAAAGGCGCCGTACTCAGCCAAGGCGCCAGCTTCTGGAACGCAATCAATCTGAATCAGGATATCTGCTTCACCCAGGATGATCGCGACCTCCTGACGCTGCCCTTGTTTCACATCGGAGGAATCGGTCTGTTTACCCTCCCCATTCTCTATGCGGGAGGAACCGTTGTCATTCAGCGAACATTTGATCCCACTGAGACCTTGAACCTGCTTGCAGAGGAAAGGATAACGCTTTTTTTCGGGGTACCCGCAATTTTCCTGTTTTTGATACAGCATCCCGGATTCAATCCCCATGCCTTTGGAAAGGTCCGCCTTGTGATGAGTGGGGGTGCGCCACTGCCGGTTAGCCTGGTGAAGCAATACCATGACATAGGTGTGGTCCTTCAGCAGGGTTTCGGCATGAGCGAGGCAGCTCCCAGCATCTGCACCTTAAAGAAGGACCTGGCTCTCAAAAAAGCCGGTTCCATTGGAAGGGCTGTCTTTCACATGGAGGTGCGGGTTGTCGATGAAAACATGCAGGATCTGCCTGTCGGCCACGTGGGTGAGCTGATAATCAGGGGACCAAACGTGATGCAAGGTTACTGGGAAAGGCCTGAAGCCACCGCCGAGGCCTTCAGCGGCGGATGGTTCCACACCGGTGATCTGGCCCGTATGGACGAGGATGGGGATGTTTACATTGTTGACCGCAAAAAGGATATGTTTATATCCGGAGGAGAGAACGTTTATCCCGCAGAGGTGGAAAATGCCATTTACGAGCTTCCTGATGTTTCAGAGGCCGCCGTGATTGGTATCAGTGATCCCAAGTGGGGTGAGGTAGGTAAGGCATTTGTGGTTCCGAAGCCTGGCAAAGGGATAAGCGAGGAAGAGATCCTGAATTGTTTGAAGGATCGACTGGCGCGATTCAAGGTGCCGAAGATCGTTGTTATGATGGATAAGCTTCCTCGAAATGCCGCCGGCAAGGTCATGAAAAATATACTCAAGGGTAATTAAGTGTGCCTCGGATTCTGTTTCCCGTACCATTGCTTCGGGCAATGGAGCGTCAAAGGGTGATCATAATGAACCGAAATAAGAAAGGAAGAAGGAGGAGCGGACAATGAATGTAAGAAAAATAGTGAGAGTTATGGTAGCAGTTTCCTTGATATGGGGCGCGTTGACCACGGGCGCACTTGCGGCAGAGCCCATCAAAATGGGTGCTATTTTACCTTTGGCTGATTCCACAGGTAAAGATGGATCAAGATCAATGGAGCTTGCCGTAAAGCAGATCAACGAAAAAGGCGGTTTGCTGGGACGTCAGGTAAAACTGATAATGATGGATGACGAAATGAAAGGCGATAAGGCGGCGGCAGCGCTGGATAAACTGGTTACCGTGGACAATGTTGACATCATTGTCGGCGGCGTTGGCAGCGGCGCAACAATGGGTGCGATTCCCGGCATGAAAAAGTACGGTAAGGTCGTAGTCTGGATCGGAGGAGCTTCCGGAAAGATCGAAGAAGCCATGGCAGGTCAGGATTGGTTCTTCCATCTCCATGCCTGGGATTATCAGCAAGGTGCACTATGGGAAACAGGATATCTGGAAATGGAACAGAAATACGGCATCAAGAGAAAGAAAACCTTCATGGCTTATGAAGAAGGTGCTTTCGGGTCCGGTTCCTTTAAGGCAGGCAAGCCAATTTATGAAGCAGCAGGCAATGAACTGCAGGGCGAAGCTTTCAAAAGCGCCGCATTGGGCGGGGGCGATTATCGCTCCGTATTAAGACATGCCAAAGAATTCGGTGCAGAGTCATTCATCTGGACTGGTTATGATAAAGATGCCTTGCCCATTATGGAACAAGCCAAAGAAATCGGCTTTGCTCCTGGTCTTTTCGTAGGTTCCCCTCCGGGCTGGCCAGTAGATTTCAAAAATACTCCCCTCAATCAAGCGGTTATGTTTTACAGCTATTGGTCGGAAGCACAGGGAGTTAAAAACAAGAACAGCAAGATGTATTCTGATGCCTTCCGTAAAGAGTTTAAAGATGACCCTGTAACTTATTTTGGGCCTCTTGCCTATACCAACATTATGATTGTCGCTGAAGCTATCAAAAGAGCGGGCACGTTGGATAACGCCGCCTTGATTAAGGCCTTGGAAGCAACAAGTTATGCATCCCCGATGGGAGATACATTTGTCTTTAAAAAGAGCAAAATCATAGATCACCAGGCTTTTGCATCGCCCAAGATTATGCAGTGGCAAAATGGAAAAGCGCAAGTTGTTTGGCCTTGGGAAGTTGCAACGGCGAAGCTGATTTATCCTTTCCCCGCATGGGATAAGCGCGACAAGGCCGCTGTTCCGGCCAAAAAAGCTAAAGGTGAAAAGAAATAAGCAGATTAAAATATAGGTTCCTTGCGGTATTACCCGCAAGGAACCTATATTTAAGTTGGGATTAAATTGTCATGATAAATTCAATCGTAAATCAGTTTAAACAGAGAAATTTTCTTTTCGGCTTCATTCTTATTCTGGCGGCCATCATCCTTATTGGTATTTACAAGCCGGCGGTCCTCGTTGAAGGTCTGCAGCGGTCGGCATTATATGCATTAATTGCCCTACCCATGGCTTTACTTTTAGGTATAGTGGATATCATCAATCTGGCCCATGGCGAGTTCATGATGGTGGGAGCATATTTTGCTTATTTTATGTCTGCGCAATTCGGAATGGATCCTATTGTATCGGTGCTACCGGCGCTGCTGATCTTCTTCATCTTCGGTTTGATTGTCTATTATTTGACTTTCAAGCATATTATCGGCAAGCCGCCATTAAACCAGCTTCTTTTGGGATTCGGGATCAGCCTGATCCTGTCCGAAGGAATGACCGCTATCGCGACCAACGCTCCCCGTAAGCTCAGTTTGGATTATGTTTCCTCCTCCGCGTCGATTGGAGGCGTTACCTTTGGAACTTTCGAATTCGTATATGTTGCCGGGGCTTTGATCGTTTTACTTGGCATGCAATTGCTTTTGAAAAAGACGGCAACCGGGCAGGCAGCTGTCGCCGTTGGCCAGAATCCCCGCGGGGCAAGAGTTGTCGGTATTAATGTAAATAATATTTATTTGCTGATTTTTTGTGTTTCTATTGCATTAATCAGCGCAATCGGCCCTTTGTTTATGACCAGATATACATTGTTCCCTCAAATGGGCTCTTCTTTTACTCTTAAATCTTTTTCTCTGGTTGCAGTGGGTGGCATGGGTTCAATAACCGGCGTCGTTTATGCGGCGCTAATTTTAGGTATGGGTGAAACTCTGGTTCTTTCCTCGTTAAAATATGGCAAATGGGCGGAGATTATTTATTTTGCTCTGATTATTGGCGTTATAATGTACAGATCACATCAAAGGCAGGTAAAATGAAGTACTCGAAATATTTAGCTGTATTAGTACTATTCATTGTAGCGGCTGCTCTGCCCAACTATTTGGGATTGTATCAATTACAAATTATGAATTTCGTCTTTGTATACATTGCGTTTGCGCTGAGCTGGGATATGCTGCTGAGATCGGGTCAATTATCGTTTGGCATAGCCGGATTTGCCGGTATCGGCGGCTATACATCCGTATTGTGCGGGTATAACTTTGCATTAAGCCCGATTTTATGTATTCTCATAGGGTCAGCTGTTGCCGGGATCGTTGCATTATTTGTGGGATCTCAGGTATTAAAATTAAGAGGTTTGTATTTCTCAATTGTAACATTGGCTATTGGTGAAATTTTTCGTGTAATTGTTAGAAATCTTGAAGTCACTGGTGCGGCCGAAGGAATACTACTTCCTAATGCAATTTTTATGGGCAATGCTACCAAAACTTATTGGCTAATGTTCGCCATAGCAACCTTTACAATTATTATTTCTATTCTATTCCAAAAAACTAGAATTTACTACGCGTTAACATCGATCTCCAACGATGAAATTGTTGCGGCTTCCAGCGGCGTAAATATTTTTAAATATCTCGTTATTATTTTTGTGGTTACCTCGGCAATACAAGGCATGGCAGGTGCAGCTTACTGGCAGATATATGCATCTGTAACTCCCGAAGGAGCATTTAATTTAGGCTTTGCTCTTTTACCGATTACCATGGCGCTTTTTGGCGGCGTAGGTACAACCTGGGGGCCGGTTATAGGTTCTGCAATATTAAGCGTAACTGCCGAATATTTGAAATTGCAGTTTCCACATGGTCATTTACTGGTTTATGGCTTTATTATGGTTGCTGCAATCTTGTGGTTTCCCAGTGGAATCATGGGTGTATTTAAACAATTTACGGCAAAATTTAATACTTAATTGTGAAGCAAGGATGATTCCATGGCAATATTAAAAACAACCAGAGTGTCCAGGCAATTCGGCGGATTGGTGGCACTGAGCGATGTTAGTGTCGAAGTAATGGAAAATGAAATTGTGGGCATTATCGGGCCAAACGGTGCGGGTAAATCAACTTTTACAAATGTTATCGCAGGAGTATATTTACCGACATCCGGGAAGATTGAGTTTTGCGGCCAGGATATAACACTCAATGCAGCTCACGAAAAATGCCATGCCGGTATTAGCCGGACATTCCAGCTTACGCGTCCTCTGGTGGGTTTAAACTTGATTGAAAATGTTATGCTTGGGGCAATGTTCGGCAAGAATCATCCTATGAAAGATGCCCGCAGAGAATCGATGGAGTTTTGCAGATTTCTGGATCTTAAAAATATAGAGCGTCCAGTTTCGGCAATGACTGCGCTGGAGATTAAAAAAATGGAAATTGCACGTGCTTTGGCAACAGAACCCAAATTGCTTTTTCTTGATGAAGTTATGGCAGGTCTCAACAAGGATGAAACTATGGACATGATTGATACTGTTCGCAAGATTCATTCTCAGGGAATGACAATTGTAATTATTGAACACGTAATGAGAGTTATAAGGGAACTTACTCATCGTGTTATTGTTTTGGAATGGGGCAAAGTATTGTGCGAGGGTACTTATGATAAAGTGTCTTGTAATCCGCGAGTTATTACCGCATATCTTGGTGAGGAAGCAGAATGTTAGAAGTAAAAAAATTAAATGTATTTTACGGCAAATTGCAGATACTTTGGGATTTATCAATGCAGGTTGGAAATGAATCAGTGGGTATATTCGGGCCGAACGGCGCAGGCAAAACTACACTCATTCATGCTATTCTCGGACTCGTCAAACCGGCTACTGGTGAAATCATTTTGGAAGGCGAATCACTCCTTGCGATGGAAACGGATCATATAATCAAGCAAGGGATTTCCATCGTCCCGCAAGACAGAGAATTATTTCCTTTTATGACCGTAGCAGAAAATTTGCGTACCGGTAACGCCTATATACCGAGAGCAAGGAAGAAATATAAGGAAAGATTAGAATATGTATTAACAATGTTTCCAATTTTAAAAGAAAGACTGGATCAACCCGCTGGAAGTATGAGTGGCGGTCAACAGAGGATGGTGGCTATAGGAAGAGCATTAATGGCCGATCCCAAGGTCTTAATTCTTGATGAGCCTTCGGGAGGCCTGCAGCCGTCCATTGTAACGGAAGTATTTCACCGGTTAAAAGAGATTAAAAACGACGTTTCCATTCTGGTAACGGAACAAAATGTCCGCCAGTGCCTTAAAGCTATTGACAGAGGCTATATTTTAGAAAACGGCCGAATAGCCATGGCCGATACAGCCGCCAATCTGGCGGGCAATGATCACATTAGAAAATCCTACTTGGGAATCTGATTTCGTAACTACCGGAGGCAGATAGACTGAAGGCTGAAGATTTTCTAAGCCCTTATTATGATAATGGAACGGAATAAGACGAATCCCACCGCCGGCATCCGGAGCTTTGCCGCCTACGTGACGCGGTCCTATCATGACGCTGACTTCATCGCGTCTCAGTGTGATACGCCGGCGGAAATTATTCGGAATAAGCTGGGATGGCGCCAGAAGAATGTGCCGGGTCCGGGTGACGGGACAGTGGCCATGGCGCTAAAGGCGGCCAGAAAGGCGCTCTTGTATTCAGAATTGGAACCCAGGCAGATCGACCTGGTCATTTACAGTGGAGAAGAGATCAAGGAATACCGCAACTGGCCGGTGGGCCCAAAGATCCAGAAGGAACTGGGGTTGACGAAGGCATGGTCCTTCGATATGCAGCAACGGTGCGGCACCACACTGGTGGCGATAAAATTGGCCAGGGACATGATCCGGGCAAATACGGAATTGAACAACACCCTGATCGTATCGGGCTACCGGAATTCTGATTATATCCATTATCCCAACCCGCGGGTGCGCTGGATGTACTATTTGGCTGCCGGCGGAGCTGCCTGCGTGGTTCAGAGGGACTGCCCTCGCAACGAGATATTGGGAAGCCATTTTATGAGCGACGGCTCATTCGCCTGGGATGTCTATGTTCCCCAGGGAGGCTCAGCCGAACCCATGACCTTATCCGGTCTGAAGGAGGGGAGGCAGTACCTGGATGTCATGGATCCGGAAGGCATGAAAGAGCGGCTTGAAAGGCTTAGTCTGACCAACTGGCTGATCTGCATCGACAAGGCCCTCGCCAAATGCGGTTATACCCGGGCAGATGTCGACTATCTGGCAACGCTGCTGGTGAAGAGAAGCGCCCATAACTATCTGATGAAAGAGCTGGGGCTTCGACAACAACAGAGCCGATATCTGGAAGAGTTCGGTCACCACGGCCAGAACGACCAGATACTTTCCCTGGAACTGGCCGTAGAAGAAGGCCGGCTCAAAGATGGCGACCTGGTGCTCATGATCTCGGCAGGCATCGGCTATTCATGGAATGCCGTATTGGTTCGCTGGGGGCATGCTGAGGGGAGGAAAAGGGAAGCATGATCTATGGGGACTGGATTGGCCGCTGGGCACGTGGGTATCCGGACAAAGAAGCTTTGGTGGATGCCATTGAAGGCAGGCGTTACACTTATGGGCAACTCGCTTGCGACATGAACCGGATGGCCGAGTTTCTGCACCGGGATTTGGGGATTGTAAAAGGTGACCGGGTCGCATGCCTCGCCTTTAACCGCATAGAGTATATTTGGCTGTTTATGGCGCTGAGCCGCTTGGGAGCGATCATGGTTCCCTTGAACTTCCGACTGGCCACCGGCGAGTATATCTATATGCTCAAGGATTCCGCTCCTAAGGCCTTCTTCTTTGACCGGGAACACCAAAACGTAGTGGATGCGCTGAAGACGGAATTCCGCCTACCCCACTATGTTTGTTTTGATCATGATGATTCCGTGGGGCTGTCCCTGCCCGATATATGGCAGTCACTTTCTCCTGACTCTCCACCGGAGATAGAGATCAATGCCGGTGATACGCAGTTGATCATCTACACCTCGGGTACGACCGGGATGCCGAAAGGCGTGTTATTGACGCACGGCATGTTGACCTGGAACGCCATCAACAGCACTCTGGGATGGAACCTGGGTCCCGATGACAGGACCATCCTGCACTCTGCCATGTTTTATACGGCCGGTTGGAATGTTTTAACGCTTCCTATTTTCTACAGCCGAGGTGTAAATATTCTGGTTCGACGCTTTGATCCGGACCTTATCCTGGACTTGATCGCCGCGGAGGGGGTGACGGTCTTTTTCGGCGTGCCCACTATGTTTCAGATGCTTGCCCTGTCGCCCAAGTTCGCTGCCACCGATTTTTCCCGGGTGCGGTTTTTAGTTTCGGGAGGCGCCGCTCTGGAGCGGTCTGTATATGAGAAATACAAGGAAGAAAAGTCTGCCCGCATCTGGGAAGGGTATGGTCTAACCGAGGTGGGACCGAACTGCTTTATGGCAAACGGCAAGCTGGGAACCGTCGGCCATACAATGCCTCATGTGGATTTAAAACTGCTGGGTGTGAACGGTCATGAAATACCGGTGGGTGGGGAGGGAGAGATATTGCTGAAAGGCCCCCATGTTTGTGGAGGTTACCTGAATAATCCCCAGGCTACCGCTGAAACGATTGTAGATGGCTGGTTTCATACGGGCGATCTCGGCAAGCTGGATTGTGACGGCCACCTCTCCATTGTGGGTCGTCTTAAGGATATGATTATCTCGGGAGGCGCCAACATATATCCCGCAGAAATCGAACGGGCCATTGATACCCACCCGGCAGTAGCGGCCTCGGCCGTCATCGGCGTACCTGATCCGAAATGGGGCGAGGTGGGAAAAGCCATCGTGGAACTCGTTCCCGGCGCTTCTCTGGCCCTGGATGAACTGGTGATGTTTTTACAAGATCGCCTGGGAAAATTCAAAATGCCCAAATATATGGCCGTTGTTGACAAGATGCCACGCACACCGGCTTCTGAGAAGATTCAGAAGTTTATTCTCAAGAAAAAGCACGGCTCCCCGGAAAACGGATGATGGAAGAAGATCAGATGCACATAGGGATCGTAAGCTACGGTTTGTACACCCCTGGCACCGTTGAAACAGCGGAGGACATGTCTCTCAGGGCGGGGCTTACCTCCGAGGAAGTGCGGAAACTGGGAATTGAATGCAAGTGTCGCCCCGCAAAGGATGACCAGCCGGTGGCCATGGCGGTTAAGGCGGCGAAACAGGCCTTCGCAGGAACTGAAGACGTACGTCCCGAAGATGTGGATGTGGTTATCTGGACCGGTGAGGAATACAAGGATTATATCGCCCAGACACCATCAATCCGCCTGCAGGAGGAGGTCGGTTGCTCCCGCGCCTGGGCCTTTGATCTGGTCGGCCAAAATGTTACCTCTATTCAAGGGATAAGGGTGGCCCGGGATCTCATCGCGGGTGATGAGACCATCAATACGGTACTTCTGGCCGGAGGCACCCGCAACGGGGACCTTGTTGATTATGCCAATTCGGATACGCATTTTCTTCTGGCCTCTTCAGCCTCCGGTGGCGCTCTGCTGCTGAAACGCGGTCACAACCGCAACCAGCTCATCGCTACGGCCTTCAGGGTTGACTGGGACATGTCCAATGAGGTCTATGTGCCCGGTGGCGGAACGGAAATACCGTTTTCCGAGGACAATTTAAATTCGGATATCATGTTTTACCAGGTGCAACACCCCGAGATGGTAAGAAACTACCTGGATCGATGCTGGACCGAGGCCTTGTCTGAAACTGCCGTGAGGGCCCTGTCCGGCTTTTCACCCGATTATGTGGCCCTGCGGCACCTGTCTCCTTTACAGCGCGCCGCCGTGCTCGACCTGCTAGGCGTCAGTTCGGATCAATCAGCAGCACTGGAGAACTGGGGCTGCCACGGCACCAATGACGTCATACTTTCTCTGGACCTGGGCCTTAAATGCGGCGCCATCAAGGACGGATTTCATGTGGTGTTGGTTACCGGAGGGATCGGCTTCACCTATGCCGCGGCGCTGATCCGATGGGGAGCGGCATGAGCAAAGGCTACGGGCTGAAGGCTGAAGGCTGGTAGGACACTTCAGCCTTCAGCCTAAACACCTGAGTAGTTATACCGGAGGTAGAAGATGTTTTTACAAGATCCCGGCATCTATTATGAGGTACACGGCAAGGGAACGTCCCTTGTGCTCTTGAACGGTATCATGATGAATACCCTGAGCTGGGTGGAACACGTCGGCAGGTTGCAGGACGACTATCAGCTCATTGTATATGACATGCGGGACCAGGGCCAATCCGGCCGGCTGGAGCCGGGTTACCATATCAGCATTCATGCCGAAGACCTGAAAAGACTTCTTGACCATCTCAACATAAAAAAAGCCAATATCTGCGGTCTTTCCTACGGCGGCCAGGTGGCGTTGATTTTCTCGCTGAAATATCCTGAGCTGGTAGAAAAGCTGGTCCTTGCCAACACCTCTGCCCATGTGGATCGCTATCTCCTTTCCATGGGACAGATGTGGAAGAGGGCTGCCCAGTTATATGATGGGGAGGCCTTTTTTGACCTGGCGCTGATCTCGATCTATTCCAGGTCCTTTTACAACAGTCATTATGACTGGCTGGCGAAAGGAAGACAGCTTTTCAAGAATTTTCTTACCAAAGAGTGGTTTGACGGCTTTATCCGGCTGGCATCCTCCAATGAGATGTATGATGTGAGAGGGGATCTCTCCCAGATAAAAAACCAGACCCTGCTCATAGCCTCCCAGGAAGATATCATTACGCCCTATTCACAGATGCTGGAGATGAGCCGGGCGATAGTCAACTCACAGATCGTTTGTATACCTGATGCCGGTCATGCGGCCTTTCTGGAGAAAATCGATACCTTCTGCACCCTGCTGAAGGGGTTTGTGAGTAAATAAATATAATCTCTCTGGAGCAAAATAATCATGCCGGCCGCCGAAGCCATTATGCGCGCCCTGGCCATGCACTTTAACGAGAATGATATTGCAGAACGATTGAGGGGGATTGTCGATGCTGGAAATCAAGGATGCGGTTGCGGTGATCACGGGCGCCGGAAGCGGCATCGGGGAGGTCTTTGCGAAATACTGGGTGCAGAGGGGCGGCAAGGTCGTCATTGCCGACGTCATCCCGGAGAATCTTTCGCGGGTGGAAAAGGAAATCATCAAGCTGGGCGGGGAGGTCAGGTCTATCTTTTGCGATGTGACGAAGGAGGAGGATAACCGTCGGCTGGCCGCCCTTGCCATAGAGACATTCGGAACCATCAATCTCGTGCTTCCCTGTGCAGGCATCATCAAGGACGGACTGCTGCTTTCAACGGACAGAGAGACCGGAAAAGTGAATAAGAAAATGTCGCTGGGGCAATTTCAGTCCGTTCTGGATATCAACCTGACCGGTGTCTTTTTAACGATCCGGGAGTGTGCGGAACAGATGATCAATTCCGGCTCAAAAGGACTGCTCTGTCTCATGTCGTCGACCGGATCATTGGGTACGGCAGGTCAAATCAACTATTCTTCCTCCAAGGCGGCTATGTCCGTGATTCCGAAGGTTATTACCGCCGAGTTTTTCCGGAGAAACCTGACGGGCCGCATCCGCTGTGTTGCGGTTGCACCCGGCTACGTGGCCACCTCCATGGTCAAGGGGATGGACCGCAAGGCCCTGAACAAAATTCTCGACGATGTCCCCATCGGCCGCCTGATAGAACCGGAAGAAATTGCCTCGCTGGTATGCGAGCTTTTCCGGAATGAGGCGATCGCGGGCGAAGTATTCTTTATCCACGGGGGGTTGAGACTTGGATCGCGGGGCTGACCTGGCTGCATTTTATAACCGGTACCATTACAGGGACAAAGATGGACACCTATATTATAATGCTCTTCCAGGAAATATGAAACGGAGCATCCCCGTGAACGGACGGGCAGTCCGGTTGCCGTTTTGAATTGACATTGTTTGCGGGTCTGTGTCATAGTGCCCGAAAATAAGCACCGGAAGGAGGAAGGCATATGGGGGAAGAGGCGTTGGTCCACGTCGGCGACGGCAACTTTGAAGAGGAGATCCTCAAGGCGGACAAGCCCGCCCTGGTCGACTTCTGGGCGCCCTGGTGCGGCCCCTGCAAGGCCATCGGCCCCACGGTGGAGGCGTTGGCGGAACAGTACCGCGATCAGCTCAAGGTGGCGAAGGTCAACATCGACAGCAATCCGAAAACAGCCCAGACCTACGGTGTGATGAGCATCCCGACCCTGATCCTTTTCAAGGAAGGGAAGATCCTCGACACCCTGATCGGCCTGGTCCCGAAGGATCGCCTGGATGCGTTCATCCGCAAGGCGCTGTAAACGACGGAAGGTGAACATGGTGCGCAACAAAAGAATTCTGCTGCTTCTCCTGACGGTCGTTTTCCTGCTTGGCGGTTGCAAGATGTGGCTGCCCTGGGGGAAGAAGGCGGAGATGGCCCGAGCGACCCCGGACGGCCTCTACCAGCAGGGCCTGGAAGAGTATAAGGCCGGGAGCTACAAGAGGTCCGTGGAGCTTTTCCAGCGGGTCAAGGAGGAGTATCCGCTGAGTCCGTTTGCCATCATGGCGGAGATTGGGATCGCCGATTCTTTTTTCAGCGGCAAGGAGTATCCCGAGGCCGGGCTTGCCTACGGCGAATTTTTGAATCTTCATCCGACGAACGAGAATCTCCCATACGTAATGTATCAGATCGGGATGTGCTACTACAACCAGATCACGACGATCGACCGCGATCAGTCGGAGGCGTTCAAGGCGCTCAAGGAGTTCGAACGGCTGATCGCCCGTTTCCCAGGCAGCAAATTCTCCGTCATGGCCGAGAAAATGGTTCAAGATTGCAAAAAGGCCATGGGTGAGCAGGAATTCTATGTGGGGGAATTCTATTTCAAAATCAAGCAATACCGGGCGGCCCTGAGGCGGTTTGAAAAGATCGCGCGCGAGTATGCGAACGTCGGTCTCGATGACAAGGTGAGCCGCTTCATCGGTGAAACGAAGAGACGCATCGCCGAGACGGAGGCGAAAAGGGGGCCGGTGGAGAAGAAGCAACAATAGACCGGCCGCTTTGGTATATGACAACCCAGGCCTCCTCGCAGCTTAAAACCGGGGAGGTTTTTCATGAGATGGGCTTAACATGGCTTCAAGCGGAAAAAGTAAAATTTTTCATAGGATCAAATTATGGAAACAGGCGGGCTTGAAAAACGTCAGAACAGGCACAAGCTCATTATCGTTGATGATGAAGCCGTAATCAGAAAGGGTATGCGCCGAACTTCCACGCCCTTCTAAAAAAGCTGGGCATCTCAGTAAAAGAACACAAGAATGAAGAACAGAACATCTAAGGGGTCAAGGAAGAGGCAGGTAGTCTCCCTGTAAAAGGGGCTGCCTACACGAAAGATGGAATGACGGCAGATGCTCTTGCCACCGCTGTTTTTGTCTTAGGGCCGGAAAAGGGATTCGCCATCTGCCGGAAAATCGAGGGGGTCGATTGCCTCATTGTTGATGGAGAAGGAAAGATCATCCTTTCCCCCGGGCTGACCACCCCTATTCTTCATCCCTCAATAGAATGGCCTGAAGGGATTAGGATTGCTTGGATGGGAGGTTTGAATCATGAAAAAATTAATAAATCTTACCGTTGCTCTCAGCTTTGTTATTTTGGCGTTTCCTTCCTTTGGATATGGCGCGCCGCCTGTTGAAGGCGGAATACTTCCGAAAATCATCCTTCCTATTCCTGAAGATCAGGGCCATAAAAAATACCTCGGTTTAAAAGGAGAGGGTACATTTCTTGTCCCGCAGATAAAAGCAAAGGTGGTACTCATAGAAATATTCAGCATGTATTGTCCTCATTGCCAGAAAGATGCCCCTGTTGTTAATGATCTTTTTAGCAAGATTGTCGGTGACGGCACTCTTAAAGATGTGATAAAATTGATTGGAATCGGCGTGGGAAACTCAGATTTTGAAGTGGAGTTTTTCCGAAAGACCTATAATATAAAATTCCCTGCATTTTCTGATGCCGAATTTTCGATTCACAAGATTCTTGGGGAAGTAAGGACTCCGTATTTTATCGCCATAAAGGTAAGTCCAAATGGCACTCACAAAGTTGTTTATTCCAAGTTAGGCGGTGTGAGCAATCCTGATGAATTCTTAAAGATGATTAAAGATCATGCCGGTTTAAATAATTAAGGGGGTTATAGGCCATGTTTAAGCATATTATACAAGGTATTACTGTGGTTATAGCGTTTGCCGTAATTAGCGGCCCGGCTTTCGGACTGTCCGATGCATATAAGAACAACATTTATAACCCGGGGGAATTAAAACCCTTTGACAGCATTCTTAAGGTAAAAGTGGGTGATCCTGCTCCGGACTTTACGCTTCCAGCCATATCTGGAGAGAGAATTTCCCTCAGCCAGTATAAGGGGAAAAAGAATGTGGTTCTTTCTTTTGTCCCTGCTGCATGGACTCCTGTCTGTTCGGACCAGTGGCCGGGATACAATCTTGCCAGGAGCTTTTTTGATGAAAATGACGTAATCCTGTTTGGAATCACCGTTGACAATATTCCGACCCTCTATGCATGGACAAACCAGATGGGAAAATTGTGGTTTCCCGTTCTTTCCGATTTCTGGCCCCACGGAGCGGTCGCAGATATTTATGGCGTTCTCCGGACAAGTGGCGTAACCGAAAGAGCACTGTTTGTAATAGATAAGGAAGGAATAATAAGATATGCCTATGTGGCTGATATAAATAAAAGGCCTGAACTCGGGGCTTTGGTGATGGAGATGAAAAAAATAAAAAAGAAATAATACTACACCTGAAATTCCAGAGGCGCCCCGCTTTCAAACCCTTTCTCTTTTGCCATAATGTCAAGATGCAATGTGGCAATCTGCTCAAGCGGCGGGTAAACAAAACGGTCGATGATTCTGGTATCCACATTCTTTATGTACTTACTGCACTTATCGCAGACATCCACCCGGTATTCTTTCTCTTCTTCTGAAAAGAGATAATGGAGGGTGTCGCTCTCTTTGTTTTCGCAAAAAGGGCAGAAGAGCCTTGTAACAGTCCACTTATGCCAGCAGAAACTACAGACAAGAAAGCGTTCCCCGTCGGATTCAAATGTTGAAATGATAGGCAGGTTTCCGCAGACCGGGCAGTATCCCTTTTCCCACGGATTGTCTTTGTCAAGGTATTTTGAAACAGATTGGGCATATAGCGATACAGACGGCTTTATGCTGTTGTATGTGATGAAAGCAAGAACATCTTTGCGGGTTTTAAGTTTTGATGCGATATTGCTGAAAGACGCGTCATCATCATTCAGCAGGGCAGTATAAAGTTCATTAAAATCCAGTTTGTTGTTCTCGGTTGCGGAAAATATAGTTTCTGCCGCAGAGGACATGTAGTTTCCGGATTTATTGATTATTTTGCAGATTTTTTTTAAAAGCTTCCGGGATGCATTGATGTCAACAAAGAATTCGGACAGGCTTATCAGCGGGAATTTTTCTTTTGCCTTGATAGAAAGAATATCGTTCGAAATCTGTGGAGGATTGACTTTTGTTTCGGCGGCTGATTTTTCCTGGGCTTCAAATATCTTTTCATAAAACCCGATGATTGTTGAATATGCGGGCCTAAGTTTTTTTAAGGCATTAGCGGTTTTTTTGATCTCATCGGGAACTTCAGTTGGCATTTCCGTCATCTCATCTTTCTTTGAAACATAAAGGGGGAGAAGATATGATACTTCTCCCCCTTTTGTTTAATTGCTTTGCTTATACAAGGCGCAAAGGAATGTTCCTGATTGGCCGGAACATCCTTGCAAGAGCCATTTGTCTCGTTATGCCGAACGCTGAATTCGAGGCGACAGCATATTTGGAGTAAAGCTCCGGTTTATATGCAACGAGATAAATTACCCTGATGTCATCGGCATTAAGAAGTGTAGCGCTTGGGCTTACATTCTTGACTTCACCGAGGCGTTTGTTTGCAAGTGCAAGCATTTCTTTGCGTTCTCCAAAGTTCATGGCGCCGGTCGGGCATGTTTTTACGCATGCCGGAGGCAATCCGTTCTGAACCCTGTCCAAGCACATGTCGCATTTTGCCAGCGTTCCATCCTTCCCTTTGCGGGGAATATTATAAGGACAGGACTCGATTATTTCTTTTGCATTGAGGCCCTTTGTTTTTGCAGTATATATGACGGCTCCGGTTGCCTCATCTTTAAATATGGCAGCAGGATTGTCCGCCATGCCAACGCAAGGGGGTTCAACACAATGCCGGCATTGTTCCGGGAAAAAGAGCCATTTTAGTTTCCCGTCAACTATCTCTTCCCGCATTCTGACAACTTTATACGTGTTGAAAGAGAGATCAGCGGGATTTTCATTAGTGCCCCGGTTGACGGTCTTTTCAGCAGGAAGGTTTTTCCATTGTTTACAGGCTACCTGACAACCCCGGCATGCCGTACAAACCGTAGTATCAATAAAAATCGACTTATCCATCTATATCACCCCCTTTTTATCTTTGATATATTGACCATAAATGCCTTGGTTTCAGGAATTCTGGTATTGGGATCGCCTGTTGACGGTGTAAGCAGGTTTGCGCTTTCCTCCTTGCCGCTTACGGGCCAGCGCCATCCGTAGTTATAAGGCATTCCGACCTGATGAACTATGGTGTCTCCGATCTCCATGGGCTTGAAGCGCTTGGTGACGACTGCAGTGCATTCCAATGCGCCGCGCACGGAAGAGACTTTGACACGCTCACCGTTCTTTATGCCTCTGAGCTTGGCAAGTTCTTCACTCATTTCAACAAATACCTGCGGTTGAAGCTCGAGAAGCCATGCCTGCGGGCGCGTCATGAGACCGGTCTGCCAGTGCTCCGAAACCCGGTAAGTTGTGCCGACATAAGGGAATCTCGGATCGCATGATGCAAACGCGTCTGCATCGGTGCCGTAAACAGGCGCAGTAGGGTTAACGCGCTGGGCGCTCATGAAGTTCTTTTCGACAGGGCACTCGAGCGGTTCATAATGCTCGGGCAGCGGACCGTCGGTAAGGCCTGGGCCGAAAATAGCGGCAAACCCGTCTTTCTGCATGATAAACGGGTATTTGCCGTCTGTTCTGGCCGTTCCGTCCGGGTTCTGGAGCGGAGGTGCGGGTCCGTCGGGAACATCTCCTTCCCATTTACCCGGAACATATTTACCTTCCTTTTGTTCGAAAGTGTATTTAACTACCCATCTCTTTTCGTCATTGGGCCGGCCTTTTAAATCAACCGAGGCGCGATTGTAGATAATCCTTCTGTTTACCGGCCAAGCCCAGGCAAATTCGGGGAAGAGCCCGATATTATTCGGGGCATCCTTCTGGCTTCGCCTTGCAGCCATATTCCCTTTATTTGTATAGCTGCCGGAATAAATCCAGTTGCCGGAAGAGGTTTTGCCGTCGGCCTGCAGGAATACAAAGCTGGGTACAAGGTCTCCCTTCTTGAACTGCTGGTTGTTGACCGTCGCATCTTCAAGGAAGTATCCGTTAATTTCCTTTGCAACCTTGTGAGCATCAAACTTGCCGTCTGTCATGTAGTCCCATTTGAGTTTAAGAACTGCATCCGGGAACTTGCCGCCGCCTTTTTTATACGCTTCCCTCAGCATATTCCCGAGTTCCATGATGATATCGCCGTCGGGTTTGCTGTTTCCAAGCGGTTTTGGCCCCTGGTAACGCCACTGCATCCAGCGGCCGCTGTTTGTGATGCTCCCTTCTTTTTCAACGGAAACTGCCGCCGGAAGCATAAAGACCGCTGTCTTTATTTTGGAAGGGTTCATTCCCGGGCCTTTCCAGAACGAGCCTGTTTCATTGTCAAACAGGTTGACATTGACCATCCAGTCGAGATTTGCCATGGCTTTCCTTACTTTTCCGGCATTGGAACTGCTGCAGGCGGGGTTCATGCCCCATGCAAAGAATCCTTTGATACTGCCCTTGTACATTTCATCAAAGAGATCAAGCCAAGAATAGGACTTCCCGTCATCCGGTTTCGGCAGCAACTGGTATCCAAACTCGTTTTCCTTTGTGGCATTTTCGCCGAAGAACGATTTGAGCATGCTTACGGCATATTTAGGGTAGTTCTGCTTCCAGTTTAGGGAAAGCGGATCGTTTGTTGTTGGTTTGATTTTTGCGAGGAACGCATCAAGCGAAGCTACGGATGATGTCGGAATTCCGGTGTATCCCGGCCAGATATGCCATAAAAGGGCCTGGTCTGTTGAGCCCTGCACGTTTGATTCGCCGCGAAGGGCATTAATGCCGCCTCCGGCAATACCCATATTTGCGAGCAGAGACTGTATAATAGACATTGCCCTGATATTCTGGACGCCTACTGTATGTTGGGTCCAGCCCATAGCGTACATACTTGTGCCTGCTTTTCCTTTTTCCCCGGTTGCAGCATATGTTTTGTAAACTTCCAGAAGATTTGCTTCCGGAGTGCCGGTTATTTTGGAAACGAGAGCAAGATCATACCTGTTGTAATGGTCCTTTAAAATATTGAAAACACAGCGCGGATCTTTTAGTGTCAGATCTCTTTTCGGGACTCCTTTTTCATCTACCTGGAAGCCCCATGTTTTCTTGTCATATTTTTTCGCCTGGGGATCATAACCGGTAAAGAGTCCGTCTTTGAATCCGTAATCATTGTGCACCAGGAAGGATGCGTTCGTGTAATTTAAAACGTATTCTTCATTATACAGTTTGTTGTCCAGGATGTATTTGATCATGCCTCCTAAAAAGGCGATGTCGGTGCCTGAACGGAGAGGCGCATAAATGTCGGCTTTTGAAGATGTTCTTGTGAATCTCGGGTCTACGCTAATGACTTTTCCGCCGCTTTGCTGCGCCATAGTGACATACTTGAAGGAGATGGGATGGTTTTCAGCCGGGTTGCTTCCCATGATAAGTATGCAGTCGCTGTTCTTTAAATCGATCCAGTGGTTCGTCATCGCACCGCGTCCGAACGACTCTGCCAGAGCCGCGACAGTCGCGCTGTGTCAGACACGCGCCTGGTGTTCAATATAGACAATCCCGAGGGATCTCAGGAGCGCCTGGTAAATCCAGCATTCCTCGTTGTCCAGTGCGGCGCTTCCGACAGAGGCTATGGCGGTTGTCCTGTTTACCGTTTCTCCCTTTGCATTTTTCAGGGTGAATGTAGCTTCCCTTGTTGCCTTGATTTTTTTTGTGATTTCGGCAAGAGCCCATCCCCAGGACACCTTCTTCCATTCCTTGGAATTGGGCGCCCTGTACATCGGCTCGGTAAGCCTGTTCTTGTTTTCAGCAAGCTGAGAAAGGGCGGAACCCTTTGAGCACAGGGCACCGCGGTTTATAACGTGATCCGGGTCTCCTTCAATGTTTATGACGCGGCCCTTATCTTTGCTGGTATGCACAATGGCTCCGCATCCGACGGCACAATAACAGCAGATTGTGGTCGTCTCCTTGGCATCCTTGGTTTTTAACGTCAGTGCGTAGGCCCTGACCGGAGACAGGTCAAATCCCATGCCGCTAACGGCGATCCCGGCGGCAACCGCGCCGGTGATCTGAATAAACTTTCTCCTTGTCACATTCATAGACACTTCCTCCTTTTCGCTACCCAAGTTAAGTTGAATTACTCAAACAAATTTAAACTCTCGGAGTCGTGGTTCCTCGCTATCATCATCCTTGTCTTTGTGCAAGCAAAATCCGAAAAATATTTCAGTTTTGGGGTAACACATTATCTGTCCAATGACATCGTCCTTACGGGAACAATTTTCCCAACTTGTCCCGGTTATAACCAAAGACAATAACTTCATCTCCCCGGGTGATAATTGGCGCTCTCATCTGCCCGTCTTTGGTTGTCAACAATGTAAGGATCTCCTCGTTGCTCAATGGATTTTTCAAGAGGTCATGCTCTTCAATTTCTACACCTTTTTGCAAAAGAAACTCTTTTGCTTGTATGCACCATGCTCAAGCAGGTCTTGAATAGATCTTAACCTTTTGCTCACCCATATCGTTCTCCTTTCTCAAAATACCCTCCACTTTCGACGCTCTGCCATTTCAATAAATGTTTGATGAGCCCGTTTACCCATATATTTTTTTAAGTAGCCAGGCCATCTTTTGCCCGAGTAATTTCACGAGCCCGATCCCTTCATCGTCCTTTTCTACTTCACCTATTTCCCGGCCGAAAGCGATTCCCCGACCCACAATGATCATCTGTCCACTCAGAAAAAAATGGTTCATGGTGTCAAGAGTGCTAATCCCTCCTGACCGTCGCAACGCAACCAAGGATGCCCCAACCTTGTCCTTGAACATTCTGCCGTTGGATCTCGCAACATAACCGGTACGATCAATCAGGGCCTTCATTTCAGGCGTAACATCCTGAAAGTAGACGGGCGAGCCAAGGATAATCCCGTCTGCACCGAGCATCTTATCGATATATTCGTTTGCTGCGTCACTTTTTACAGCGCAATGCCGGTCCGGGTTTTGACTGCACCTGTAACAGGCGATGCAGCCATGAATTTCCTTTGCTGAGAGCTGCACCAGATCGGTTTCAATCCCCTGTTTTTCAAGTTCGCTGAAAACATGATGGATCAGGATCGATGTATTGCCGTCCTTTCTTGGGCTACCGTTAAACGCAACGACCTTCATTTTTTTCTCCTTGAAAAAGATTGGAAAATGCATCTACCAGGATCCGATCAAGCACTTGGGAAAAATAGAGGATAGCGATGATCACATACTTCATGTTTGATAAGTTGTAAAGCGGATCTGTTCATATATTGCCGAATTCCACCGCGGGGAATCCATTGTCGGCGGCTGTCTGACCGCTCAACTGGCCGCAGGCGGCGAGGATGTCCCGGCCGCGACTCGCGCGGAGGATGGCGGTGTAATGGCGGTCGAGCAGGACCTGTTGAAAGGCCGAGACCGCCTCCGGGGTTGGGGTCCGGTAGGGTGCACCGGGAAACTCATTAAAGGCGATGAGGTTCAACTTGCAGCGGACGCCGCGGAGCAGGCGGGCCAGTTTTTCCGCATCCGCCGGAGAGTCGTTGACGCCGGCCATGAGGATGTACTCGAAGGTCAGCATTCGCCGCCCCGGCATCGGGTAGTCCCGGCAGGCGGCCAGCAGCTCCCTCAGCGGGTATTTCCGGTTCACGGGCATCAGCTCATCCCGTCGCCGGTCGTCCGGGGCGTTGAGCGAGATGGCGAGGTTGACGCAGAGCTCTTTTCCAAGTTTCACGATCAGTGGGGCGATGCCGCAGGTGGAGACGGTGATTTTCCGGTTGGAGAAACCGAGACCGTGATCGGAGGTGAGGATCCGGATCGCCTTCAGGGTGTGGTCGAAGTTCGCAAGCGGTTCCCCCATTCCCATCAGAACGATGTTCTTGATCTCCGGCCCCTCGGGCGTGTGGCGCCGGAGCATCGTCATCTGGCCGGTGATCTCGGAGGGGAGGAGGTTTCGCCTGAGCCCCTGCCGTGCGGTCAGGCAGAAGCGGCAGCCCATCGCGCAGCCCGCTTGGGTTGAGATGCAGGCGGTCCAGTGGTTCCGTCCGGGGATCAGGACGCTTTCGATGAAGAGACCCTCCTCGATGCGGAAGAGGACCTTTTTCGTCCCGTCTGACGCGGTCTGTATCCGGTCGATTGCGGGTTCGGCGATTCGGGTGATCCCCTCCATCCGGGTGCGGAACTCCCGGGCTAGGGTTGTCATCTCCGCGAAGGAGGTCGCACCGCCGATGTAAAGCCATTTCATGATCTGCCGTGCGCGGTACTTCTCCTTGCCGAGGCTGGCGATTAAAACCTCGATCTCCTCCAGGGAGAGGTCACGGATGTTGGGTAGGACCGTCATGTTTGCGCCCGATTCCGATTCATTATAACGGCTTCGTAAAAAGTCCGGATGTTGCGTTGCGCTTCATCCTTCGTCATTGCGGCGTGTTCCGGGGACACGTTCCGATCCCTTTGGGCTTGGGGACACCTTGCGGCAAGGTGTCCCCACATGTCCCCGACGCCTCATTCCTCAGGATTCGCACGCCTTGCCTGCTACCTTTTTACGAAGCCGTCCCATTTTCATTATTCTTTCGGCAGAAGGATGATCGCGATCCGGCGGTTCCTCGCCCGCCCTTCGGGGGTGTCGTTTTCGGCAATCGGCTGGTGTTCCCCAAAGGCAACCGCCGAGAGCAGGGCGGGATCGATTCCCTCCTTTTCCAGGAACCGGGTGACGTTGAGCGCCCGCGCCGCGGAAAGCTCCCAGTTTGTGGGATACCTTTTTGCGAGGGCCCCTCCGATCGGGATGCTGTCCGTGTGTCCCTCGACGCGAATCACCTTGTCCGTCACGGTCATCAGAATCTCGACGACGCGCTTCAGCACGCCCAGACCCTCCGGTCGGATTTCCGTCTGACCGGAGTCGAAGAGGATCTTGTCCACAACATCCACGGTCAGTTTCCCTTTAAGCTCGGTAATTGCGATCTGCCCCTGCGCGATTTCGCTCTTCATCTCGGAGAGGAGATCCTCGTAGGTCTTGCTGACCGTCCGGACCTCCACCTCTTTCGTTTTCTTCAACAGGGAGATGCTTTCCGCGAGCATCTGCTTGTCGCCTTCCAGTTCGATGTTCCGGTTCCGCAGCTCCTCGATGGTCCGGCTTGTCTCCTCTGTGATTCTGTTCAGGCGGGCGTCTCTCTCGGTCCGTTCCTTCTCAAGCCTCTCCGTGTCGACAATCAGTCTGTTCTTATCGGCAATCAGCCCCTCCGTCGCGGCAGTCAACTTTTCAATTTGCGCATTGAAGTCGGCGTTTTGCGCCGTCTGGGCCGCCAGATCGCGGTTCAGGGCATCGGCCTCGGCCTGTTTCCGGAGATAGTCGCTCTTGGCGACGCAGCCGCCCGCGCCAAGGATAAGAAACGCAACAACCACGACCGCCAGACCGGGGGTTTTGTGAAACATGCTCTCCTCCATAGATACCGTAGATACCTTTTTTTTAGTGAACATACTTCGATACGGTCGGATTTTCAACCTTTAATCACCGGCATTCCGGATTCCGTGTCTCAAAAGAAGCTTCCGGCTGGAACAGGCGCAGGCCCCCTCGTTGTTCCGGAGAAATGGGCCATCAGCGGGAAATTGGACAAAAAAGGTATTGACTTCACAAAGAAAAAGGGGATAGCCTCTTTCCGGACTCCGGTACTTTCACTGCCCCCCGAGAGGGGTATCTATTGTTTCATCTCATAAACGGAGGATCTCGATGTCCAAATGGACGCTCGGCTACCCGGTTTATTCATTGGACAGACAGATGCTGCTCCCTGCCGGAACCACCTTGTCAGAAGAGGATTTGCATGCCCTCATCTCTTCCGGCAGAGCTGATGATCAACAAAAAACCCCCTTCCTGCAATTCGGAACGGTAAGGGAAGACATCCTGCATTTTGTTAGACAGCCTCCCGGTAATGCGCTCTTCAGTAATGAGAATGATCTTGCTGAAGTTATTGAATTAATGGAGAAGGTACAGTTTGCCCGGCCTATTTTGGATTCCGTGGAATACTTTATAAAGAATGATCCGTACACCTACCGCCATATCCTGATGGTATTTGCCTTTTCAATCCTTCTCTCCAAGGAGCTTGTACCCGATTATCGAGTCAGGATCAGAGAGGCGGCAACCGGTCCTCTGCACGACTTCGGCAAGGTATGTGTTCCTGTCGAAATCTTGAGGAAGACGACGCCTCTCACGCGGGACGAGAGAAAAAACCTGGAACATCATACCATGGCAGGGTATATTCTCCTCTGCTATTACTCGCAGGAGATCGGGAATCTTGCCGCCCGTGTCGCCAGAGATCACCATGAGAAAAGAAACGGCTCGGGATATCCCAGGGGCATCAGTCTGAATGACCGCATGGTCGAGATCGTGGCTGTCTGCGATATCTATGACGCCTTGACTTCCACGAGGCCATATCGGCCCGTATCTTTCGACAATCGCACTGCTCTTGAGGAGATCACCATGATGGCAGAAAGAAATGAAGTGAGCTGGGAGGTGGTTCAGGCGCTGGTAGCCCATAACCGCAAGGGAAAGCCGCATTTCACGGAATGCAGTGTATCCTTGGAGAAAAGAGGCGTCACGCCACCGAACAATCTCTATGGCATTCGTGCCGATTAGAAAACACCCTCTTCAAGAATCCCATAACTTTCTTCCATGAATTTCGTGTATTCCAGATCCGCCATCATCTCCGCATTGCAGAATTTGGAACGGAGCAGGCTTATGCAGCAAAACGAAGGAAGTGAAGGGGGGGGGGGAAATTCCCGATGATCGATATGATATCCCCGGAATGGCCCGGACATCGGTTAACGCCGGGGTGAGGGTAAGGTGGCTGTTTGCGAAACCGACCATCTTTTCCTACATGAAAATGTTGACCGATTCCCTCGCGATCAGCAGGAAAGAGCGCGGGAAGACGCCCATGTGGATCAACGCCCAGATGCTGACTACAATCACGACCGCGTAGGCCGGAGAGAGATCCATTCTGCCGATCTCGCCTTCCGGTTCCTTGAAATACATGTACATGATGACCCGGAGGTAATAGTAAACGGCCACCACGCTGTTGAGTACGCCGATGATCGCCAGCCAGTAATATCCGGCTTTGATGGCGTCGCTGAGGACATAAAACTTGCCCATAAAGCCGGCAAGGGGCGGGACGCCCGCCAGCGAGAGCAGAAAAACGCTCATCGCCAACGCGATCATCGGGTGCCTTGTCGCGAGGCCCGCATAGGATTCGATGCCGGTATTGGGCGCCTCTTTCCGACCCAGAAGGATGACGACCGCAAAGGCCCCGATATTCATGAAAGTGTAAACCAGCAGATAAAAGAGAATACTCGCGGAAAAAATCCGGTCGCCGACGGCGAAGGCGATCAGAATGTATCCGGCATGGGCGATGCTGGAATAGGCGAGCATCCTTTTGATATCGTTCTGCATCAGGGCGGTGATGTTTCCCAGGGTCATCGTCAGGACGGCGATGATCCATAACATGCCGGACCATTCCGTAAGAAAGGGGTAGAGGGCCGTGTAGAAGACCCGGAGAAATGCGCCGAAGGCCGCGGCCTTCACGCCTGTCGCCATATACGCGGTGATGGAGGTCGGGGCGCCCTCATAGACATCGGGCGTCCACATATGAAAGGGGACGGAGGCCGTCTTGAAACCGAACCCCACGATGAGCAGGGCCATCCCCGCCATGAAGGCGGGTGTAATCAGGAAGTTTCCTGAGGTCACATAACGCGCAATTTCGCGGACATCCAGTATGCCGGTCGTGCCGTAGATCAGCGCGATGCCGTACAGCAGAAAGGCGGTGGCAAAGGCCCCCAGTAAAAAGTACTTGAGAGAGGCCTCCGCCGATCGGGGATTGCCGATCAGGAGGCCGCAAAGGACATAGATTGCGATGGACATGACCTCCAGGCCGATGAAGATGGTGACGAAATGGTTGGAGGAAACCATGATCATCATGCCCAGGATGCCGAACAGCAGCAGCGCGTAATATTCACCTTTGATCATCTCTTCCCGTTCAACGTACCGGAGCGACAACAGCGTCACGAGAAGCGAAATCACCAGCACCAGCGCCTTGAAAAAAAGGCCGAAGTTGTCGATCGTGTAAAGTCCGTTATAGATGTCGACGTCGCTGTTCCATAACCGGCAGGTCAGGAAAAACGCGAGACCTGCGCCGATCAGCGATACGCCGCCCGCAAGGCGCCCGATATCGCTCTTCCGGCGAAAGGCGGACAACAGTAAAATGAAAACAGCGGAGAGCGTAATCACAATCTCCGGCATGATCCAACCGAAGGCAAGTTCCGGTTTCATGACAACCATATTTTCCTACCTTTCATCTCCATGGAACCGGGCCCGCCGGATTGTAACTCGCAATTTTCGTCTGCATGTTCTGGAGATAGCCTGCGGCCGTTGCGTCCATCTTCCTGAAGAAAGCCTGGGAATAGAGTCCCATGAAAAATATGAAAAAGACAATCGCGCAAAGGATGACCGTTTCCCTTTTCGAAATGTCTTTTAAACCTCTATTCTCCTCCTTCGTAATCTGTCCGAACATGACGCGCTGGAACATCCACAGCATGTACACGGCGCCTAAAATGACGCCGGAGGCGGCCAGCACCCCATAGCTTATATTGCTTCTGAAAACGCCAAGCAGGATCAGAAATTCGCCCACGAAGCCGTTCGTGCCGGGCAGCGCGATCGAGGAGAGCGTGATGATCATGAAAAAAACGGCCAGCCTCGGCATGACTTTGGAAAGCCCGCCGAAGTCGGCGATCATCCGCGTATGCCGTCTCTCATAGATCATGCCGACGATGAGGAAGAGCCCCCCGGTGCTGACGCCGTGATTGAGCATCTGGTAGATGCCCCCTTCCAGCCCCTGCATGTTGAAGGCAAAGATGCCGAGCATCACATACCCCAGGTGGCTGACCGATGAGTAGGCGATCAGCCTTTTCAGGTCGGTCTGCATGATGCACATGATGGCGCCGTAGATGATCCCGATCAGCGCGAGAATGGAGATGATCGGCGCCGCGGCGAAGGCGGCCTGCGGGAAGAGGGGAATGGCAAACCTCAGGAATCCATAAGTCCCCATTTTCAGCAGGACGCCGGCCAGAATGACGCTGCCTGCCGTGGGCGCCTCTGTGTGGGCGTCGGGCAACCACGTATGAAAGGGGAACATCGGCACCTTGATGGCGAAGGAGAGCGCAAAGGCGGCAAAGAGCCAGTATTGCTTCATGACCGGGATGTTTGCCTTGTAGAGATCCAGGAGGTTGAAGGTATAGAGCCCCGTATCGCGGCCGTAGTGGAAATAGAGGGCCATGATCGCCAGGAGCATCAGCACGCTGCCCACCATGGTAAAGAGAAAAAACTTGATGGCCGCATAGATCCGGCGCGGGCCGCCCCAGACCCCGATGAGGAGGTACATGGGCACCAGCATCAGCTCCCAGAAGATGTAAAAGAGGACGAGATCCAGTGCGCAGAGGGCGCCTAACATGGCCGTTTCCAACAGCAGGAACGACGCATAGTATTCCTTCACTTTATCCGTGATCGAGTTCCAGGAACAGAGCACGCACAGCACGGTGAGGAAGGTTGTCAAAAGCACCAGGAGCATGCTGATGCCGTCCACGCCGAGGATGTAGCCGATGCCGAATTCGGGAAACCAATCCAGGTTTTCCATGAACTGCATCCCCGCCGTTTTTTCATTAAAATTGAAGAACAGCGGGAGGGAGAGACCAAATTCCAGAATCGTCCAGATGAGGGTAAAAACCTTTATCAGAAGGGGGTTTTTCCGCGGCAGCAGTATCAAAACAAGCGCAACGCCCAGGGGTAAAAAAATAATTGTGCTCAACAGAGGGAATACCATGTCTATTCACCGATCCATTACTTTATCTAAAACATCGGTATTACAACGAGATAACCGATCACGATCACGGCGCCGAGGATGATGGCGAGCGCATATTCCTGAACGTAACCGGTCTCAAGCCGTCTTAATCGTCCGCCCGCCCGTTCCACGACAACGGCCATACCGTTGACGGCGCCTTCGATCATGCCGTTGTCCACCACCTTGAGGAGCAGGGCGCCCGCCTTCAGGGTGCCTCGGACAAAGAGCAGCTCATAAAACTCATCTACGAAATACTTATTATTGACGGCGCGATAGAGTCGAGAGAAGGTTGCCGTAAACCGTCCCGGCAGCTCAGGCCTCTTGACGTAGAGGATGTAGGCCAGGGTTATTCCGAAAAGGGCGATCATCACGGAGGCAACCATCAGGGTCATTTCCAGTGAGCCGTCGTGCCCCGCCGTTGCCGTCGTGGACGCCCAGGCCGCACCGATCAGATCAAAACCGCCCGCTGTGGATGGCGCAGGCGTTGCCGAACCGAAAATCGGCGCCAGAAAGTGTTCGATCGCGTTATTCCCTCCCAGCAGGGAAGGAATGCCCGCGTAACCGCCGACAAGGGATAAAAAGGCCAGGATCGACAACGGGATGGTCATCACCTTGGGGGATTCGTGGATATGATGTTTGGTCTCCGCGGAGGCGCGACTTTCCCCGTGAAAGACGGTGAAGAAAAGCCGAAACATGTAGAAGGCGGTCATCCCGGCCGTCACGGCGGCCAGCAGCCAGATCAGCGTATGGCCTTGAGAAGAGCTGAAGGCCTTCCAGAGGATCTCGTCCTTGCTGAAGTATCCTGAAAATCCGGGTATCCCGGAAATGGCCAGGCAGGCGATAAAAAAGGTCCAGTAGGTGACCGGGATTTTCTTTCTCAATCCCCCCATGTTCCTCAGGTCCAACTCACCGCTCATCGCGTGCATCACGCTTCCCGCCGCCAGGAAGAGGAGTCCCTTGAAAAAGGCGTGGGTCATCAGATGGAAAATGCCCGCCGCATAGGCGCCCACACCCATGGCCACGAACATGAAGCCCAACTGGCTGATGGTGGAATAGGCGAGGATCTTCTTGATGTCATACTGGGCGAAACCGATGGAGGCGGCGAAAAACGCCGTCAATACGCCGATCAGCGCGACAATGATCATGGTCTCGGGCGCCATGCTGTAGAGGAAATTAAGACGGGCGATCATGTAGACGCCTGCCGTGACCATCGTCGCCGCATGGATAAGCGAACTCACCGGCGTCGGCCCTTCCATCGCGTCGGGCAGCCAGACGTAAAGGGGGATCTGTGCCGATTTTCCGATGGCCCCCACAAAAAACAGCAGGGTGATCAGCGTAACGACGTCGCCGTTCAGCAGATGGGCGCTCTTCTGTATCTCCCCGAAATTCAGCGTCCATACCCCCTGCTCCCCCAGACTGACAAATAAAAGAAAGATGCCCAACAGAAAACCGAAGTCACCGATCCGATTGACAATAAATGCTTTTTTGCCGGCGGTTACCGCTGAATCTTTTTCATACCAGAAACCGATCAACAGATAGGAACAGAGCCCGACGCCTTCCCAACCCACGAACATCAGCAGCAGGTTGTTCCCCGTCACCAGAAGAAGCATCATGAAGACGAAGAGGTTCAGGTAAATGAAAAATCGCTTGAATCCGGGATCATCGTGCATATACCCGATGGAATAGACGTGAATCAGAAACCCCACCCCCGTGACCACAAGGCACATGATCACCGAAAGGGCGTCGATTCTGAAACCGATCGGCACACGAAATTCGCCCGAGGCGATCCAGTTGTAGAGGTCCGACTCGAAGACCCTGGCCGCCGCCGGCATCTCCAGAAACTGGAAAAAAACGGCGAGGGATGCCAGAAAGGAGAAAAAGATCGCAAGGCAGGCGACCCAGGAAACAGAGGTCCGGGAGATTCGACTTCCGAGGAAAGCGTTGATGATGAATCCCAATGCCGGGAAACAGGGTATCAGCCAGATATAATCAGCCATAAATGTACTTCCTTAAAAAAGCGTTACAAAGCGATGAATATTGGATTCTGTTTTTTCAGCCTTTCAACAGGTTGACTTCATCGGCGTTGACCGTTCCCTGAAGACGGAAGACCATCACAAAGATGGCCAGACCCACGGCGGCCTCCACGGCGGCGACGGTCATGATGAAAAAAACGAACACCGCTCCGTCCATGGAGGAAAATGCGTTGCCGGAGGCGATAAATGCCAGATTAACCGCGTTTAACATGAGTTCGATGCACATGAAGATGACGATCACATTTCTTCGGGTGATCGCACCGATCGCCCCGATCGAAAAAATGATGCCGCTCAAAACCAAACACAAACCGGAAGGGATTTCCTGAAACATTTCTTTCTCCTGTTGATGATGACCACGCCGTCATTTGTTCCTTTTGGCAATGACGACGGCCCCCACAATACCGATCAAAAGCAGGATCGACGCAACCTCGAACGGAAAGAGATACTGGCCGTACAGCAGGGCCCCCACCGTTTTTGCATTCCCCACGGCGGCGACCGCATCGGCCGGATAATCGCCGACCCTGGCCGTCATCCGGTAAAACAGCGCGCCGAAGAGCAACTCGACGAGCAGGATGACCATGAGCAGCGCCGCGGCCATCTTTTTTCCGAATGACCAGGGTGCTTTGGTTGTTTTCTTCTCATCCCCCTTGTCCATGTTGACCATCATGATGACAAAGAGGATCAGCATCATGATCGCGCCGGCATAGACCATGACCTGGGCCACCGCGATGAACTGGGCATTGAGCAGCAGATAAATAACGGCCATCGCAAAGAAGGTGACGATCATCCACAGCGCGCTGTGAATGGGATTTTTCCGGGTTGCCATCAGTACGGAAGAGACGATGACCACGAGCGCCGTAATCATGAACAGTATGAACTTGAATCCTATGGCATCCATCTTTTCATCCTTTGGCGGAAAGCAGGCTTTCCTTCGTCAGCAGGAACTCTTTCCTTGCGTAATGAACATACTCGTAGTTCTGCCCCAATTTGATCGCATTGACCGGACAGGCCTCCTGGCAGAAGCCGCAGAATATGCATCTCAGGGCTTCGATTTCGTATCTTCCGGGATAACGGGAACCGTCTTCACGCTCCCGGATTTCCAGCGTGATGCAGTGCGAAGGACACACGGCAACGCATAACCCGCAGGCCACACAGGCGGTCTCGCCCGTCTCATTTTTTTCAAAGTAATGCATTCCCCGCCAGCGGGGCGATAGCGCCCTTTTTTCCTCCGGATACCGTATGGTGACCGGTTTGGAAAAAAACATCTTTAAGGTCAGTCGAAGCCCTTTCAGCAGAGGGAGTATCATCATTGCCTCACTATCTCAGCGCCACAATAAAGGCGGTGATCACCACGTTGGCTAACGCCGCCGGAAAGAGGAACTTCCATCCGAATTTCATGATGTGGTCGTAACGCATCCGCGGGTAGGTGCCCCTGATCCAGATGAAGATGAAAATGATCAATAACGTTTTCAAGATAAACCACACCGGTCCGGGTAAAACCGGCCCCAGCCAGCCGCCCAGGAACAACGTCGTGGTCAGGGCGGCCACCGTGACCAGATGGGCATACTCGGCAATCATGAAAAGGGCGAACTTCATGCTGCTGTACTCGATGTTGAATCCGCAGGCTAACTCGCTTTCCGATTCCGGCATGTCGAAGGGCGTTCGGTTGATCTCGGCCAGCGCCGCCACAATGTACAAAAGAAAGGCAAAGGGTTGATAGACGATAAACCAGACATCTCTCTGGGCTTCCACGATTTCGGTCAGGCGCAGGGAACCGGAAAGAATAATCGTTCCGATCACGATGAGCCCCAGCGCGACTTCGTAACTTATCATCTGCGCCGCCGCCCGGAGCGCCCCCAGGATGGCGTATTTGTTGCCCGATGACCAGCCTCCCAGGACGATGCCGTATTCCCCCAAGGTTCCCATGGCGAAGATATAGAGGATCCCGATATCCACATCCGCGATGACCAGTTTGATCTCCCGCCCGAAGAGGGTAACGCTGTCTCCAAAGGGAATGACGGCAAACATGGAAAGGGCGGCGACAAAGGAGATCATCGGGGCGATCACATAAACGGGCTTGTCGGCGTTGATCGGAATGATGTCTTCTTTGACGAAGGATTTTATCCCGTCCGCAATGGGTTGGAGCAATCCCCAGGTCCCCACCCGGTTGGGTCCCAGCCGGACCTGGAGGTAGCCCAGGAATTTCCTTTCCGCGAGGGTGAGATAGGCCACAAAGAGCATTAGAATCGAAATGACGACCAGATTTTTTATGACCACTTCCAGGATATAATAGTACAGTTCCATATCAAAACCTTAAACGATCCGTTAAAGTTAAACCTTCCGCACGGATACCGCAATCACCTTGGACGGCCGCAACGAAAGCGCAAGCATCTCGCTGCGTATGGGGACACCTTGCCCCAAGGTGTCCCCGAGAACGCACTCCAGAACGCCCGTTTTCATTCCCGCCTTGATCGTAACCGGTCTGGTCACGGCGCCGTCGGCGCTTTCGATGCAGACACTCTCTCCGGTGGCGATATGGAGGAGCGCGGCATCTTCAGGTGACATGAACAGCAGATCCTTCTGCACCCGGGCGATACCTTTCCCGGGGGGACACGATGCGGCATCATGTCCCCCGCAGAGGTGGTGGTTCATGAAGAGGTCGCGGAGGATCAGCCGGTATTTTCCGGTCTCTCCATGCGCATCCTTTGGGGGACACGATGCCGCATCATGGGAGGGGACACGATGAGGCATCATGATGTTAGGGGGGACACCTTGCGGCAAGATGTCCCCAAATGCCGCAAACCTTGCCTTGCCGATCCCCGGCGCCTCTACCGTGTCGCCCTCTTCCTGGAGGATGCCCAGCCGTTGGAGTTCACTTTTGATCTCCGCCGGGTTGTTGTATCGTTTCCCTCCCAGACGGCCGGAAAGTTCATTCAGGAATTCATATCCCGCCGCCGTTCCCCGGCAGGCCTTCCTGACGGCCCTCACGCGGCCGTCGCCGGAGATGAAGGTGCCTTCCTTCTCGGCAAAACCGGCGGAGGGTAAGACCAGACGGGCATAATCCATGACGGCCGTCGGCAGCAGATCGCATACCGCGATGAACTCCTTTTGACCGAGCGCGTTTTTGACCATCTCTCCGTTCAGGTAATGGAACGGGTCCTCCTCGTAGATGAAAAGTCCGGAGATGCGGGAATCGCAGAGAAGTTCATCGGGCAGGGCCATATCCTTCACGATGGAAACCGCACCCAAGGCATTGGCCTGGAGGGCGGCCGGCATGATCAGCCCCCGTTTGTGCAGACCTTTCAGCAGGCAGAAATTCAGAAGCGCCGCGAGGCTCTCCCCACTATTCGTGATGCCGGAGGCAAAAATAACCCCCGTATTCCCTTCATCGCGGATCAGACAATAGGCCTTATCCAGCATCTCCGCTTCCACGCCGGTCGACATCAGGGGGGACAGGGGACAGATTTGAAATCTGTCCCCGTATTCTGCCGTAAGGGCCTTCCTCAATTCAACAAAACCCTCAAAGGTTTCGGCCTCTTTGTCGTACTTGTCGTCCAAGAGCAACCTTCGGGAGAGGGCGTTGAAAACCTCGGCATCCTGCCCGGGTGCAATCTTCAAATGGGCGTCGGCGATGCCGGCCAGCGCGCTGGGGAGGGGGTCAACGACGATGACCCTGGCGCCGTTCCATTTGACGGCCTCCCTGACCTTGTTGGCCAGCAGGTGGTTGTTGATCAGCAGATCGGCGCCGGCCACGATGATCGTTTTGCAGGTGCGAATCGTGTCGTAACGGTAACCGGGGCTTATCCCCATCTGCCGGAAGGCGGCGGCCACTTTTCCCGTATGGTAGGAGGCGGAGGAGGCGACGCGGCCATTCTCGAAGAGCGCCGCAATCCGGGAGATCAGGAAGATCTCTTCGTTGGTGGCCCGCGGTGAAACGATAAACCCGATCCCCTTCCCCTCGTCGGAGAGCCGCCGAAGGTTCTCCGCCGTTATCTTCAGGACCTCTTCCCGTTCGAGTTTCTTTTTCTCACCATCGATTCGTTGAAAGGGTTCGGTCAACCTCGCTTCGTGGTTCGTAAAATCATAGCCGAAACGCCCGCGGATGCACAGGGAGGTGTTGTTGGGCGGAAGGTTCGTCTCACTAATCACCTTGCTGATGATTTTTCCGTCAATCACGTTCAGCGTCAGCCGGCATCCGAAACCGCAATGGGGGCAGGTGGTATCGGTTCTTTCACTCTGCCAGACCCTCCCTTTGACCGGGCTCAGGGTTTCCGTGAGGGCGCCGACCGGGCACAGGGAAAGACACTCGCCGCAGGAGATGCAGTCGCCGTTCTCCGTCGGGGCGATCCGGGCCTCAAAGCCGTTGCCCTTGATGTCGATGGCCGCTCTTCCCGACACCTCCCGGCAGCCCTGGACGCATCTCCCGCAGAGGACGCATCGGAGCTCCCAGTAACGGATCAGCGGCGTGGCATACTCTTCTTTTCGGTCTTTTCGAAGAGCCTCGTATTCAACCTTTTCGATGCCATGTTCATAGGCGAGATCCTGGACCCGACATTCTCCCCCCTTGTCGCACTGGGGGCAATCCAGCGGATGCGAGGTGAGGATGAGGTTCAGGAATTCCCGCCTCATCTTCAAGAGCCGGTCCGATCGGGTGATTACGGAAATACCCTCCACCGCCGGTGTGGTGCAGGAGGTCATCGGCTGCTCATAGCCTTCCACCTCCACGATGCAGAGGCGACAGGAGGCGATGGGGGAGAGCCGCTCATGGTAACAGAGGGTCGGGATGGCGATGCCTCCCTCCCGGGCCGCCTCGAGGATGGTCTTCCCCTGCTGGGTGACGATCTCTTTTCCGTCGATGGTTAACCGAATCATGTCCATTCCTTACCGTTCAACCCAGTGCAATCATGCCGATCCTGTAGCAGCGCAGACATCGTGCGGCCTCGCCGAGCGCCACCGGGGTACTGAAGCCTGCTTCCACTTCCTCGAAGGTCAGCTTCCGCTCTTCCGGGTCGAGCATCGGCAGGTGCGCCCGCTTGAGACCGCCGATGACGCCGAGCTGCTCCTTTTTGTCGTATACCCCGAGGGTGGAAAAAAGGGTTCTGAATTTTTCATCGATCGAGGCTTCCACCTTGTTGCCGGTCAGGAAGAGGTCGATCTTTTCCGCCGCTCTCTTGCCGTTGCCCGTTGCCCTGACCAGCACATCGGGACCGGTAACGCAGTCACCGGAGGCGAACACCCCCGCCTGCGAGGTGGCAAAGGTTTCTCCGTCGGAATCAACCGTTTTCCATTTCGACAGCTTGATGCCGTCTGTTTCTTCCAGGAAGGAATAATCCACCTTCTGACCGATGGCCGGGATGAGGATATCCGTTTCAATGATAAATTCCGAACCGGGCACGGGGACGGGCCTTCTCCTGCCGCTTTGATCCGGTTCGCCCAGCTCCATGCGGAGGCATTCCACTCCGATGACCTTTCCGTTTTTCTCGAGTATTTTCGTCGGATTGCAGAGGTAGTGGAAGTTGACTTTTTCATCCTCGGCATCCTTGATCTCCACCGGATCGGCGGGCATCTCCGCCTTCGACCGTCGGTAGACGAGGTTCACATCCGGTTTCCCGATGCGGAAGGAGGAGCGCACGCAGTCGATCGCCACGTTGCCGCCGCCGACGACCACCACTTTTTTCCCTTCCGGGTATGGATCTCTTCCCAGATTGATGTCCAGAAGATACTGGACGCCGGAGATGAAACCGCGGTAGTTCTTCTCTTCACCCTCCACCCCCATGGGCGAACTGCCCTGGGCGCCCACGCCGATGAAGACGGCGTCATGATCCTTCCGGATATCGGCGAATTTTATCTCCTTCCCGATCTCGACGCCATAGCGGATCTCCACACCTGCCTTCTTGACGATCTCCACTTCGCTACGGATGATCGCCCGCGGCAGGCGGTAATCGGGGATGCCCACGGCGGCCATGCCGCCGGGCTCGGGCAGTTTCTCAAAGATGGTTACCCGATAACCCATCAGACTTAGGTAGTAGGCGCAGGACAATCCCGCCGGACCGGCGCCGATGACCGCCACCTTCTTGCTATCCTTATGCTGATGGCCTCGGATCTCCGGATGTCGGTTCTTTTCAATTTCATAATCGGCGACATACCGTTTCAGCCATTTGATGGAAATGGCCTCATCGATATTCGCCCGGCGGCAGTTTGATTCACAGGGACGGATACAGACCCTTCCCAGTGTCCCGGCCATGCAGACGCCCTGTCGGATGGTCGCCAGCGATTCGGCGAATCGCTGTTCGCTGATTTCTTCCACATAGCGGGGGATGTCGAGACTGCTGGGGCACACGCTGATGCAGGGGGCGGTGACGGAGTAACGGTAGCGGCCCTCTTTGGCCTTTTTCTGCTCCGTGATCGCTGCGGCAAAGGCCTGCGGGAAATATTGCAGCGCGTGGAGGATGGGGTTCATCCCCGTCTGACCGATGGAGCACTTGGATCCGTCGCGGATGGAGAGGGACAAATCTCTGATTTTCTCCGGGTACGCCTCCTTTCCCTCTCCGGCGGCGATCTTCTTCAGCCAATCAGCGACGATCCTTGTCCCGACGCGGCAGGGGAAACACTTGCCGCAGGACTCCTGCTGCACCGCCTCCGCATACTTTGCGCACATGTCAACGATATCGACGTCGTCATCGCGAAGCACGATGCCGTCCCAGCCCATGAGGGCCTTGATCGGCTCACCGGGGCCGAACTCGGCGGCCAGCTTCACATTCACGGGAGGCCTGTTGTCCGGCGCCGCGGCCTCCCTGCCGTCAAACCGTTCGTTCTGCCAGGAACTGAAAATGATGTCTGTCATAATTAACCTATCTGTCGATCTCTCCCAACACAATGTCGATACTGCCGATGGCGGCGACGACATCGGCGACCATCTGTCCCTCGATCATCTTCGGCAGCGCGGCCAGATTGATGAAGGAGGGCGGTCTGATCCTCATCCGGAAGGGCTTGTTGGTCCCGTCGCTGATGAGATAAAAACCGAGTTCCCCTTTCGACGATTCGATGGAGGCGTAAACCTCGCCGCACGGCGGCCGGAACCCCTCTTGCATGATCTTGAAATGGCGTATCAGCGCCGCAATGTCCCGGCCCACCTCTTCCTTCGCCGGCGGCACAACCAGCGGGGCGTCCACAGCGGCGAACGGACCGTCGGGCAGCTTCTCCGCGGCCTGCTTCACAATCCGGTTTGACTGCCGCATTTCTTTCATTCTCACGAGATATCGGTCATAGACATCCCCGTGGCTGCCCAGCGGGATTTCAAAATCAAAATCTTCGTAGCTCGAGTAGGGATAGGCCTTTCGGACGTCATAACAGACGCCGGAAGCCCTCAGCACCGGCCCCGTGACGCCGTACTGAATGCACTCTTCCGCGGACATCGGCGCGATGTTCGTTGTTCTTTTCTTCCAGATGATGTTTTCCGTCAGCAGCGTTTCGTAATCATCCACCCGCCTGGGAAAATCCTCCACAAACGCCTTCACGCGGGGCAGAAAGGTGGCGGGAATGTCGCTCGCCAGACCGCCGATCCGGATAAAACTCGGCGTCAGCCTTGCGCCGGTCGCCAATTCCAGGATCTCCAGAATGGTTTCCCTTTCCCGGAAGGCGTAGAAGAGCAGCGTCATCGCCCCAAGGTCGAGGGCATGCGTCGCCACCCAGAGAAGGTGGGCGGCGATCCGCTGGAGCTCGGCCATCAGAACCCGCAGATATTGGGCCCTCTTCGGTATTTTTATATCCAGCAGTTTCTCTACGGCAAGGCAGTAGGCAAGATTGTTGGAGAGGGCGCTGGTATAGTCAAGCCTGTCCGTCAGGGTGAGGGCCTGGGGATAGGTCATGGATTCGGATAATTTTTCGATACCCCGATGCAGATAACCGATGTGCGGTTCAGCCTTGACAATGATCTCCCCGTCAAGTTCCAAAAGCAGCCTCAGTACGCCGTGGGTTGCGGGATGCTGCGGCCCCATATTGATCGTCATGTAGCGGGATTCAACCATTGATTCGAAGCCCTCAAAAACGTTATCGTTCTTCCTCTAAGCAAACCTGAAGCGGTTGACCGAAATCCGGTCCTTTGACAGGGAAATCCTTTCTCAAGGGGTGGCCGACAAAATCCTCGGGCAGAAGAATACGTCTTAAATACGGATGATTATTGAATATTATCCCGAACAGGTCATACACTTCCCGCTCCATCCAGTCCGCCGCTATCCAGATATCACTGACCGTATCCAGAGAAGCGCCTTCCGCAACCGTCGTTTTGATCCGGAGTTTGTTGTTGAATTTCGTGCTGTGCAACAGATAAGCGATCATGAAGCGGGGAGAGCGGTCATCGAAGTCCACGCCGGCAAGGTCCAGGAGCAGATCGTAACAAAGCTTTTCATTTTCCTTCAGGAAAGTCATGACCTCCCTGATCTTGCCCGCATCGATGGTGATGCTTGTTTCCCGTCGGAATTCTTCGATGTCCCGCACCGCCTCCGGGAAGGTTTCCTTCAGCAGATCACCGGCCATGCACTTAGCCATTGTTCCCCCACGGCAAACTGACAAGGTTTCTTTGTCCCGCCGGCTCTGCGGCGATCTTCTCCTGAAGGGTGATGATCCCTTTCAGAAGACCTTCGGGCCGGGGAGGACAACCGGGCACGTAGACATCCACGGGGATGATCTGGTCGACGCCCTGGACGACATTGTAGGTCTGGAAAATCCCGCCGCTGCATGCGCAGGCCCCATAGGCGATGACCCATTTCGGTTCGGGCATTTGCTCGTAGATGCGCTTCAGCATGGGCGCCATTTTCTTGGTCACTGTTCCGGCGACGATCATCAGGTCCGTCTGGCGGGGAGAGGGCCGGAACACCTCCGAGCCGAAGCGGGCAATGTCATAGGTTGACGAACTGGCCACCATCATCTCCAGGGCGCAGCAGGCAAGGCCGAAGGTTACGGGCCATACGGAATTTTTTCTTGCCCAGTTGATCACTTCCTGCAAAGAGGCGGCTGCCGCGGCTTCTACTCCCATTCCAGGGCCCCTTTCTTCCACACATAGAGATAACCGACAAACAGGACGGCGACGAAAATCAGCATCTCCACGAAACCGAACATCTGGAGCCCCCCCGTCACCAGCGCCCACGGGTAGAGAAACATGATTTCGATATCGAAGATCAGAAAAAGCATGGCGATGATGTAATAGCGGATATTCATCTTCATCCGGGTGGGACCGATGGTCTGCATCCCGCACTCGTAGGTGGAAAGTTTGGCTTTTCCGGAAATTCTGTGACCCAGAAGGTGCGAAGCGCCGACGATGAGAACGGCAATCAGAATGGCAAAACAGAGTAAGACGAGGATGGGGATGTATTCAATCATGCTTCACAACCTCGAGAAAAAAGTTCAACGCAAAAAGGCGACCAGCACCCAAAAGTTTTGCTTCGCTACACCGAATAAGAGGCCGCTGTCAAGCAAAAAATGATGCGAAACAAAACCTGCTTGACATAAATATCAATAAGGGAAAGGCTAAGGCCAAGGCGTATCAGGTAAAACAGGTACTGCTGGCTATTGAAAAGTTGGAGGTTAAACATGCCACTGAAAAATGATCGTTGTACGTACCGCGTAACCTGGTCTGAAGATGATCAGGAATATGTAGGCTTATGTGCCGAATTCCCCAGTTTGAGCTGGCTGGATCAAACACCGGAATCGGCGCTGAAGGGTATCCGCGAGATTGTCGAGAGCGTTATCAAGGCTTCGGTGACACTCTTCGGGTGAGTTCATTGATTTCGGATTGAAGGTGCAAAGGATTGATGGCTTATTTTCCGTTCATTCAGATTACGCACAACTTCCTGAAAGAAACAATAGACATGTCAATGCGATTGATGTAGATTTTACCTCGAAGGAGTCATGACAATGTTTTCGATCCCAACATACGATATTGTGTTCTGGTATTACTACGACTCCGACAGATAACTTTCTTACCCCATCCCACCCTGGCCCTCCCGCTGAAGGGGAGGGGAAATGCCGGTTTCTCCCCCTTCAAAGGGGGAGGTAGGAGGGGGATGGGATTATGTGACGGAGTAGAATTACCTGAAACCAGAAACAGAAAAATACAAAGATAAAGCGATCTTCTTGGCGGAGGCCTTTCCATATGAGACCACCGAATATGAAGGGGTACAAGACATTCACTGGGGAACGGAAAACGAAAGTGAGGCAATAGCCATCTTTGAACGTTTATAAAAGCCCGCCAGCGGATGCACCGTTACACATGAGCCGAAGCAAGCCTGCAGGGACTGCAGGCCCTCTGGGAGTTGCCAGCTTCCGAGATTTGCTGACAACTTCCTGCTATCAAGCATCCAATAATTTTGAAAGACATACATCCTTTCACTTCGAAATGTCTTATCAAAGAGGGTAGGTAGAGGGTGATTCCGTAGGAGTGTAACAATATTTATTTCGTTTGTATTAGTAATCTCTCTGGAGGTATTTTATGAACAGTTTCTTGAAGACGCTGCTTGTTCTCTTCGTTTCATTCATTTCCGCCTGCAGCACCAGCGGTAGTAATGACAGCGGAAGAACGGCTATCCAGGCCGCTGTCGACAATGTTCGCTCCCAGTTATCCGCAACACTCGGCAAACCAGTACCCAGTATCAGCGTGTATGTCCAGACGCCTAACGGCGCCTGGTTCGTCAGTTCGGCCGATTCCGCAGCAGAACGACTGACGGAAGGCATACACTTCCGGTTTGCCAGCAATACGAAAACCTTTACAGCCACGGCAATATTGAAGATGCATCAGGATGGATGGCTTGATATCAGTTCGCTCATTACCGCCACCATTCCGGGCGTCTTAATTCCCTATGTTCCTGATACTCCAGCATGGAATATCCCTTACAAGAATTCAATCACGATAGAGCAGCTTTTGCAGCACGCTGCCGGTGTTTATGATGTAGATAACGAATCCAGGACGGATTGGGGCGGCATGTCATACGTGGGACAACAGTTGACCCTTGATCCCTCGCATCAGTTCAGCGCAGGTGAGCTTGTCGGGCAGCTTACCCTTCATAATCTCTATTATTTTGCCCCGGGCACAAAAACCCCCAAGTACAGCAATACCGGCTATACCATTCTCAGTGAAATCATTGCCCGTGTATACAGCGCAAGGGCCGGTACCTCGAAAACGTACAGCGATTATCTGTACGACCACGTGATCGGCGGATCATCGCCGGTACCTCTGAGTGTGATCAAGTTTCCGCATCTTGCCGCTGACAATACTCTTCCCACGCCTTATGTGTCAGGCAATGAGTATCCGGAGGGCAGTTCTGTTCCGGATGTTTACACCTCATGGAATATGAGCGCGCATGTGGGAGAGGGAAACGGGTATGGAAATTTTGTTGATCTGAACAGGTTCGTAAGGACCCTGTTTACCGGCAAAAACGTCCTCAACTCGACAACAGTAACCACGATGATATCGGATATCAGCCCATACGCAACCGGCAGTTATGCTCTCGGCTGCGATCATGTGAAAAATCTCGGCTACGGTCACAATGGCGCAATCTGCGGTTATCTTTCAACAATTAGATATAATCCCGATACAGACGTTTCCATCGTCGTGTTGATGCCGATGATTGATGGATCGAACGGCCAGACTACCCTGGCTACCTGTATTCTGGAAGGCATCTACAGCGCTGCCTGGGCAACCCTGAGTGCGCTCGGATATCCCGGTCATCCGTAGCCCGGTCCTTCTCGTAACCGATGGATGCTTTTACGGCAACGGCATGTTCCGGGTGGCCCCTCCTCTGGAACTGAAAAAGCTGGAGGCCATCGTCCAGCACAAGAGCATCAAGATGCTCCCTGCCAAAGGTAAAGCTGATCTTTGACAGTAGTCTAATAATAGTCCTGCCATTTTAGATAGATGGGTGCCTTGGGAAAGTTCTTGGCACCACAGATTGCTCTTTGAAGTGCGTCATGCCACTTCCCGGATTGTCGACGGGATGGCGACGCCGACCGCCTGGAAAATCTTCCCGCAGGTCCCGAGGCATTCACTTCTTATGGCGAGCGTCTTGCCTCTGTCTTCAATCGTGATCTCCTGCAGGGCCTTGAGATCCTGCTTGATGTTGGCCCATTCGAAACAGTTTCGGCCGTATAGGGGCACTTGATCGGCAGGGCGGGGAACCGCTTTTCCTATGCGCTACAAAGCGACGGATGAGCTTCGTTGAGACTCTCTTGCGATCCGTAATCCTCGGTTCTGATGAAAGCTCACCACCCAACGGTAGTAGGTGGCACCAACAAGCGGTGCATTTCATTTTTTCTTTGATCACTTTTGCTCATTACCAAATCTACTACACAAACCTTTCATCCATAATCTCGACTTCCAATAAATAATCGGTAAGATCGCAACACAATAGAGGTTATTGATGGGTGAAAGTTAGGTTGCTTGCGATCGGGCTTTGATCTCATCCTTTTTCATGTAAGTTCGCATCAACCGGAAGATGCGACTATTGATCTTTCCTTGACACGCAAAAGCCGCCAGTATATTTCTTACCAGCAAAAGCCATCTCTCGACCAACAAAGGAGCATTGGAACGGAATGATGCAGCGGATCGGATTTATCGGTATGGGTTTGATGGGTCGTCCGATGAGCCAGGCGCTCTTGAGGGCCGGTTTCCCCGTGACCGTCTGGAACCGCACCCGGGGAAAGGCGGCTGAAGTGGTCGCAGCCGGTGCGGCATGGGCCGGATCTCCGGTCGAAGTGGCGGCGGCCTCCGAGGTCGTGATCGCCATGGTTACTGATGCGGCGTGGTTCTTCCGACCGCCAGCCTGTCGCTTGAGATGCTGCGGGCGGCCTGCTCCCGGGGAAACGGCGAGAAGGACTCCTGCGTCATCATCACCGTGCTCGAGGCGCTGTCGGGGCTATAGGGGGTGCGGGTTTTATGTCTCAATTTCGTTGCCAAATTCCGCTTGACAAAATCGGTTTTTGAAAGCATGGTGAACCGCCATTCATAAAATGAATAGCCCCTATATTATCTGAATATGAGATCAACGATGGATAAAGCGGAGCGCAAGGAACGGGAATTCAAACTGAGACGTGCGGAGATCCTCGAACAAGCGGAAAAGATCTTTGCCGCCAAGGGATTTCACAACACCACCGTAGCGGAGATTGCGGGCGCCTCGGGGTTCGCCGTCGGTACGCTCTACCAGTTCTTCGAGAGCAAAGAGCAGCTCTACACCGCGATGCTCACTGAAAAGCTGAACATGATGTACTCCGGCGTCCGGGAGTCGGTGGCCATGGAGGAGGATACCATCCGAAAGATCGAATGTTTGGTCGCTTCACAATTCCGGTTCGTCGAAAACAATGCGGAGTTCTGCAGCATCTTCATCCGGGGGGATCATCTTTCTCTATCCGAGGGAAGCGCGGCGCTTCGGATACGGATGGTGGCCGATTACGCCGTCCACGTCTCCTTCACGGAAGAGGTGATCCGCGAGGGCATCCGCGCCGGCATCCTGAAAGAGATGGACCCGCGGATGATGGCCGCCGCCCTGACGGGCATAATCAATTCCTGCGCCTCCAAGTGGCTGGCCATGATGAAAGGGGCGTCTCTGATTGGCAACGTCCCGTTTGTGATCGATATTTTTCTGGAGGGGGTCAGGAAAAATGCGCACTAAACGATGGTTTCTCTGCGGAGTCATCGCCACGCTGATCGCAGCAGCGGTGACGGCCGCCCACGCGGCGGAGACGGTCAAGCCGCTGTCGCTTTACGAGAGCATTGATCTCGCGCTGAAGCGGAGCGTCCTCATCCATGCGGCACGGGAAGGGGTCCGGGGGGCTGAGGCGCAGCGGAAGGAGGCATTCACCGGCTTCCTCCCGAAATTCAGCACAGCCTACAGTTACAACCGCCTCAACGAGGAACCGACCTTTAATTTTCCCGGTGCTCCGCCCCTGATCCCGGCGAGCACCATCAAAACGGGGACGAAGGAGAACTACGCGTGGTCGGTCGAGGCCAGACAGCCCCTCTTCGCCGGCGGAGGCATTCTCGCGAACTACGAGGCGAGCCGCATCGGGACCGAGATTGTCCGCCTCGAAGAGACCGCGACGGTTCAGGACCTTGTCCAGGAAGTGAAGATCGCCTATTTCAATATCCTGAAGGCGGGTCGTATCCATGCTGTAGCCAGGCAGTCCGTCGAGCGGTTGACGGCCCACCGGGATACGGCCCAGGGGTTTTATGACGTCGGCATCATTCCCAGGAACGATCTTCTCTACGCCGAGGTCGAACTGGCGAACGGTCGGCAGTTTCTGGTACGGGCGGAAAACAGCCTGGAAATGGCGAAATCGAAATTCAACACGCTCCTCCGGCGGGAGATCAACGCCCCCATGGAGATCGAAGACATCCTGAATGAACGGCCCTTTGCGAAGCCGCTCGACGGCTGCATCACCGCGGCCCTGGAAAACCGTCCGGAGATCCGGTCATACGCGCTCCGTCTGGAGCAGGCGAAGAGCCTCGTCAAACTGGCCCGAAGCGAGTATTACCCGAACGTCGGGCTGGTCGGGAATTACGCCAGGTACGGCGACACGCCGGGTGTCGCCGGAAGCCCCTACCGGGATCAGGAGAGCTGGTACGTCATGGCGGTGTCAAACTGGAATTTCTGGGAGTGGGGAAAAACCAAAAACCGTGTGGATGCCGGTCTCAGCCGGGAAAACCAGGCGGCGGACATCCTGACCAACATCCGGGAGCAGATCGCCTTGGAGGTCAAGAACGCCTGGCTCCTCCTTCATGAGGCGGAAAAGCAGATCCATGTGGCGAAAAAGACGACCGAACAGGCCGAAGAGAATTTCCGGATCAACACCGAGCGATACCGGGAGCAGGTTGGGACCTCGACCGATGTGATCGACGCCCAGACCCTTCTGACCAAGGCAAGAGCGGATCACGACAACGCCCTCGGAGATTACAGCATCAGCCGGGCGAAGCTGGAACGGGCGATGGGGGCTGCCGCGCCGGGTGGGGTGGAGTGAGCGGATCGATCGGGAGAAGGTCCGTTTGACGAACGCCTAAGACCGACGATCAGCTCGGGGTGACAGCGGCATGGGCCGGCAAAGTGAACGGCCGTTGTGAAATTTGCCGGCATGATTCCGTTTGGCGGGACGAGGAGTGATCATGAAAAAGGTGTTTTTTTTACTGGCGGCCGGCGCTCTCGCGTTTTCTCTCTGCTTGGCGATGTCGGCCTCCCTTTTTGCGGAGGAGTACTCTCTGGACGATCTCTGCCGGATCGCTCTGGCCCGTTCTGAAAAGCTCAAGATGGCGGAGGAAAACCTTGCCATCGCCGAGACGGGCAAGGATAAGGCTTTTTCCTACCTCCTGCCCCGGCTGACGGCGACGGGCGGTTACACCCAGTATTCAGAAAAGAAGTTTACCGCGACGGGGAGTGTCCTGCAGCCGGAGTCGGCCTCCGCCTGGGGGGTGCGGGTGGACGAGACCGTCTCCCTGAGCGGCCGGGAACTGACGGCGCTCGGGATCTCCCGGCAGAACGTGACGAGGAGCCAGTATGACCTCACGGCCATCCGTGAAGACTATCTCCTCCGGTATGTGGCTGCCGCCTACTACAACGTCCTTATGGCCCGGAAGGGTCTGGAAATCGCCGATTCCAATCTGGCACGCCTCATGAAATACCGCGAAGCGGCTGAAAAACGGCTCAGGGTCGGCGAGGTGACCAAGACGGCCCTCCTCCGTGCGGAGGGGGAGCTATCCGGGGCGAAGTCGGACCGGCTTCAGGCACAGAACGGTCTGGAACTGGCGATGGCCGTCCTGGCGAGCAACGTCGGCATTAAGGATGCCTTTACCCTCCGGGAGGAAGCGGCGGCGGGGGGCGATGTTCCGGCTATGAACGTGTATAGGGAACTGGCCTTCGCGGTGAGGGCGGACCTTAAAAGCATGGAGGTTCAGAAGCAGATCGCCGCTGATCAGATCAAATATACCGAGGGCGCCTTCTGGCCAACCCTATCCGCCTCCGTAGGGTATGCCGGGGCCGATCAGTATCCGTCCACATCGAGCCTGAACCGGGAGAGTATCTACGGCGGAGTAGCCCTGAACTTTCCGTTCTTTGATGGCGGTCTCCGGAAGGCCGAGATCTCGGAGGCAAAGGCCCGTGAACGTCAGGCCGCGCTCCTCTATGAGGATACGAAGAAAGGGATCGAGATCGAGGTGCAGACCGCCTACCTGGACCTCGTCACACAGAAGGGGATACTCCGGTTCTTGAACGATCAGCTTGCCTTCGCCCGAGACAACTACCATGCCGTGGCAAGGCAGTTCGATTTCGGGCTGGCGAACAGCCTGGATGTGCTGGACGCCAACACCCTCCTGGTGTCGGCGGAGAGGAAGGCGTCGTCGGCTCTCTACAATTACGAGCTCGCCCTTCTTCGGATGAAGAAAGCTACGGGGATGCTGCTCGCGGCCTTGGCCGGCAAACCATAGAATATTTTGTTGTCAGGAAGGAGATGGTTACATGTTCGGACGAACGTCGTCTTTAACCGGAGGAAGCAGGTCAGCTCAGTGCAGGGTCAGAGCTGGCGCAGTAATTATGGCGGTCCTTTTGTGTGCCGCTGTGTCCGCCAATGTCGGATGCAAGAAACAGGAACAGAAGGCGGCGAAGGAGCGCGCGGTCAACGTCCGCGTCTGGACGGCGGAGAGCCGCTCCCTCCGGCCTTTCGTGGAGTCGGTTGGAACCCTCAAGCCCTACGACGAGGTGGTCGTCAGCTCCGAACTGGAGGGCATTCTGAAAACGATTTACGTCGATGAAGGTTCTCCCGTGACCCGCGGCCAGCTCATTGCCGAAATCAAGGAGACCGATTACCGACTCACCGTGGAGCAGGCGGCAGCCGCTCTGAAGCAGACGGAGGCGGCCCTGGCCAATGCGAAGCTGGAGCATCAGCGCAAGGAGGCCCTCTACCGGGAGGAGTTGGTCACAAAGCAGCAGTTTGACGATATCGTCGCGCGCCTTGCCCTGACCCTTGGGGATGTGGAACGGGCTAAGGCCGGACTCGATCTGGCGAAGGAGCGGCTGACCAAGACGAAGATTTTCGCCCCCATGGCGGGCAGCATCAAGGAGAAAAAGGCCACCGCGGGGGACTATATCCGCAACGGCACGTTCCTCGTCTCGATCATCCGGACCGATTTTCTGAAGCTCGCTTTCAGCGTGCCCGAGAAGGATGTGGGGAGACTCCGGGAGGGGCAGGATATCGTATTTACGGTAGATTCATTCCCCGGACGTGAATTTCGAGGGAAGGTGAAGACGCTCTATCCAAACCTCGAGGAGAAAACACGCTCCCTTCCGGTGGAGGCGCAGGTCGTGAATCAGGGCGGAAGCCTGAAACCGGGGTTTTTCACCCGCGTGACGCTCTACACCGGGCCGGCAAAAGATACCGTCGTTGTGCCGATTACCGCCCTTCTTTACGACAATTCCACCACCAAACTCTTCGCCGTCGAGGGGGACCGGGCGAAGGAAAGGACGGTGAAGATCGGACGCAAGTACGGTGAATTCATGGAGATCTCCGAAGGATTGAAGGCAAAGGAGACCGTGGTGACCGTGGGACAGAACAATCTGATGGAAGGGGTGCTGGTCAATGTGGCTCGCTGATACCTCGGTCAAGAGACCGGTTTTTGCCACCATGGCCATCATGGCCCTGGTGGTCCTCGGTGTTGTCAGTTATCCGGAGATCGGCGTGGATCTCTTCCCCAAGGTAGATTTTCCCATCGTCACGATCACCACGCATTTGAATGGGGCGAGCCCCGAGGTGATCGACGTCGACATTACAGACAGGATCGAAGGGGCGGTCAACACGATCAACGGCGTGAAGAGCATCACCTCGAGCAGCACGGAAGGGGATTCACGCGTGACGGTGGAGTTTGTCCTCGAGCGGAACATCGACCTCGCCGTCCAGGATGTAAGGGAGAAGGTCGCCTTGATCCGCAACAAACTGCCCGCAGACATCGAGGAACCAAGGATTGCCAAAGTCGATCCCGATGCGGCGGCGGTGCTCTTTCTGAACCTTTCGGGACAAAAAACGGTCAAGGAACTCTCCACCTACGTGGATGAGGTGCTGAAAGAGCAGCTCCAGCGGATCAACGGCGTCGGCGACGTCCAGTTGTGGGGGCTCCGTCTGCGGCAGATCCGCGTCTGGCTCGATGCCGACAAGTTGAGGGCCTACGGGATCGCGGCGAAGGATGTCATGGGCGCCCTGCAGCGGCAGAACGTCGAGCTTCCGGGCGGCCGGATCGAGAGCCTCTCGAAGGAATACACGGTGAAGGTCAAGGGGGAATTCACCAATATTTCGGAGATCAACGATTTGGTCGTTGCCTACGACAGGGGCGCTCCCGTACGTCTCCGGGATATCGGGAAAGCCGAAGACGGGATGGAGGAGAAGCGCACCATGGTCCGCTACAACGGCGTCCCGGCGGTCGCCATGGGGGTGCAGAAGCAGTCCGGGACCAACACCGTTGCCGTCGTCAACCTCGTCAAGACGGAGATCGAGAAGATCAGAAAGACCCTTCCGCCGGGGATGAGCCTGAACATCGCGATGGACCAGTCCACCTTCATCCGGCGCTCCATCGATGAGGTGCAGAAGCATCTGATCCTCGGGAGCTTCTTTGCGGTTCTGGCCGTATTCATATTCCTCCGAAACTTCCGGACGACGTTGATCAGCGCGGTCGCGTTGCCGGTATCGATCATCGCCACATTCGCGCTGATCCGCTTCTTCGGTTTCACCTTCAACAACATGACGATGCTTGCGCTCACCCTTTCGGTGGGATTGCTCATCGACGACGCGATCATCGTCATCGAGAACATCTACCGTCACGTGGAAGAGGGAATGGCGCCGCGGGAGGCGTCGACCTTTGCCACCGCCGAGATCGGCCTGGCCGTCATGGCGACGACCTTCGCCATTGTCGCGATCTTTCTCCCCGTCGCCTTCATGAAGGGGATAATCGGCCGCTTCTTCATCCAGTTTGCGCTGACCGTCGTCTTTTCGGTGCTGGTTTCGCTCCTCGTCTCCTTCACGCTGACGCCGATGCTGGCCTCGATCTTCCTGAAGCGGATCGCCCTCCGACGCGGCAATTCCGGGACGGGCGCCGCCGTCAAGCCGAGAGGGCGCTTTGCGCACTGGTTTGAGCAGGGTTACAACAAGATTGAAGAGGGTTACCGGCCCCTGTTGGCCTTTTCACTCCGCCACCGCGGGGTGATGCTCATCGGGGCGCTCATCCTTTTTGTCGGAAGTCTATACCTGACGACATTCATCGGCAAGGAATTCATTCCGCCGGAAGACCAGGGACAGTTCCTCGTCCGCCTGGAGGCGCCGATCGACTATTCCATCGACAAGGCGGACGAATTCTTTCAGCCCGCCGAAAAGATCCTGAGAGAGATCCCAGAGATCAGCGCGGTCTACTACCGCCTGGGCCTCGGAAGCGCCGTCAACCGGGCGGTCATGATGACGCGCCTCGTTCCGAAGGCCGAACGGAAGAAGAGCCAGGAGGAGCTCAAGAAGGAGATCCGGACCAAACTGAGAAAATTTCCGGGGCTCAAGGTATCCGCTGAGGATATCTCGCTGATCGGCGGCGGGCAGCGGCAGGTGCCGATCCAGTACAGCATCCGGGGGCGCGATCTGACGGAGCTCCAGACCTATGCGAAGCAGATCTCCGGCGAGTTTTCGAGGCTGCCGGGAATCGTGGATGTGGACACCTCTCTGGAGATGGGAAAGCCGGAGCTCAAGGTCTTCATCGACCGGGACAAGGCGGCCGACCTCGGGGTAGATGTCGCCACCATCGCCGAGGCGGTCAACCTCCTGATCAGCGGGGAGACCGAGGTGACCAAATACAAGGACGAGAGCCGGGGAAAGCGGTACGATCTCCGGATCCGCCTTAACCCGGAGGAACGGAGAAATCCCGATGATCTGAGCAAACTCTATGTCCGGGCGCGGGACGGCCGGCTCGTCGAGCTCCGGAACCTCGTTCGCATCCAGGAGGGGGGTGGGCCGAGTGTTATCAATCGGGTCGACCGGCAGCGGGCGATCTCCCTCTTCGCCAGCATCGAGGGGAAACCCCTGGGGCAGGCGGTAGAGGAGCTGAACGCGATCGCCGGCCGGATCCTGCCCGCCGACTATCTTCCCAAGTACCAGGGGATGGCGGAAACGATGGGCGAATCTTTCAAGTACCTGATGTTTGCGCTGATCCTCGGGGTCATCATGGCCTATATGGTCCTGGCCGCCCAGTTCGAGAGTTTCATCCACCCCTTCACGGTTCTTCTGGCGATGCCGCTCTCCTTTATCGGGGCGTTCAGCGCGCTGTTGATCACCGGAAATACACTGAATATCTTCAGCTTCATCGGCCTCATCCTGCTGATGGGGCTTGTGAAGAAAAATGCGATTCTGCTCGTCGACTATACGAATGTCCTCCGGGGGAGGGGTGTTCCCCGGCGGGAGGCGATCCTCCAGGCCGGACCGGTTCGGCTCCGGCCGATCCTGATGACGACCTTCGCGATGGTCTTCGGGATGCTGCCGGTCGCATTCGGCGTCGGAGAGGGATCGGAAACCCGTTCTCCGATGGGGATCGCGGTCATCGGCGGACTCCTGACCTCGCTTTTCCTGACGCTCGTCGTCGTCCCGGCAGCCTATGATCTCTTCGACGACTGGCAGGGGATCTTCAAGAAGCGCCGAGAGAAGCGTAAACATCGAGAAGTGTGAAGCGTGAGGAGTGAGGAGTGAGGCGAAACACTCCTTTTCCTTTACCTGTTGATGCGTCACATTCTTCAGCCGTGAATCGGGAGGTGGACAACCATGAAAATGTTTCTGATCATCTACTGCGAAGCGGCTGATGAGGACGTGATTGCCGCCCTGAAGGAAGCCGGGGTCCGGGGATACACGAAGATGGTGGAGGCCCGGGGAGAGGGGACGGAAACGGAACCGAAGCTGGGTACACACTTCTGGCCCGGAAAGAACAATGTCCTTTTGATGGCCGTGGCCGATGAAGAGATCGCCCGTCTCGACGCGAGGCTCCGGGAACTCAAACGGGAACATCCCCGCGCCGGCGTCCGGAGCTTTCTGCTGCCGATGGAGGAGTTGGCCGTCTAAAGGAGAGGAAGAAATGACGGAAAACGGGGCCGAAGAGTGGTGGTCCGACGGGGACAGGCAAACCATCGCCTTGCAGGGGCTCACGATAGAAGAGGTCGGCAGGCAGCTTTCGCTCTTCCGGCGGCGGGTCCCGTCGGTTTGTCTGAATCGCCCATGCGTTACGGGCGATGGGATTGTCGTCATCCCCGAGTCGGAGAGCCCGTCCCTGCTGGCGGCCTACGAGGAGGCCCGCCGGAGGCACCGGCTGATGAAATTCGTCCCCGCCTCCGGGGCGGCGAGCCGGATGTTCCGGGAGTGGTATCGCTGCCTCGCTGCTGGCAGTTTCGCCGACGGGGCAGCGCGTACGGCCTTTTCCGGCGACCTGAAGCGCTATGCCTTTTTCCACGATCTGCGGGCGGCCGTCGCCGCAGCAGGAGAGGATCTGGAGTCTCTGATCGGGAAAGCGGAAGATACGGCCATCCTGAAATCCGTCCTGACGGAGGAGGGGCTGAATTACGGATGCCTGCCCAAAGCGCTTCTGAAATTCCATGCCTATCCGGAAGGGAGTCGGACCGCCCTCGAAGAGCATCTCGTCGAGGCGGCCCTCTACGCCCGCGATGCAAAAAACGTCTCCCGCGTCCATTTTACTGTCTCCCGAGAACATGAAAGCGCCGTCCGAACGCTTCTTTCGCGTGTGATCCGCGATTACGAATCCCGGCTGGATACCGTTTTTGAGGTCGGCATTTCCACGCAGGAGCCGGCAACGGACACCATCGCCGTCGATTCGGAGAACCGGCCGTTCCGCGATGACCTGGGAAAACCGGTCTTTCGCCCGGGAGGGCACGGCTCGCTCCTCCGGAACCTGAATCTCCTCGATGAAGAGATCATCTTCCTGAAGAACATCGACAATACCGTGCCGGATCGTCTCAAGACGGAGACATCTCTCTGGAAGAAACTCCTGGCCGGCTGTCTAATCCGGCTTCAGGAGGAGATCTTTGCCTCCGTTCGACTTCTCGCGGGGGGGGGCGGCACGGAGGAAGAATTGAAGCGGTTCCGCGATTTTGCGGAAAAGAGGGTGAACATCGGCTTCCCGACCGGTTTCCGGGATCTTTCCCTTTCCGAGCGACGGTCGTTTCTTTTCCGGAAACTGAACCGGCCTCTCAGGGTCTGCGGGATGGTGAAAAACGAGGGGGAGCCGGGCGGCGGTCCTTTCTGGGTTGAGGATGCGGATGGGAGGGGGGGGGCCTCTCTGCAGATCATCGAGGAGTCGCAGATTGACCGGAACGACCCGAAACAGCGTGCCGTCTGGTTGTCCGCAACGCACTTCAATCCCGTTGATCTGGTCTGCGGCGTCCGGGATTTCCAAGGGCGGAAATTCGATCTCCCGGCGTTTATCGATCCTGCGGCGGTGGCGATCACCCGGAAGTCGGAGAAGGGGAGGGAGCTTCTCGCGCTGGAACGGCCCGGTCTATGGAACGGGTCGATGGCCTTATGGAACACCGTCTTCGTTGAGGTTCCGCTATCCACCTTCAATCCGGTCAAGACCGTCACGGATCTCCTCCGGCCGCAGCACCTGCCTTCCTGAACCGCCTCAGCAGGCTGTTCAAAAATGTCCGGATGCAAGGCCCCCGAAATCCTGAGCCGTGAAGCGTACTGGCTGTTACGTTGAACGGCGAAGGATGAGGGAAACTTGAGCAGACGGGCGTTTTTCAACAGCCTGTTAGATGAGCAGGCGTTCGGTCTCTTCCGGGATTGCGGCGAGGACTGTAAGCGATGTCGCGCTCCCGTCCCGGAGGCAACCGGCGACCAGCTCGCGGTCACGCGGACCGTCGCAGTAACGGGCGCAGATCCCGGCAGCCAGGAGCCGTGTTCCTTCATCGCCGCCGCCGGGAACAAGAACGGTCGGTCCCGGAAAGGAATCGATCCGGATCAGCGCGTCACCGCTCTTGGCCAGACTCTCGATGGTTTCATTGTCCATGGCGTTCCGGCCAACGATTGCCTTCGTTTTTTCATCGAGGCGAAAGTGCCTTCCAACCTTCAGAAGCTCGATATCCCGGATTTCGTGGTCGCGATGATGATCAAAGAGGTCGCGGAGTCGCCGGGAGAGGATGGGATCGGTGAGAAGGCAGCCGCCGGCGGGTGGGGGATAGGATGTGATGCCGTAATGGATGGCCATTTCCATCTGCCGTTTTCGGCCTCTCCCCTGGATATCGCAAAGGCGGCTGCGATCCACCTTACCCGACCGTTCCGGCTCCGTCTCCGGCAGGAGTTTCGCGCTGAGGGGACGGAGGATGCGGTCCGGGTAACCGGCATTTTTGGCCACAATGTAGAGGGATTGTTTCCCCTGGGACATGGGGCGTTCCCCCAGAACCTCCCCGGTGAAAACGAAATCGGCGCCTTCTGCGTCCATACGCCGCCCGGCAACCTGGAGCATCAGCGTATGGCAGTCGATGCAGGGGTTCATGTTCCTTCCATAGCCGTAGCGGGGCGCCCGCAGCATCTGCAGGTGTTCTGTCGTGATGTCGAGAATGACGAGCGGCAGACCGATCCTCTCTGCGGTCATACGCGCCTTCGCGGCGCTGAAAAAGGGAGTCTCAAAGGTGATTCCCAAAACTTCGATCCCCTGTTCCGCGATCACCTTGAAGGCCAGGATGCTGTCCAGACCTCCCGAAAATAGCTCTATTCCTTTTACTTTCGACTGCATAAATCCTTTTTCAGTAGCGGATAACACGTCCTTCCCGGCGGCCGTTGAAAAAAGGCAGGACAGCGGGAGGCATATCGAAATCGATCAGAAAAATCGGTTCCCCTTCGTTCATCACCCGAAGGGTGGAAAAAGAGCCCGTAAGCCGCGGGCGTTTGCCCTCTTCAGGAATCCGAAAGGAGAAATAACCGAAGGAGACGGGGATCCCCAGCCCCTGAAGCACGGCTTCGACGAGGGACCTGCCCTGATCCTTTTCTCCGATCGGGATCATCTCCGTACCCGCCTCCCTGAGGATTTGAATGAACTGATCGGGCAGCCTCTTCGTATGGAGGATGAACCGCTTCTCTCCCTTCCGGATGAGCAGATCGGCCGTGACGGAGAGGTTGAATCCGTTGCGGGCCTGGTCGAAGACGACGACCTCAGCGTTCCGGATCGGCGTCACACCGAGGGTTGAGAGAAGTTTTTCCGCGAGGTTGATGCCCTTCAGGGCTCGAAAATCCGCAATGGCTGGTTGCAGTGCCGACGGTGTTTCCGGGGAAGAGACCGCGCGGTCTTCTGCGATCTCCGTCACGGCGACACCGCTTTTCTCGAGGAAGGCCCTTGCCTCTGCGGGGAGGGGCCGTTCGCCGCGATCGAGCAGGAAGAGCCCCTGACGGTAGGTTGCGCCGCCTGTCGTCTCTTTGCCGATGATGAGCCAGTCGGGGAAGACGAGGATTTCCGGCTTCGCAGTCAACTCAAGGGGTTTGTCGGTCCGAACCATTCTGTAATTTTTGGAATGGCGGATAATCCCCAGTAAGCCCCCGAGTCCGTCACGAAACTCTTCCGCCGTCAGAAAGGCATAGTTTTTCCAGGATTGGCGGATCAGTTTTTTCAGATTCTCCGACAGACGATCTCCGTAATCCAGAAGAACCGTTGTTCCATCATCCAGTTCCACGACAGGGATCTGGGAGCAGTTGATGGTGACCTGTGTGGTCTCCTGTAGGGGGATGAAGTAACTTCCCGTAGCGGTGACCATTCCCCGCATCCGGCCGATGACCGGCCGGATGATTCCGAAAAGGGACTCCGCAATTGCCGCCTTTTCCGCGTTGGACTCTTCCGTAGGAGGGGCGGCGGTTTTCAGGGGCGCCGCCGGCGCGACGGCCGAACGAGCGGGCGCCGGGGGTAGGCGGAGGGACTGGCCGGCCGGAAGCCGATTTAGATCCGGGATCTCCGGATTCAGCTTGCGAATGAGACGATAGGCCGGGAGGGCTTCCGCGGGGTTTACGTTCATTTCGGACAGAATGATCCGGCTGATGGAGTCCCCCTCCAGGATACGGTAAATAACCGGCGGGGAGGAGTTTTCCCTGTCGATGTCGGAGATCGATTCGGAATGTTCTGAACTGCCCGGGACCGGAAGAACGATCCTCTGGCCGGGTCGTATCCGGTTCAGATTCCTGATTCCGGGGTTCAACCGGCGAATCAGGGCGTAAGAAACCGGTTCTTCCCCAAAATGGCTCTGGAGGATGCGGTGGATCCATTCCCCTTTTTTTACAACATGGACCCTGCTGTTGCCTCCCCCCGCTGTCTTTTGAAGAACGAGGCGGGCGCTGTCCTCACGGGCCGAAAGCGGGGTATGGAGAAGGGGCAGGAATATCATGGCCACAAGGATGACGGCCCTTCGAAGCAGTGTTCGTGCAGACGTTCTCCAAAATAGGAACCCGCCATTTTGACACCGCCCTTCTGTTCCTCCGTGCTTGAGCGCGTTTCCCGATTGCGATAAAATTCTGGTCATTTCTCCATCCTTGTTACCGGGCGCTCTGAAAGTTGTCCCTGAGAAGCTCCCGGGCAATGATCATCCGGCGCACCTCCGCGGTTCCGGCGCCGATATCCCAGAGTTTCTGATCGAGATAGTGCCGGGAGACCGCGTATTCCTGGCAGTAGCCGTAGCCTCCGTGAATCTGGATGGCGTCCGCGGCCACCTTTGTGCCCATCTCTCCGCAGAAGAGGAGGGCGGCGGCCGCCTTGCGGTCCAGGTCGGTTCCCTTCCCCCCGACCTTTTTCTCCAGGGAGTCACAGTAGGCGGCAGCGCTGTAGGCCATCCATCTGGAGGCCATGTAGCCAGTGTACATGTCGGCGAGCTTCCCCTGGATGAACTGGAACGAAGAGATCGGCTTCCCGAATTGGATTCTTTCCCTGGCGTACCGCAGGCTCAGCTCGAGGCAGGCCCGCTGCGAGCCCAGAGAGCAGCCGCTCAGGGTGATCCGCTCCGTGCAGAGACCGTTGGTGAGAATTGCCCCGCCGCGATTCAACCCGCCAATGAGATTTCCTTCGGGAATTTCCATGTCATCGAAGGTGATCAGCGCCGTGGGGGAGCTCCGCATGCCCCACTTTTTGATTTTTTCGCGGTAGAGCCCCTTTATCCCGTTCGTCAGAAAATAAAAAGCGGAGATTCCGTGCGCGCCGCGGGCGGGGTCGGTCTTCGCGTAGAAGAGCATGACATCGGCGACGTTGCCGTTGGTGATGAAGGTCTTGCTCCCGTTCACGACATAGCGGTCATTCACCTTCACGGCCCGGGTGGTCATCCCCATCGCATCGGAGCCGGCGTTGGGTTCGGTGATTCCCAGGCAGCCGATGTACTCGCCGCTGCAAGCCCGGGGGAGGATTTCCATCTTCTGCTCTTCGGTCGCGTTTCGCCGGAAGTTGTCGAAGCAGAGGGTTTGGCTGGCCCCCACAGTCATGGCCAGGGCGTTGCTCACCCGTGCGATGGTTTCGTAGATAAGCAGGGTTTCCACGTAGCCGAGACCCGCACCGCCGTATTTTTCTTCAAAGACGATGCCGTTGACGCCGATCTTGCCCAGTTCCCGGAACAGGTCCGGAGGCATCCGGTCCTGCTCGTAGAGTTCCTCCATCTGCGGTTCCAGCCAGCTGGATGCCCAGCGCCAGACAATCTCCTCGATCATTTTCTGCTCCGGTGTGAATTCGAAATCAAGCGACATAACCCCTCCCTCCTTTGAAGTCCAATGTGCTGCCGCATCTATTGCATTTTAACGATTATGCCGGTCTCGCGTCTGGATCGTGAACGAATCATGGAACCGTTTTTCCTGTTTCACGGGATGCGTACCTGCAGCGATGAAGGTTCCGGAAAGAAAATCGCTTAGGCTGTATACGACAATCTTCTTGAAATGTCCAGCGGGAATGGGGCAATCGTACAGCACGGGGAGGCCATGATC
>JAURXV010000177.1 GCA_030654195.1 Syntrophales bacterium | reverse complement strand
CGGCATCCTGCTTTTTTCGGCCGTGACGCTCCCCTGGCTGATCCTTGTCCAGCAGCAGAACCCCGTTTTCTTCCGTTTCTTCATTATCCAGGAACACATGCTCCGCTATGCCACCCGGATGCATGACCGCTATCAGCCCTTTTATTTCTATCTCCCCCTCATCCTGGCCGGGACCCTTCCGTGGTGCGCCTTCCTGCCGGAGGCGATCTCGGGGGTCGGGAAGGGCGAGAAATTGTTCGGCAGCGCCGAGAAGCGATTTCTGTTCAGCTGGTTTGGCCTGATCTTTCTCTTCTTTTCGATCTCTTCATCGAAACTGATTCCGTACATCGCGCCGGTTTTTCTTCCAGTCGCTCTAAGTTTCGGCCATCTCTTCCGCCGCTATCAGGAGAGGCCGGGGGAGGGGGGGGCGGGGGCGCTTCCTCCGCTGCGCTACCGGTTGACCGGGATTCTCCAGTCCGTGCTTTTCATCGCCGTTCTGTTTGCCCCCCTCTTTCTAAGGACACATCGGGTTTCCTGGGACTCCTGGTGGCCGTGGGTCGTATTCCCGTTCCTCATCCAGCTCCTGATCCTCTTTCTGCCGGATCGGATGCGAAGAAGGAAAGGGCGGGCGTGGTTTGCGACGCTCTACCTTCTGTTTGCGCTGTTCGTCGTCTCCCTCACACCGCCGGTTGCGCAATATCTCGCGCCCTACAAGTCCGCCTATCCGCTGGCGCAGGCCATCCGGAAACACCTTCCGGCGGACGCAACGCTCTACCAGTACGGCATGTCGCTGTACGGGGTCGATTTCTATACCGGGAGGAGGACCCCGATTGTCGACGACATCGGGGAGGTAAGGTATGGCAGCGAGCAGCTTCCGGTTGCGGAGCGGGAACGCTATTTCCTCACCTCCGATTCCTTCTTCCGTCTGGTTCGGGAAACGGACGGACTCTACTGCGCCACGGAGAACGACGAAAAATTAGAGAGATTGAAAAAAGAGGTACCCGCTCTGAGGGTCTTGTGGCATAATGAGACCTACGCGCTGGTCGAGTTGAAGAGATCCTAAGAAATATTCCCCCGCCCTTGACGGGAGGGGGTTAGGGGGTGGGTGAAAAGTGTCATGATGAAGATTCGTAAAGATTTTCTGCCGCTGAACCGGCCGTCCATCGGCGAGACGGAGATTGCAAGTGTAACCGCCTGCCTGCGATCGCAATGGATTACGACCGGTCCTCTCTGCAAGAGCTTCGAGGAGCGGTTTCAGGAGCTCACCGGGGCCCGCCATGCCGTTTCCCTCTCCTCCGCAACGGCGGGGATGCATCTCGTTATTGCAGCCCTCGGCATCGGTCCGGGGGACGAGGTGATCACCCCATCGCTTACCTTTGCCTCGACGGTCAACATGATCGCGCTGCACGGCGCCCGACCCGTATTCGCGGACATTCATTACGACACGCTGAACATCGACGCCGCCGACATCGAGGCCAGAATCACCCCAAGGACGAGGACGATCATCCCGGTCCATTTCGCCGGCGCGCCGGCGGAGATGGATCGGATCCTGGAGATTGCCGACCGTCATTGCCTGACCGTGATCGAGGATGCCGCCCACGCCGTCGGGACGCGCTATCGGGGGACTCATGTCGGAGGCTTCGGGAGGATCGCCATATTCTCCTTCCACCCGCTGAAGAACATCACGACCGGCGAGGGGGGCCTCATTGCCCACAGCGACGAGGAACTGGAAAAGAGGCTTCGCCTTCTGCGTTTTCACGGCATCGAACGCGACGCCTGGAAGCGCTACGGGAGGGGAGGCAACCCCGAATACGACATCGAGGCGCCGGGCTGGAAATACAATCTGACGGACATCCATGCGGCCCTGGGGATCGCCCAGCTTTCCCGGCTGGCCGAATTCAACCGCCGTCGGGCCGAACTCGTTAAGCTTTACAGGGAAGAACTCCAGGGGATCTCAGGCCTGGAGCTCCCAGGCGATCCGTCCTATCCACATGACCATGCACACCACCTCTTTGTGGTGAAGATCATGGCCATGGAGCGGGATAGGTTCATGGAGCGGTTATCCGATTACAACGTCGGTTACGGCCTCCATTTCCCGGCCTGTCATCTGCTGAAGTATGTGAAGGACCGCTTCGGGGTCGTGAAACTGCCGGAAACGGAACGGGCCGCTAAAAGGATCCTGTCGCTTCCGCTGTTTCCCGACATGACCGATGGGGATGTCGCGTATGTCTCTGCGGCGGTCCGGGAGATTCTTTGCGGCTCGGAAGGGGGCGGAAATTGATGGTAAAAATGGATGCAGGCGATTTTGAGAAGATGATTTCCATCGTGATCCCGGTTTATAACGAAGAGGAAAACCTGCCCCCGTTGATGGCCCGGATCCGGCCGGTGATGTCCGCCCTGAAGAGACCCTGGGAGATTATCCTGGTCGATGACGGCAGCCGGGATCGCTCCCTGGAGATCCTGAAGGGATTCACGGTCAATCCCGAAGTCCGGGTGGTGGAACTGACGCGGAATTACGGACAGCATGCGGCCATCCTGGCCGGTTTTTCCATTGTCCGCGGCGGCATCGTCGTGACGCTCGATGCGGACCTCCAGAACCCGCCGGAGGAGATCCCCCGCCTGATCGAAACGATGGAAGAGGGCGGTTTCGACGTGGTCGGGACGATCCGCAGGGGGAGAAAGGATTCCCTTCTCCGGATCGTTCCCTCCCGGATCGTCAATATGGTGGCGAGGAAGATCACCGGCGTCCGGATGACCGACTGGGGATGCATGCTCCGGGCCTACCGCCGGACGGTGGTGGAGCGGATGATTGCCTGTCACGAACATGCCACCTTCATCCCGGCGCTGGCGACACACTTCGGAAAGCGGGTGACGGAGATCGAGGTCGCCCACGAGGAGCGGCACGGCGGCAAATCCAACTATCCCCTGCGGAAACTGATCAACCTCCAGTTCGACCTGGTGGCCTCCTTTTCCGAATTCCCCATCAAGCTCATCATGTACGGCGGGGTCCTGCTGGCGACCCTCGGCGTCTGTTTCGGCGCGTCTCTCGTCATTGCTCGTCTCGTTTACGGGGCCGTATGGGCGGCGGAGGGGGTTTTCACGCTGTTCGCCATCCTGTTCGTCTTTGTGGGGCTCCAGTTTTTCGCGCTCGGCCTGATCGGAGAATATATCGGCCGGATCTACCGCGAGGTCCGCAAGCGGCCCGAGTATGTGATCGAGCGCGTTTACGAAGGTGATTCAACTTCGACCGGGAGGGACGCATGAGGGTTGTGGTTCTTGCCTACCACAACATGGGCATCGCGGGTCTCCAGGCGCTTGAACGCGCCGGGTATGAGATGGCCTGCATTTTTTCCCATGAGGATGATCCGGGAGAAAACTGTTGGTTCGGTTCGGTCCGACAATGGGGAAAAGAGCGGGGAATCCCTGTGGAGTGCCCTGAGGAGATCCGGCGGGCGGAATGGGCGGAGAAGATCGCGAACCTTCATCCGGAGATGATCTTTTCTTTCTATTACCGCCATATGATCCCGGAGCAGATCCTCCGCATTCCGCCGAATGGGGCCTATAACCTCCACGGCTCGCTTCTGCCCGCCTATCGCGGACGATGTCCGGTGAACTGGGTCCTGGTTCACGGGGAGGAACGGACCGGGGTAACGCTCCACCACATGGTCAAGATGGCCGATGCGGGGGATATCGTCGGGCAGAGGGTCGTACCCATTGCCAGGGACGACACCGTGTTCACGCTGTACGGGAAGCTTTGCGACGCGTCCGGTATGCTTCTCGATGAGTTCCTGCCCTTGATGAAAATCGGGTGCGCGCCCCGCATTCCCCAGGATATCTCCCGGGGAAGCTATTTCGGCAGTCGCCGACCGGAAGACGGCCGAATCGACTGGTCCTGCCCCGCTGCGAGGATTTATAACCTGATCCGCGCGGTCACGGATCCCTATCCCGGCGCCTTCTGCAGCCTGGCGGATGGATCCAGGCTGATGATCTGGTGGGGTACGCCGGATGAGGGCGGCGGAAGGGATGAAACCAAATCTCCAGGATGCGTTGAAATCGAAGGGAGTGAGGTTTTTGTCCGGGCGGGAGCGGGGAGAATTCGGCTCCTCGATGTGCAGGTCCGGGGCGAACGGATGACCGGCGAAGGGATCATCCGCTATTTTACAGACAAGGAAGGGATGATGTTATCATGAAGATTTTGATCCTGGGGGTTAACGGGTTTATCGGCCACCATCTGACAAAGAGGATCCTCGACGAGACGGACTGGGCCGTTTACGGGATGGACCTCTCCGACGACCGTCTCGGCAAGAACCTGCAGAATCCGCGCTTTCATTTCATAGAAGGGGATATCGCGATCAACCGGGAGTGGATCGAGTATCACGTCAAGAAGTGCGACGTTGTCCTTCCGCTCGTCGCGATTGCGACGCCCAAGCTCTACGTGGAAGACCCGATCGGCGTCTACAACCTCGATTTCGAAATGAATCTCAATGTGATCAAACACTGCGTCAAGTATCGCAAGCGCGTCGTCTTTCCCTCGACCTCGGAGGTGTACGGGGCATGCACCGATCCGGAGTTTAAGGAGGATGAGAGTTATCTGGTCGTAGGGCCGATCCAGAAGGAACGATGGATATACTCCTGCTGCAAGCAGCTCCTCGATCGGGTGATCTATGCCTACGGCACGCGGGGGCATCTGGAATTCACGCTGTTCAGACCCTTCAACTGGATCGGACCGCGCCTGGATTCCCTGAATACGGCAAAGGAAGGCAGCTCCCGGGTGGTAACGCAGTTCATCGCCGAACTCCTGATGAAACGGCCGATCAGCCTTGTGGACGGCGGCAGCCAGAAACGGTGCTTTACCTATGTCGACGACGGCATTGCGGCGCTGCTGAGCATTCTGGAAAACCGCAACGATGTCTGCAAGAACCAGATCATCAATATCGGCAATCCGGACAACGAGTGTTCCGTCCGGGAACTGGCTCAGCTCCTGAAGAAGCTCTTCATGGAACATCCGAGCCACTGCGGCGACGGAACCTATTCGGAAATCATTGAAGTTCCCGCAATGACCTATTACGGCAAGGGATATCAGGATATCTACACCCGAAAACCGAGCATCGAAAAGGCCCGAACCCTCCTCGGCTGGTCGCCGGTTATCGGGCTCGGTGATTCCCTGCGGATGACCCTCTACTCCTTCCTTGAGGAGAACGAGACGTAGGTGAGGAGTAAGGAGCAAGGGGTAAGGAGTTAGGAGTGAGGATGTTTTCACACTTTACACCTCACGCTTCACACCTCACACCTCTCTTTTGAGGAGATGGCGTGACCAGGATTCTGGGGCTGAAAATCGCTGTGGATACCTACCAGGGAATGAGGCTTGGGGTGCCCCGTCTTCTTTCCTTGTTGCGGGAAAATGATCTCCGGGCCACGTTTTACCTGAGCATCGGACCGGACGCTTCGGGGAGGGCCGTTCTGCAGCTCCTGAAAAACCCCCGCTTTCTTAAGAAAATGGTCCGGACGCGCGCCGCCAGTCTCTATGGTTTCCGGACCGCCCTGTACGGGACGCTACTCCCTTCTCCGAAGATTGCCCTCGCGTTTCCAGAGCTTGTCCGGCGGATCCTGGCGGAAGGCCACGAGGCGCAGTTTCATGCGTGGGATCATCGGCGCTGGCAGGATGAGCTTGCCGTTCGCCCGGAGGGGTGGATACGGGATTGGTTCCGCCGCGGCATCGACGGATTTGAGGCGCTGACGGGAAAGAGACCGACCTCTTTCGGCGCCCCGGCGTGGCTGATCGACGATCGGGTCCTCTCCATTGTCCGCGACCTCCGTTTCGACTATCTCAGCTGCACGCGGGCAAAGGCGCCCTTCATTCATGAAGGCGCAGACCTGATTGAGATTCCATCGGATCTGCCCTGCTTTGAAGAAACGGGCATTGTAGAGGGGGAGCGGAAAATCCTCGCCAGGCTTGCAGAGGGCGGGATGCACGTTCTTCCCGTTCATGCGGAAGTCGAAGGCGGGCTGATGAGCGAAAACTTCGTTCGTCTCATTCACGCCGCGAAAAAGCTCGATTATCGCCTCCTTCCGCTGGGCGAACTCCTCTCCTATCTGGATCGGGAAAACCTGGTCACCAGGCGCTTCCGCCTGCAACTCCTCTCCGGGCGCTCCGTTCCGTGTGCTGTTTGACCCGTGTGTGGCGCTCCCGGAAAAACCCAAGCCAGGAATTCCGATTCCGGCGGTGAAACAATGCATGAAAAAACGGTTGACCGCAACCTTGATTAATAGTAGCTTTACGCACGGCTCAGCATCGTCATGGCGGATTTACGATGACCGACTTTCTTAGAACAGCATCAACATTCATACTCAAGGAGGACGGCTCTGTTTTCGTTTTTATTGCCTATTCAGTCACCGTATCCTTTCAAGTTCATAGTGCGTCTTTCTAAAAATGTCAGGGTGCTATGGATTATACATGGTATTAGGGCGGACGGGCTTCATGGTTTGAGAAGATTCAAACGGCAAACATCAACAGGAAACAAGGAGGTTGGCGTATGAAACGTGCAGGGATTATGATTGTCGTCGGTATCATGGCCATGTGTCTGGCATTCAATGCGGGCGCTGCGGAAAAGGTAACGGTTTACACTTCGCTTGAAACGGATGAAACGGTAAAATATCTCGAGGCGGCCCGAAGGGATTTGCCGGACCTGGAAATCAACATCATCCGCCTTTCGACCGGTGAGCTGGGTGCGCGCATGCTGGCCGAAAAGGACAATCCCCAGGCGGACCTGGTCTGGGGGTGGGCCGTGACCAACATGGAAGAATTCATTCCCAAGGGCCTGCTGGTACCTTACAAGCCCAAAGGCGTGGAAAGACTCGAAAAGCGCTTTGTGCACCCCCAATATTTGTACGTCGGGATCGATATGTACATCGCTGCCTTCTGCGTGAACACCAAAGTCATGCAGGAAAAGGGACTGCCCATGCCCAAGGGGTGGAACGACCTCCTCGATCCGAAATTCAAGGGCCTCGTGACCATGCCCAACCCCGTGGCCTCCGGTACGGGATTCCTCCAGATCGCCAGTATCCTCCAGATGTACGGCGCGAAAGAAGGCAAGGAAGACGGCTGGGAATTCCTGAAGAAACTGGACAAGAACATCGCCCAGTACATCAAGAGCGGTTCCCGTCCGGCCAAAATGACCGCCGCGGGAGAGTTTGCCGTGGGGGCCTCCTTCGAATTCGTCGTAGCCGAATTGATCAAACAGGGCTTCCCTGTTAAGTTTGTCTTCCCCATCGAGGGTGCGGGATATGAAGTGGAGGCCAATGCCCTGCTCAAGGGGGCGAAAAATCCCAACGCCGCAAAGAGATTCCTGGATTGGGCCATTACGGACAACGCCATGAAAGAGTATGCCAAATTCAAGCACGGAGTGACCCTTCCCGGCATTCCCTCACGTCCTGATCTGCCGAAACTCTCTGAAATCAAACTCTACCCCATGGATTTCGCCTGGCAGGCCAAGAACAGCGAGGCCATCAAGAAGAAGTGGGAAGGACTCTTCTCCAAGTAACCTTGACATTCCGGTCATTCTGCATCGGCAGGGTGACCGGAATCCTTTTTTTCACCCGTATTCTGTATAGAACTCTCAACATCTAAGCGAGGAAGGCCAATGGGAAGAGACCTGAAGCTGGAAAATCTCACGAAACGCTACGGGCACCTTACCGCCGTGGATCATGTCGATCTGGAGATCCGGGAAGGTGAGTTCATTTGCTTTCTTGGGCCCAGCGGCTGTGGAAAAACCACGATACTCCGGATGATCACCGGATTTGAAACGGTCACGGAAGGGAAGGTGATCTTCAACAACCGCGTGATCAACGATCTTATCCCCAAGAAGCGGGAATTCGGAATCGTCTTTCAGTCCTACGCCCTTTTCCCGAACATGACCGTGGAGGAGAACATCGCCTTCGGTTTGAAGATGAGGAAGATGCCGAAGAAGGCCCTTGCGGAACGGGTGGATGCGATGCTCGACCTGATCGGTTTGTCCAACTGGCGAAGCCTTTACCCGGCCCAATTGAGCGGTGGGCAGCAGCAGCGGGTCGCCCTCGTCCGGGCCCTCGCTCCGGACCCCCAGGTGCTCCTTCTGGATGAGCCCTTGAGCGCCCTCGACGCGAAAATCCGACTCCGGCTCCGGGCGGAAATCAAGCGGTTGCAGCAGGAGCTCAAGAAGACCATGATCCATGTGACCCACGACCAGGAGGAGGCCCTCTCGATTGCCGATCGGGTGGTGGTGATGGAAGGCGGACAGTTCCGGCAGGTGGGACGGCCCATTGACATCTATAAGAACCCGTCTTGCAGCTTTGTCGCGGACTTTGTCGGCACATCCAATTTCTTCGATGGGCGCCGGACCCACGGCGTTGTTGATACCGGCCGGAGGAAAATCAAGGTGATGGAGAACGGCGCTGCCGCGGACGAAGCCGTATCTCTGGCGATCCGGCCGGAAAATGTGGAGGTGTTCAAAAAGGAGCCGCCCCCCGGGGTGGCCGAACCGATGAACCTCGTTGCAGGCCGGATCGATGTGGTGGTTTTTCAGGGCGCCGCCGTTCGACTTCTGATCCATATGGACGGGGAGGAGATCATTTCCGACATTATCGAAAAGGAGTTTGAACAGCGCGACTTGAAGCAGGGAGATCAGGTTTATGTCTACTGCGCTCCCGAGGCCTTTCTGGCATTTCCGGAAGGAGGGGGGAGCAGATGAACCCTGTCGAACCTTCCGGAACGAAATTCTCCACCTGGTTCAGCGCCGACAACCTCTTCACCGGCGTGATCATGGCGTTTCTGCTGGTCATTCTGGTCGTTTTCCTGCTCTATCCGGTGGTGGACATCTGCCGGTTGAGTTTCTTCAAGGACGGGGTTTTCACCCTTCAAAACTACGTGGAATATTTCTCCGAACCAAGGATCTTCCGCTCCTTTTACAACAGCATGTTTGTATCCATGGTGACCATGGTCATCACCACGGTGCTGGCCTTCCTGTTTGCCTATGGACTTACCCGCACCACCATGCCCGGCAAGGGGTTTTTCTATACCGTCTCCACGTTGCCCCTGATCGCGCCGACGATTATCCAGGCCCTCGCACTCATTCTGCTGTTCGGCCGCAACGGGGTCATCACACGCTACCTTCT
>JAURXV010000172.1 GCA_030654195.1 Syntrophales bacterium | reverse complement strand
GGAGTTGGAGGAAGGCGAGTACCTGAAGACCGAGGCCGTGGAGGCGGTTCCCGCGAATCGGAATTTTTATCGTTTCCTCAAGGGGGATGCGGCGACGGTGGACGTTTCGCTGCTGTCGGAACCCTACCGCCCTTTTTGGATGGCGTTTAGGAGTGGGGATGCAGCGAAGGCGGCCGTCACGATCGCGGCCATCGAAGATCCCCTCCCCCGCCTGATCGCCGCGGGTCTGGCCGTCAGCCACCGTCTGGAGAATGACGCCATCCTCCAGATTGCCGTCGAGACCGCTTCCCAAAACGGCTGGAAGAGGGCCCTGCTCGCCTGGCTCGAACGGCTGCAATCCTCCCACGAAGCGGCGGGAAATGCTGAAAAAGCCTCCGCCATACAATCCCGCATCGATATGATGAAATAATCTCCATGCCCGGAGCTGGGCACAACGAAGGATGAAAATAAATAAGTTGGTTGCAGTAAAGGGTTGAGTCACCGAACGCCGGCCATCACCGCACGCAACCACGCCGCCGATAAGCCACAGGAAATGCCATCGAATATTCCCGGCGTGGTTGCGTGTCCACGTGCATGGCCATGTTAGCTCCGTGTCTGCCAGAGCACGAAATCGATCTTCTTGATATCCGTGATTTGGTCGTGCTGATCTACCAACTCGTCGAAGACCTCCACCATCAACCTGCCTTCAGGGGATTCAAGGCGTTCCCAGTACCATTTGCGAATCCCCTGAAAAACCGCTTTGGCCCGCTCGATCTTGCGCGAAGAAGAATACGCTGGAGCTTTCTGTGCTGTGTTCTGGATTACATACTGGTCCCAGACAGGCTCATCCGGAGCAAGGGTCGCTGCGAGTTTGCTCGAAAACGATGGCTCATAGCGGCCAAGAGTCGCATGCAAGTGGTCAAGGACATCCTCGAACCGAGGGGGATTACATTTCCCGCTCTCCATGAAGGAATAGTACTCAGCGTACCAATCCTCAGAGCGTTGCCTGATACGGTAGAAGTGGTTGAACCGTCTCTGAAACGCTCTGTTGGTACTCACATCGACTGTCGGAAGCATCGCCATGATGTCCAGATACTGACCGATGCCCTCACGGGCCTTCTCGATTGCAGCGATGATCTCGTCCTTCCGCATCGGGTGTCTCCAGAGCTAACGACCTAAATAAGCGGCGCGGCCAAGCCCATTTGCTAACAAAAGAGGGCTATTCCGCGCCCGCTGGATTTTTTATTGGGCCGTGTTGTCTGATTTCCTATCTTTCACGCGGGTCCTTGTTTTTCTAAGTGATTTTCGCGAATGTTTCTCTAGAATCATTCTGCGCTCCTCCGATGAAACAATGTTTTTTAGTAATGTTGGGTTCCCAAGAGCTATTGCAGTTAACAAGAAAGCGGTGGCAGGCACCTTTTCATTCACTTTCGAGACACACGGCATCTCCTCTATTGCTGCAGCGGCACGAGACAACAGATCGGCGTCGAGCTCATCCTCAAGGTCAGCCAGTGATTTAAAACCAATCTCTTGAAACTTTTTAAGGGTTATTCCTATCTGATTCTTAAATGCCTCAATCGGCTTCTCAGGGAAGCGCCATCTTAGATACTCGCGAAAACTATCCAAGTCTAAAGGCGTAGCTAAAAACTCCTTTGGTGCTTCAGTCGATTTACGGATTTCCTCCACGTAGTCACTTCGTTGTTTTCGTATTTGCTGAAATTGATCATCCGCGGTTTCAAAAAGGCCAGCAAGACTATTGAGCTTCCGATGCAGTGACTTTGGCACAGCTGATTCATTCTTGTACACGAGATGATGGTCAATAATCGCCCACGCATCCTGCAAGACTGTCCGAAGTTGAATTTCGCACACAAGACGTTTGAGGTCGTCATATCTGGCACCCGAGGACTTTTCTCCCAGCCGTACAATGAAATGAATTGCGCCGTACCCGAACTGGTCTGCCGATTTTTCGCTTAGTTTGTCTACCTTCTCAATTACAACAAATTCTTTCCGCACGATTCTTTCAATCAATGCTATATCATCAACATAGAGACAAACAACACGAGTCCCAGCAAGGTCGGTTATTTCCTTAAGGGGGTCCTCGTAGAATTTACGGTCAAGCTTCTCCAAAAAGCTGTTCAGAGTCTTGGCCCGGAAAGTAATTTGCGATATCTCTATTTTTTTCGCTTTAATTTTCTTGGTAAGAATGTAGTGGATTTCACGACACAAATCTTCGTAGCTGGGTCGTATATCAAGAAACTGCCGAATTAAATCTGGGCTTGTGATCCATGGATCATGTGTCTCAGTTTGCATATACCCTCTCAAATTATGTTTGGCATTGATTAATCATATTCAAAGTGTTGCCCAACGTTGCTAATCAGCAGCGCGGCTTTTTTGCGTCGGCTGAATTAGCCTTGTTATGTGTTTTTATACGTTAAAATAATCATCAATTGTCTCGGCAAAGGAGTTCACTTCATCCATTATATTTATTAGATCTTCATGAGTAATAATAATAACCTTTCCGCTTTTTGTCTTACCATTCCTATGAACAATGTCATGTCTTATGGCAATCCCTTTGTATATAAGCCTCATATCCTTTGGGAAATCTATATGTAAAACGGAAAAGTACATTTTCTGTACCTTAGCTAAATTATGCCAGATCAACTCCAGAAGATATGTTTTTACCTCCTTCTCTACATTATCAATTCTTTCAAATATTTCATTTAAGGTAAGTTTACGTTCGGAAAAATCTGGATTTAAACGCACAAAGTCTTTCAATAATTCCTTATCTTTTAAAACAGTACCAATGAATGCATCTGAAAGAAAAGTTTCAAGAATAGTGATTACATTGACAAACAGCATTTTGTTCATATGCTGTTCTAATTCAGACGGAAGCTCTATTTTTAACAACTTTTTTATACTATTCAAATTATTCTTAAGGGTTTCAGTGAATTCATAGTTGTCATAAATGACTGAATAAAAATAGTCATCATAACCTTCTGAACTAATTTTGCCAGACCATTCTGAACTTTCTGATTCCAGTTCAGAAACCAACTCGTCAATCGCTTCTTTTAGTACGTGACCTGAAAAAACATCTTCAAGCTCTTCCCTTGCATCAAAAGGGCCTCCCCAAATATAGATATACCCACCTTCTTTAGATTCAAATGGGGTATGCTCTGAAGGATTTTCATAGTTCGCAAAAAACCAACTACGCATAACACTTTTTTGAGTATCCTGATCGAAATTCTTAATTTCTTCCAACTCATGCTCTTGGTCTGTTTCTGGATCATAAAATGTCTTATCTGAAATATTCATATTTTTTTCTTCACATAACGGCGAGTTGAGGGTCCGAACGTATAATACCGGAGGGCGCTTGCGCGCGCAGGTGTTATGCGTTCGGACCCCTCGAACGATTGGTTCGAGGCGTGCGAATCAGCGCACAGCGAACTGATCGGGCGAGGGGCGAAGCCCTCAACTCGCCGTTCGGGCGCGCGCAACGCGACCGAATAATTATTATACCGGATCGGTTCACTCCCTCGATTTATATTTTAACGATACTATGTTTTAAGTAAAAAACAAGTAATTTCTGAAGGATTATCTTCTGTTCCGGAATGTTCTGAAAATAGAAATCGGCGATCTGAGAAGCACCATACGGGCAAAACGTGGACCGAAATGACCGTCGAGAGATGCCTACTTTCCTTTTGCCGGCAATTGGATCCGCCGTTTTGCCGGGTCGGTCTGCGGCCGGTAGAGAATGGCCGTATGGCCGATCATCCCGACCTGTGCGCTTCCGGTTTGGTCAACCAGTTCGCCCGTGAGGGTTTCCTTCTGATTTTTCTCCTTAAAATCGTTGAACTTGATCTTGATCAATTCATGCCGGGAAAGCTCCTCATCGGCGGCACGGACGGTCCCATTCGTAATCCCATCCTTTCCGATGAGGACGACAGGCTTCAGGTCGTGGGCAAGACCTCGCAGATACTTCTTTTCAAATCCCTTCAGGGGTTTCATGATCCATCTCCTGTGGCAATACCTTCGCGAGGGGTTCGGCGGACCGCCTATCCATGGGCGTGATTCGAGCGAGACGCATCCAGCTTGTTTTATCCCAGGAGGGATCGATTGCGGTTTCCTCCCCGCCGGGCCGGAAACCGCATTTGCGTGCAAAATAGCGGTGAAATGCGAGAGAAGGCGTCAGTTCGGGATGAAAAATAGTTACCAGGACACCGGGTGATTCGGCGGCCGCGATGAAATCGCCCATCCGGAGGAGGACATCCACCCCCTCTCCCACGCTGAGGATCTTGGGGGCGCGGATAAAGGTCAGCGGGATGGGCGTCTGGGAAAGCTTTGGAATGGAGGCTTCGCTGGCGAAGCTGTCCAACTGGCTCCCGAAGCCGTTTCGTTCGACCTCGATGTCGATCAGGCCGAGGTGGGGCGTCTCTCCCGTGAGTGATTTTGCCAGCAGAATCGCCCCCGCACAGGTGCCCCAGAGTTTCACCCCCTCGTGGAATTTCCGGATGATGACCTTATCGATGTCGAAGATTTGCAGAAGCCGGGCAAGACAGGTGCTCTCGCCGCCGGGCAGGATGAGGCCGGCCAGCCCTTCGAAGTCTTCGGCCTGCTTTACCGGCCGGGCGGCGACGCCAAGACGCCCCAAGTGATCGAGGTGTTCGCACACGTCCCCCTGGAGATCCAGGACGCCGATCATCCCTCCTGCGGCGATGGGGGGCTTCAATTCAGCGCGGCTCATCGATTCCGTCCTGAGGACCTCCCCTACCAGCCGCGGCCGGCCAGGAGTTGTTCCTTGGGGATGGCAGAGATCTCCAGGCCTGGCATTGCCTCGCCGAGACCCATGGAGGCCTCGAGAATTTTGGCAGGGTCGTTGAAATAGGCCGTGGCCTTGACGATCGCCCGTGCGCGTACGGCGGGCGTCGCCGATTTGAAGATGCCGGAGCCAACGAAAACCCCGTCGCAGCCAAGCTGCATCATCAGCGCCGCATCGGCGGGCGTCGCAATCCCGCCCGCTGCGAAGTTGACGACCGGCAGGCGGCCGAGTTCCCTCACCTTGAGGGCCAGTTCATAGGGGATGCCGTTCGCCTTGGCGAAACCGGTCACCTCTTCCACCGGCATCGCTACGAGCTGGCGGATCTCGCGGTTCATCGTCCTCATGTGGCGGACGGCCTCGACAACGTTTCCCGTCCCGGCCTCGCCTTTGGTGCGGATCATCGCCGCGCCTTCGGCGATCCGGCGAAGCGCCTCGCCCAGGTTCCGGGCGCCGCAGACGAAGGGGATGGCAAATTTCGTCTTGTCGATGTGGCATTCCTCGTCGGCGGGGGTGAGGACTTCGCTCTCGTCGATATAGTCGATCTTCAGGGCCTCAATGATCTGGGCCTCCACGAAGTGGCCGATCCGCACCTTCGCCATAACGGGGATGGAAACGGCCTTCTTGATCGCGGCGATCATGGCCGGGTCCGACATCCGCGCGACCCCGCCGTCCTTCCGGATGTCCGCGGGCACCCGCTCCAGGGCCATGACGGCCACCGCGCCCGCCTCCTCGGCGATTTTCGCCTGCTCCACATTGGTCACATCCATGATGACGCCGCCTTTGAGCATCTGCGCCAACTGGACATTCAGTTCATATCTCTTTGCATCCACGATATTTTACCTCCCTGTGGGATGAATCATCCCGGCTCATTTTTATGGCATTAGTATAATGACGTCAAGGACAATTATCAAGGGCTCAGATTCCTAAAAAATAACCTGCACCGTTTCCGCGGAGATTTCTTCAGGGGTAAGTGTTCGTGAAGGTCTGGAAACAGGCGATGAATTTCTCCGACTTCGGGCGTTGCTGGCAGAAATACTCCTTGACTAACCATCGGTTATCTGATTCATTTCGTCTGCAAACCCACCTCAGATCCTTTAAACCGGGGTGATCCGGACATGGCACATCCTGCATAGACACGGCGTGAGATACGACAGAGAGGAGGGTAAATGCCCGAACCAGGACAGAAGAAGACCGTTCTGCAAGTCCTGAAATCACTGCGGGGCCTCGACGACCTCAAGCAGCTCTTCTGGACAGAGCTGAACTACGAACGAGAGAACACGCCCCTCAGCGACCGAAGCTGGCCGGACATCGTCCGGGACGCGCTCGCAGGACCGCCCCTCCTTCTGGCCGGCGGCGGGACCAGCGGCGATTTTCACGTCATCTACAACCGCCTGAAGTCGGCAGACCTTCCCCGGGCTCTGGAACGGCTGGTCGTCAACCAACTCCTGAAGGAACATCCCTACGCCCTTTTGGTGTTTTCAAATGAGCCCCAGACCTGTTGGCATTTTCTCAACGTCAAATATGATAACGACATCAAGAAGCGCCGGCTCTTCCGCCGGATCACCGTGCGGCCGGGCGACGGTCTCCGCACGGCCGCGGAGCGGATCGCCATGCTGGATCTGGAATCGATCGGCCCGGATCTTTTCGGCCTTTCCCCGCTTGCAATCCAGGCGCGTTACGACGAGGCCTTCGATGTCGAGAAGGTGACCAAGGATTTCTACAAGGAACTCGCCAACTGGTATTTCTGGGCTCGGGAACACGCGGCGTTCCCAAAGGATGCCAAGCCGGACGCCGACGGCAAACCGTCCGTGCATCTCATTCGCCTCATCACGCGCCTGATTTTCTGCTGGTTTCTACGCGAAAAGCGAAACCCGCAAACGGGCGAGGGCCTTCTGCCCGATGCGCTGTTCGACCCGCGCCGCATCCGTGAACTCCTCAAAGACCCTTACGAGGAGTCCTGCAGTTACTACACGGCTATCCTTCAGAACCTGTTTTTCGCCACTTTGAACACGGAGATGGGCAAACCCGGCGAACCGTCCGGCCGTCGATTCATCGAGGAAGGCAACGGCCGGCAGAGCGACGACCACATGGTCCATACCGTTTGGCGACACGCCCGGCAGCTTCGCGATCCCGAAGCGCTCGCGAAGCTCCTGCGGGATATCCCCTTTCTCAACGGCGGCCTGTTCGAGTGTCTGGACGATCGTGTACAGAAGACTCGGTCGCCGTACACCGAGGAAGTGCGCATCGACGGTTTTTCGACGGACCCCCGGAAGCAACCCCAGATTCCCAATCGGCTGTTTTTCGGACAGGACGAAGTGGTCGATCTCTCCGGCGCCTACGGTGATCACGCGCGCAGCCATGAAACCGTGCGCCCTCTGCTTTCCATCCTGCGTCGCTACAACTTCACCCTCACGGAAAACACACCGCTCGAACAGGAGGTCGCCCTCGATCCGGAATTGCTGGGACACGTCTTCGAGAACCTTCTCGCCGCATTCAACCCCGAAACGGGCACGGTCGCACGCAAAGCCACCGGCTCGTTCTACACGCCGCGGGTAGGCGTGGATTGGATGGTGGATCAGGCGCTGACGGCGTTCTTCGAGGGGATTTTGACCGCAGAAGGCACAAAGGACGTAAAGAAGAAACTGCGGCGGCTGCTCTCCTGGGAAGAGGAGGGCCACGACTTCACCCCGAAGGAAACCGAGGCGCTGATTGACGCGATCGATCATCTGAAGGCCCTCGATCCGGCGTGCGGGTCCGGCGCGTTCCCGATGGGCCTGCTGCAAAAGCTCGTCCATGTGCTGAAAAAACTCGACCCCGATAACAGGGGCTGGCGGCGGCGTCAGGAGACGGCCCTGGATTCCTTCGACAGCTCCACCGCGCGCGAAGAGGCCAGGCTCGCCATCCAGCGCGCCTTCGCGCGCGACAACGACGATTACGGCCGCAAACTCTATCTCATCGAAAATTGCCTCTACGGCGTGGACATCCAGCCCATCGCCTGCCAGATCGCCAAGCTCCGATTCTTCATTTCGCTCATTGTGGATCAGTCCATCGATCCGAAAGAACCCAACTTCGGCATTCTCCCGTTGCCGAACCTTGAGACCAAGATCGTGGCCGCCAACACCCTGCTGGGCCTTCAGCGCGGCCAGCTCCTGCTCGGATCGGACGAAGTCCGCCGACTGGAGAAACAACTGCAGCGGGTGCGGCACGACTATTTCACCTCCCGCCGGTACAGGGACAAGAAAGCCCTGCGCGCCCGCGACCGTGAACTGAGCGCCGGGCTGGCCAAGGCCCTGTCCGAATCGCTGGAATGCACGCCCCATGATTCCGGGCGACTCGCGGCGTGGAACCCCTACGACGCCAACACCGCCGCCCCGTTCTTCGACCCCGGCTGGATGTTCGGCCTTCCGGCGCCGGAGGGAAACGACGACGGCGTGTTCGATATCGCGATCGGCAATCCCCCCTATGTCCGGCAAGAGGAGCTCAAGAACGTGACCGTCACCGGCAGCGACGGCAAGCCACGACCCTTCAAGGAGGCGCTCAAGGACCAGTACGAGTGCTACACCGGCACGGCGGACCTCTACGTCTATTTCTTCGAGCGTTCCCTGCAACTGCTCCGCACCGGCGGCGTGCTGAGTTTCATCACCAGCAACAAGTACTTCCGCGCCGGTTACGGAGAGCGCCTGCGCGCCTACCTCGCTTATGCAACGAACCCCCGCGTCATCCTCGATTTCGGCGACGCGCCGGTGTTCACCTCCATTGCCTATCCCGCGATTCTGGTCACGCAAAAGACGCGGCATATCAAAAAAGGCCAGCTTCCAGCGGCGGCCGGACCGACGGGCGTACTGCACCCCAGCAACCTTCCCCCCGAAGAGTGGCGGTCCCGCGTGCTCACCTGGTCGCCCGGTCCGGCGCTGAATGACTTCCCGGAGATCTTTGACCAGCAGGCGTCCGCCCTGGTCCAGCGCGACCTCAAGCCCGACGGCTGGCGGCTCGAAAGCCCGGTCAAACTCCGTCTGCTCGAACGCCTGCGCAAGGCCGGCACGCCGCTGGGCAAATATGTTCAGGGCCGGTTCTATTACGGCATCAAGACCGGCCTGAATGAGGCCTTTGTCGTGGACCGCACTACCCGTGACCGGCTCATCGCCGAACACCCGTCGTCCCAGGAAGTGCTCAAGTCATTCCTGCGCGGTCGGGATGTGAAGCGGTGGCGGGTAACGTTCGCCGATCAGTATCTCATCAAGATCGAGTCGTCGGAGAACAAAAAGCATCCGTGGTCGGGCAAACCGGAGAAAGAGGCGGAGAAAACCTTCGCGAGGATCTACCCGGCGATTCACGGCTTTTTCGAAGACATGCGCGCGGCGCTTATCAAGCGCTACGATCAAGGCAAGTATTTCTGGGAACTCCGGTCGTGCGATTACTGGAAGGCCTTTGAGCAGCCGAAGGTGCTGTATCCTGATATCTACGAGCATCAAAGTTTTGCGTGGGATGCCAGTGATTTCTACATGGGTAATACATGCTATTTCATCCCAACGAGTGAGAAATGGCTCCTTGCGTTACTTAACTCACCGACGGTCGAGTGGTTTTACGGAAACACTGCCAACCGAATTCGCGGTGGATACTTGCGCGCGTTCAGCCAGTTTATGAGCCAGATTCCCATCCCTCCCGCCACGCCCGACCAGCAGCGCTGGTGCGAGCGGCTGGCGGAGGCATTGATCTGGCTGCACGGGGAACCCGGGGACGGCGAGGCGACCCGTCCGAAAAGCGGCGGTAGGAACCTTGCCGTCCTACCAATGGACGACGGAAAGCACGGCCTGATGGTTGCCTTCTTCGAACAGTGGCTCAACGGCCTGGTCTATGAGCTGTTCTTTCCGGATGAACTCCATGCCCGCAAACTGAAACTCTTCGACGAGACCGCAAGGCTGAACCCGCCGGACCTGGCGAACGTTCCCGAGTCCAAAAAACTGGCAGCACTCAGGGAGATTTTCGATAAGGCGCATGACGACAACCAGCCGCTTCGTGAAGCGCTCGAAGACTTGCGTAAGGTCGAGGAAATTCGGATTATTGAAGAATCGGGAAACGACAGCATTTCTTCAGAGAGTGAGGATAAATCATGATCACAAAACTGGTATTGCGGAATTTCAAGAGCATCAAAGAACAGGCGTATGACCTTACAGATTTTGATCTGCTTGTAGGGCGCAACAACTGCGGTAAAAGCACCATCCTTCAGGCTTTGGCGATCTGGCAATTCTGCGTCAATGAGTTCGATAGAGCTAAGAGAACCGGGAAGACGGGGAAGCAGATCGTTTTGCCCAATTTCACGGCGCTTCCAGTTCCGGAATTCAATTTGCTCTGGCATGAAAAGGTGGATCGTCGTTATCCGATGCAAAACGGTAAAAGGGCGCAGGACTATATTCTCATTGAGATTGAAGTGACCTGGCTGTCCACGAACCGTTCACTTAAAACATTCGGGGTCTCTTTGCGTTACAACTCTCCCCAGTCCGTGTATGCCATTCCCGCTCTGGGCTGGAGCGCCTTTCGGGATGCCGAAGGGGACCCATTTTTCCCGCGCATCGCTTTTGTCCCGCCCTTTTCCGGTCTTGAGCCGGTGGAGGAGTGGCGTGATGACGGGCCGATTCGTAAGCAAATCGGCAAGGCGCAGCCCGGAAGCATTCTCCGCAACCTGCTGTTGAGGGTATGTCCGCAGCCGGCCGCCCGTGATGAGAAGGACCCCACCCGGAAGACACGAGACCTGCCCCAGGACTGGATCGAATTAAAGAGGATGATCCAGCAATGGTTCTCCATGGAACTTATGGAACCGCAGTATGAACAAGGGGTGGATACGCAAATCGTCTGTGAATACAAACAAAATGGCAAATCCTATGACATCATTGCCGGCGGAAGTGGGTTTCATCAGGCCTTGACGCTTCTGGCCTTCCTGTATGGCTACAAACCCACCACCATGCTGCTGGATGAACCGGATGCGCACATGCACGTCAATCTGCAGCGGGAAACCCTCGACTATTTCAAGCGGAAGTCGGGTGAGTTGTGTATACAGTTCCTTGTGGCGACACATGCGGAGGAACTGGTTAAGGGCGTGGATGCGAGCCGGGTCGTCTCCATACTCAGTCAAAAACCTCAAAGATTGACGTCCGCCAGCGGCATTCTGACCGCCATGGCCGACGTGTCGAATGCGGAGCTCAGCGAACTGACGGCCTCGCCTTTTGTTCTCTATGTCGAAGGCGAAACGGATGAACGTATCCTGCGCGCGTGGGCGCCCATCTGCGATGCCGGGGATATTCTCACGAAAGTCTGTTTCCATCGCATGGGCGGCGGCACCAAAAAGCTCATGAAAGATCATGCCGGCAGGCACTACGAGGGGGTGAAGCAGGTTATCCCGGATGCGCGCCGTCTCATGCTTTTCGATTATGATGCCGGCGAGGGCGCCTTCCATCCCGGCCGGAAGGAGACAGCCCTGTTTGAATGGCATCGGAGGAACATCGAAAACTATCTTCTCGTTCCGAACACATGGATGCGAGCAGCCGCCAGCTGTCTGAATCTGCCGGAGGGTGATCTGTTTTCTCAAGGCGCCATTCGAGCCATTGAAGAGTTTTTCGCCAGTGAGAATCTCACCTTGCCGCGTGGGCAGACATGGAACAACCTCTCGGCGAACGTCTTCCAGGTTGTCGACGGGAAGAAGCTGCTTTTTGAGGCTGCGGAAGCGCTGTATGCGAAGCTGAAAAGTTTGGATCCACCGGTCAAGGTCCCAAGAGAAATTGTGGCCGGAGTTATGAAGAAAGAGGAAATCCACAAAGATATATTGGACTTTTTCGGCAAGCTTCGTGAAGTCATTCAGGCGTAAGCGAACACTTTGATGCAGGAGCGAGAGATTGACCGGATCATGCACGAATTCTATGGGCTATCTGACGAGGAGATTGCGATTGTGGAGAGCGTGGCGGGTTAAGGTGGGCAATGAAGAAAAATGAGAAACAATATCCTTTGATAGCAAACGTGAAATTGGACGAGATCGGCATTTGGTCAGAAATCAAAATAGCCATTTTGCGTGAGTATGCCTGTGCATTTACCAAGATTCTAAAAACAAAAGCATGGTGCAGAGGATGTTGTTATGTAGATGCATTTGCCGGGGCTGGTATGCACATCTCCAAAACAACCCGGGAAATGGTGCCGGGATCGCCTTTGAATGCTCTTCTCGTCGAACCGCGATTCGATCGTATCGTCCTGATTGACCTTGATGCGGAGAGGATTGAATTGTTAAAGACACTATGCGGCAGCGATGAGCGAGTTGAAATCATGCCTGGGGACTGCAACGAAGTTCTTTTGGATAAAGTCGCGCCTTCACTTACCTATTCGTCCTACTGGCGCGGACTGTGTGTGTTGGATCCATATGGTATTCATGGCAAGCCCCTTCGCTGGCGGACCATCAAGCAACTCGCTGATCTTAGGACTGTTGATATTTTTCTCAACTTCCCACTTATGGATATCAACAGAAACACCCTGCGGAGTCGGTTAGCTAATGCAGATGATGCAGATGTTGTCGCGTTCAATGCATTCTGGGGAGGTGATGACTGGATAGATCTCATGTATCAGTCAGACCTTTTTGGCGATTTGGACAAAATCGGTAACAATGAAAAATTGGCCTCGGCTTTTCAGAAGCGGCTCAAGACTGTTGCCGGTTTTGAGTTTGTGCCGGAACCGATTCTGATGCGAAATAGTAAGGGAGGACCCTTGTATTTCCTCTATTTTGCTTCTCATCAATCGGTGGCTCAAAGGGTCGTATTGGACATCTTCAAAAAGCATAGGAAAATGACGTGAATCTGGGCATTTCAAAAAACACGGTTCAGGAACAGCAGGTTGCATACGCGGTGGCGGGCGTAAAGCAGGACCATGCCCTGGTTCGGGAACTAAGGGCTATCGATGGCCAGTCGGATCGGTCCCAGGTACAGCGAATTGTCGAAAGATCAGGACTCCCGGTTAAATGGCTTTCCGCACCGCCTAAAATCAATGGTGAACGGGGAATGGATAAGCTCCTGGAGGAACGGAATGTCCTGTTGCTTCGCGACCGCAAGAGCCCGTTCATCGAACAGTTTCAGCATCCGCTGGGACGGTGCGCAAAGTTCTATAAACTGACTGCCTACAACAACTGCAATTTCTGGTGTGAGTACTGTTATCTGTACCTGACTTTTCGAGCTTGCCCGGTGTCAACGCACTTTGTGAACTACGACAAGATGTTTAAGGACATAGAGAAGTTCGATAGGCAATGCATTCCCGACGCCCTTCGGGTTCTGAATCTTGGCGAGCTTGGCGATCCGTTGGCCGTGGATGATATCACCGGGTTATCGGAGCAACTGGTTCCTTTCATGCCAAAACATGCGCCCCGTACAAAACTGCTCTTCCTGACCAAGGGCGATTGCATCCGGAATCTGTTGGAGATGGCGCACGGCGGACAAACGATTGTTTCGTTCAGCATCAATACAGACCAGGTATGGCGGCATCTCGAACACCGGACGCCGTCGCCGACGGATCGGCTGACAGCGGCGCAAAAGGTTCAGGAAGCCGGGTATGAGGTACGTCTACGAATCGATCCGGTGGTCCGATATTCAACGTGGGAAAAGGATTATCGCCGTCTTACGGAAATGATTTTCGATCACGTCGAACCTTCGAGGATCACGATTGGCGAGTATCGTCCCGCAGAAGGGCTTTCGAGTCACATCAAGACCCGTTTTCCGGAATCACCTCTCCTGAAGGTCAATGGTTCGCTGATCGCCGAGGAGGGTAAGTTGAGATATCCGCGGGAATACAGGATCGAGATGTTCCGTGCAATTGCGGCTAGAATTCGCCGTTGCAGCGAGAAGGTTCAGATCGCTCTTTGCAAGGAGACACCGCAGGTTTGGAAAGCCGTTGGCTTGGAGGGAAAAGGGCTGCATTGCAATTGTACGGGCTGACGGAGGAGGAGATTGCGATTGTGACGAAAAAGGCGAAGGGATCTGATCAGGAGGTATCAGCAAAGGGCCTAAAAACAGCGACCGCCTTTTCAGGCGGCCCCCGAGCTCCTTCCACCTCCATTGGTAGATGATATGGATCATCTGTAAAATCTTCGCTGTCATTTGTCAAGAATATTGTTGTATGAAGACTCCTAGTGGGGCCGATGATTATGCAATTACCCTCCGGTAAATCGGATGGGTCAATACATGGGATAAAGCAAGCAAGATGCAGTGATTTTGTTGGAGGAGATCAATCCAAGCTGACACTGAAGAGGGTAGAATCATGATTACGAGCATATCCGTAAAAAATTTTAAATCCTGGAAGGATACCGGCAAGATCCGCTTGGCGCCGATCACCGGGCTTTTCGGCAGCAACAGCTCGGGGAAAACAAGCCTCCTGCAACTGCTTCTGATGCTCAAGCAGACGGCCGAGTCATCGGATCGGGCTCAGGTCCTGAATCTGGGCGACGACCGCAGCCTCGTCGAGCTGGGCACCTTCAAGGACATCGTCCTCGATCATAAAAGCGAAGCGGGGTTGACATGGATGCTCGCCTGGAATCTGAAGGACAAACTGAAGATCGTCGATCCCGAACACCGGAATAGAATCCTCTTTGAGGGCGACAGCTTGCAGTTTCAGGCGGTCATCGAGGAAAACGGTACGGGTCGGATGGTCGTCAAGGAGCTGTCGTACGACTTTGCGGAGCACCGATTCGGCATGAGACAGAAGCAGGAAAAGAGCAAATATGCCCTTTTCCCATCTGCCAATGATGCCAGTTTCCGATTCTTGCGCATCAAGGGCAGGCCCTGGGAATTGCCGGCGCCGGTCAAGTGTTACGGATTTCCCGACCAGGTCAAGGCGTATTACCAAAATGCGGGATTCCTGGCCGATTTCCAACTGGCTTTCGAGGAGCTCTTCACGAGCGTCTATTATTTGGGGCCCCTCCGGGATTACCCGAAAAGACAGTACACCTGGGCAGGCGCCCAGCCGGGGGACATGGGACGGAAAGGTGAAAAGGTTGTGGACGCACTTCTTGCTTCCAGAGAACGCAAAGAGCTCATTTCGCGCGGTCCGGGGAGAAGGCGTTTCACCGTTGAAGAATATGTCGTTTGGTGGCTTCGGGAATTGAAGTTGATTCACAGCTTCAAAGTCGAACCTATCAAAGAGGGCGGCAACCTCTATCAGGTAAAGGTCAGGAAAACGCAGGGCAGCGCCGAGGTGTTGATCACCGACGTTGGATTTGGGGTGTCGCAGATTCTGCCCGTGCTGACGATCTGCTACTACGTTCCGGAAGGGTCCACGATCCTCATGGAGCAGCCGGAAATTCATCTCCACCCGTCGGCTCAGGCGGGTTTGGCGGATGTCCTCATCGATGCCGCGCAGAAACGTGGGGTTCAGATCATCCTCGAAAGTCACAGTGAATATCTTTTGAAACGTCTGCAACGGCGAATTGCAGAAGAGAAGATTGCCAGTAAAGACGCAGCCCTGTATTTCTGCGATATGCATGATGGCGTTTCAGAATTGACACCATTGGCCTTGAATCTTTTCGGGGATATTGAAAATTGGCCGGAAGGCTTCTTCGGAGACGAGTTCGAAGAAATGGCCGCCATGACCAAGGCAAGAATGCAGCGGGAATCGAGAGGGGAAAAGAGTGCATCATGAGATCCGGTGTCGTTGTGGATACAAATGTTCTTGTGGTTGCCAATCTTAAGAATGACCAAGCCGGGCCGGATTGCGTTCTTGCTTGCGTCGATGCCCTGGAAAAAGCCAAAAAGAAACGGGTTGTCTGCATCGATTCTGGCTTACGGTTCTTCAGTGAATATTTCCGGCATGCGAACCGCTCCGGAGAACCCGGTCTTGGGGACGCCTTCGTGAAATGGCTCTGGGAGAGACAGGCTCATCCGAGGCATTGCGAAAAAGTGGATATCACGCCGAAAACAGGAGATACTGAAGATTTTGAAGAGTTTCCGGACGATCCTGAACTGAATCGTTTCGACCGCACCGACCGTAAATTCGTCGCGGTGGCGCTCAGAAGTCGACATCAACCGACGATCCTCAACGCCACGGACACCGATTGGTGGCATTTCAATGCGGTGCTGGAAAAACACAAGATCTCGGTGAGATTTCTTTGCCCGGAACTGATGAAGGGCTCCTCGTAGAAATAGGCGCGGCTGAAAAAAGCAGAGAGGTTCTGAAATGGCTGAAAGCAAGGCAATAGAAGCCATCGGGTTCATGAAAGAGCGCCTTCAGGAAACGGGGCTGAATATCGAAAAGATCATTCTTTTCGGGTCTCAGGCCAATGGAGAGGCTACGGAGGAGAGTGACATCGATATCATCGTCGTTTCGAGAGATTTCTGCAATAAAGACATCTTCAAACGGGCAAGGCTGACCAAGGAGGCGGAAATCTTGACGATCCGGAAATTCATGATCCCTTTCGATATCCTCACGATGACGCCGGAAGAGTTTGAAGGCGAGGATTCTCTGCTGTCGGATTATGCGAGGGAAGGTGATATTGTTTATGCGACGCGGATGGAAAGAGGGAACTATGCTTCCGCCCCGCAGGTCAGGGCGAAGAACAATAAGTGGTTAACCCAGAAGAAGTTGAAATAAGAACCGGGCTGTAAAACGCCTGCCCATCGCACCCATCGGGGAGTCATCCATGCCCGCCCACAACATCATCGACAACCGCCGGGAAAAACTGGTGGATCATATCAACCGGATCCTCGAAACCAGCGAGGCGGCCCGATTCGCCGTCGGCTACTTCTTTCTCTCCGGCCTGACAGCCATTTCCGGCAAACTTTCTCATATCAAAGATCTCCGGCTCCTCATCGGCAATACGACCAGCCGGGAAACCCTCGAACAGATCGCCGAGGGGTATCACCGTCTGGAGATGGTCGCCGACGCCGCCGAGGCGGAGCGGTTTCCGAAACGGAGCGAGATTAAGCAGATGGCTGCCGAGACGTCGGCCGGAGTCCGAGCGGGCATCGAACGGATGGACCAGACCGACGAGGATGAGGCCCTTGTCAGGACCCTCGTCAACATGATCGAAGAGAAGCGTCTCCATGTCCGCGTCTACACAAGGGGGCGCCTCCACGCCAAGGCGTACATCTTCGACTATGGAGAAGTCTACGACCAGAACGGCAAGGCGGTGGAGCGCCATGAAGAGGGAATCGCCGTCGTAGGCTCCTCGAATCTGACCCTCGCCGGCGTCACCCACAACACGGAACTCAACGTCGTCGTCCAGGGAAACGCCAACCACGCCGAGCTGGTCCGGTGGTTCGAGGACCTCTGGCAGGAGGCGCAGGAGTTCGACGAAGCCCTGATGCAGGAGATGAAGGCATCCTGGGCGGTCGCCCCGGTTAGGCCCTATGACGTCTACATGAAGACCCTCTACGCCCTGGTCCGGGACCGGATCGAGGGTGGCGAGGATCGGGATCTCCTCTGGGACGACGATATTACCCGGCAACTGGCCGACTTCCAGCAGGTCGCCGTCAAGCAGGCGGTGCAGATCATCCGGGATTACGGCGGGGCATTCGTTTCCGATGTCGTCGGCCTCGGAAAATCCTATATCGGCGCCGCCATCGTCAAGCACTTCGAACGGACGGAACACGCCCGGCCCCTGATCATCTGCCCGGCAACGCTGACCGAGATGTGGGAGCGCTACAACGAGGTCTATCAGCTCAACGCCCGGGTCCTGTCGATGGGATACCTCCGCGAACGGGACGACCGGCCGGTGCAGTATCTCCGGGAAGAAGTGATCTACCGGGATCGGGACTTCCTCCTCGTGGATGAGAGCCACAACTTCCGCTACGCCGACACCCAACGCTACAAGATGGTGGAGGCCTTTCTGGAAACGGGGAAGAAATGCTGTTTCCTCACGGCCACCCCCCGCAACAAGAGCGCCTGGGACATCTATCACCAGATCCGGCTCTTCCACCAGGACGACAAGACGGATCTGCCCATCGATCCGCCCAACCTGAAGGAGTATTTCCGCCTCGTGGAGAAGGGGGAAAGGGCCCTGCCCGATCTCCTGGCCAATCTGCTGATCCGGCGGACCCGGAATCACATCTTGCGGTGGTACGGCTTCGATGCGGAAACCCACCGGCAGATCGACCCTTCCCGCTTTCGTGAGGTTCAGGACGGTCGCCGCCGAGCCTATGTGATGGTGGCCGGGCGGCACCAATTCTTCCCCAAACGGGTCTTGGAAACCATCGAATACAGCATCGAAGAGACCTACCAGGGGCTTTACCGGGAACTGCGCGGCTGCCTCGGCAAGGCCCGCAAAGGTCAGCCGCTCAAACCGCCGCCGGGAGAACTCACCTATGCCCGTTACGGCCTGTGGCATTACGTAAAGAGCGAAAAGCAGAAAAAGGAACCCTACGCCAGCCTCCACCGGGCGGGGGCCAACCTGCGTGGTCTTATCCGGGTCCTCCTGTTCAAGCGGTTCGAGTCGAGTGTTTATGCCTTCCGGGAAACGGTCGGCCGCCTGTTGACCGTCCATGAACGGTTCCTGGAGGCCCTCGCCCAGGGAATCGTTCCGGCGGGAGAGGAAGCCCAGGCCATTCTGTACGAGCCCAATCAGGATGAAGAGCAGGACCTGATGGACGCCCTGAGACAGGTGTCGGGCCGGTATGATGCGGCCGATTTTAACCTGCCGAGGTTGAAGGAACAGATCTCCCACGACATCGGGTTATTGAAGAAGATGCTTGCCCTGATCGAGCCGATTACACCCGAAAAGGACGCAAAGCTGCAGACATTGAAAGAACGGCTGGCGCTCCCGCCTTTGAAAAGCGGGAAAAGACTGATCTTCACCCAGTACGCCGACACGGCGAGGTATCTTTTTGAAAACCTGAATCCCCGCGGCGAGCGGCAGGACATCGAAGTGATCTACAGCGGGGAGAAGAGCAAGGCCCGGGTGGTGGGCCGCTTTGCCCCGAAGGCGAACCCGGAATACCGCTTTGCCGCCGGCGAGCAGGAACTGATGACCGTTATCGCCACCGACGTCCTCGCCGAAGGCCTGAACCTCCAGGACTGCGACAAGATCATCAACTACGACCTCCACTGGAACCCGGTCAGGCTGATCCAGCGGTTCGGCCGCATCGACCGGATTGGATCTGATCATGACATAATATACGGCTTCAACTTCCTCCCCGAAACGGGGATCGAACGTAACCTCGGCCTCAGGGAGAAACTCCGGAGTCGGATCCAGGAAATCCACGATACGATTGGGGAAGACGCGGCAATCCTCGACCGTTCCGAGCGGCTCAACGAGGAGGCGATGTACGCAATCTACGAAAAGAAGGGCGGTCAACTGTCCCTCTTTGAAGACGAGGAAGAATTCCTGGATCTCAACGAGGCGGAGGAGATCCTCCGCCAGCTCCGCCGCGACGATCCGGCCGAGTACGAGCGAATTGCCGACCTCAGGGACGGCATCCGCACCGGAAAGCCTTCCCCGGCGAAAGGACTGTATGCCTTCTGCCAAGCGGGACGCTATCAGCAGTTGCTCCTGATCGACGAAAAGGGGGATATCGTTTCCCGGGACATCCCGCGCATCCTCGGTGTCATCAAATGTGGTCCGGATCTTCCAAGTGCGGGTCTGCCGCCGGGATACAACGCCGACGTGATGCGCATCAAACGCCGGTTCGCCGAGACGGTCAAGCAGCGCCAGGCGGAGAGAGATCACACGCTGTCGCTCTCCCAAGGACAGCGCTATCTCCTCCGCGAGTTGCGGGTTCTTTTCGGGCTGACCGCCGATGACGAGATGAAAACCCGAATCAATATCCTGGAAAAGGCATTCCGCGGGGCCATGACCACCGCCGTGAATCGGGAGCTCAACCGGATCCGCCGCAACGGCATGACGGGGGATAATCTTCTGAAAGCCCTGACCGACCTCTACCACCAGCATGGGATGCGGGACTGGTCACGCCGCCAGGCCATACGGCGCGAGAATCACGAAATACCGACCATCATCTGCAGCGAGGCGCTGAGGTAAGCTCGTTTTGCTCGCTTACCCTGCGATTGTTCCCTCTTTCCATTACCAAAGCATCCGAGTCTTCACGCCGCGTTCGTGGAGAAAGTTCTTGATTTCAGCGATGGTATGGGTCCGGTAGTGGACCATCGACGCGATCAGGGCGGCGTCAGCCTTCCCCCGGGTAAGGACGTCGAGGAGGTGCTCCGGTTTCCCCGCACCGCCGGAAGCGATCACCGGGATGCCGACATGGCTGGAGATCAGCGAGGTCAGGTCGAGTTCGTAACCGTCTAAAGTCCCGTCGGCGTCGATGGAGTTGAGGCAGATCTCCCCCGCGCCGAGACGCTCCGCCTCCTTCGCCCAGAGGAGGGCGTCGAGGCCGGTGAAGGTCCTCCCGCCGTGAATGACCATCTCATATCCCGACGGAATTTCACTGCTTGCCAACACTTTTTTGACGTCCATGCCGAGGACGATGCACTGGCTGCCGAAGGCCCTTGCCCCATCCCTGATGACGCCGGGATTTTTCACCGCCTCCGAATTGACGCTGACCTTCTCCGCCCCGGCAAGGATCACCTGTCGCATGTCGTCCACCGTCCGGATGCCGCCCCCGACGGAGAAGGGGATGAAGATCGTCTCGGCAACCCTTTTCACGACGTCGAGCATGATCGCGCGCGCCTCGGCCGAGGCCGTGATGTCGTAGAAGACAATCTCGTCGGCCCCCTGTTCGTAGTAGGCGCGCGCCGCCTCAACCGGGTCTCCGATATCCACGTTTTCCTTGAATTTGATCCCCTTGGTCAGTCGGCCGTCGCGGACATCGAGGCAAGGGATGATCCGTTTACTGAGCATCGATTCCTCCCCATCGGCAGAAATTGGCCAGCAGGGTGAGCCCGGGCCTGCCGCTCTTCTCCGGGTGAAACTGGACCGCGACAAGGTTTCCCCGGGCCACGGCGGAACAGAAACGGATGCCGTAATCGGTCCAGCCGGCAGCCCAGGTCTCGTCAGCCGGGGCCGGGTAGTAGGAGTGGACGAAATAGAACTCGGCATCTCCGGGGATACCGGCGAAAACCGGATGATCCTTCCGGAATGCGACGCGATTCCAGCCCATATGGGGGATCTTGAGCCTTTCCCCCCCTTCCCGGAGATCCGCTGGAAACCGTTTGGTGACTCCCGGAACGATGCCGAGGCAGCGGGTATCGTCCTCCTCGCTGCTCTCGAAGATCACCTGGGTTCCGAGGCAGATTCCAAGGACCGGTTTGCCGTTCTGCACCCATTTTTTCAGATGGCCGTCCAAACCGCTCTCCCGGAGGTTCGCCATCGCTGCGCCGGCGGCGCCGACGCCCGGGAAGATGATATGGCTTACGTCATCCAACAATCTGCTATCATTTGTAATGATGCAGGGTTCGTTCAGCGATTCCAGCGCCCGGGCTACGCTGGTGAGGTTTCCCGCCCGGTAATCCACGATGCCGATCATGCTTTTCTTCTTTTCCGCCGTTGTTTCAACATTGTCATTCTCGTAAAAAGTCGTAAATCTGTCACTCCTGCGAAAGCAGGAGTCCAGAACTGCTTGAATACACTGGATTCCGTGTCAAGCACGGAATGACAAAACAGGCCAAAATCGACTTTTTACGAGATCGTCAACATTCGACCGCATCGTCCCATTCCTTGGGCGGGTTCAGGGCGACAAGGCGGATGTATGCCTCCCCCCCTGCCAGGCGTCCCGCCTCTCCATCTCCCGGTCGATTGCGTTCAGAACTGCGAGCTTGTTTCCCGCCCACGCCGGCCCGAGGAAGATATCCCGATAACCTTCGGCTGTCAATCTCTGGATCACCATCTCCGGCGGCAGGAGTTCAAGGATGTCGCAGACCGTCCCGACGTAAGCCTCGCGGGTCATCAGCGCGATTTCCTCTTTTGCATAACGTTCGCCGAGCGCCGTCCCCTTCAGTGCAAGGAGGGAGTGGATCTTGATCCCCTGAACCGGCAGCCCGGCGATCTCTCTTGCCGTCTCCAGGATCTCCTCGCTGGTCTCGCCGGGAAGGCCGACGATGATGTGCACGCAGATCCGAATGGGCCCACCGGAGGCCCTTTGAACGGCTTCGCGGAAGGCCGCCGCGTTGTGGCCCCGGTTGATCGTCTGAAGCGTCCGGTCGTGGATCGACTGGAGGCCGAACTCCAGCCACACGTGATGCCGCTCCGCATACGAACGGATCAGCGCAAGCGTGTCGTCGGGGAGGCAGTCCGGCCTCGTCCCGATCGAAAGGCCGATCACGTCCTCTTCTGCGAGCGCCTCGTCGTAAAGCGCACGGAGTGTTTCCACCTTGGCATAGGTGTTCGTGAAGGTCTGGAAATAGGCGATAAATTTCTCCGCCTTGCCGCGCTCACGGTAGAATGCCTTTCCCCGGCGGACCTGGTCGCCGACCGAAGGAAGCGGGCCCGCCTGACGAAGCGCCGATCCCCGCCCGTCGCAATAGATGCATCCCCCCGTGGCGACGCTGCCGTCGCGGTTCGGGCAGGTGAAGCCGGCGTCGATCGGGAGCTTGTGCACCCGGCAGCCGAAGCGGTTGATCCAGTAACTTTTGAGATCGTAATACCGCTTTTTGTTGTTCCAGAAGGTCGGTTTGCCCACGGGACTCCTTTTTTCGGTTGTGTTTTTCCCGGCGATCATATTAAATTGCTTGCGGAACTGCAAGGAAATAGGCGATGATAGGATAAAATACGCATTATACGGTTAAACACTTTGCCAGCCAAAATGGAGGAAGTATGCGATTACAGTTGACAGCGGTTTTTGAAAAGGTCCCTCTGGGATACATCGCCTATGTTGAAGAATTGCCCGGAGCAAATACACAGGGGAGAACCTTGGAAGAGGCGCGATCCAATCTCTTTGAAGCGGTTGAGATGACCATCGAAGCCAATCGGAGCCTGTTTGATGAGGAAATCCGGGACAAGGTAATGATTAAAGAACCTTTTGCAGTGCTGACGGCATGAAGAGGGAAGAATTCATCAAACATCTGCGGTTGCATGGATGCGAATTCCTGCGGGAAGGCGGCAACCACACTGTTTACGTCAACCGTCGCGAGAAAAGGGCTTCGACTGTCCCCAGGCATCGGGAGATTGATGAAGGTCTCTGCCGAAAAATATGTAGGGACCTGAATATCCCCAAGCCATGAAGGCGGTCAAGATGGACCCTGAACAGGCGTGCGGACAGGAAATTAACAAGATCAAACCGCTCCGCGCAGCATAAGCCGCTATTCCATGAATCGGAAATATGACGTCATCGTTGTCGGGGGAGGGCATGCGGGCTGCGAGGCCGCACTCGCGGCGGCCAGGATGGGTTGCGAAACCCTGCTGTTCAACATCAACCTGGACGCGATTGCGCTGATGTCCTGCAACCCCGCGATCGGCGGTTTGGCCAAGAGCCAGCTCGTCAAGGAGGTCGACGCGTTGGGCGGTCAGATGGGACGGATCGCCGACCAAACCGCCGTCCACTTCCGGCTGCTGAACGCCTCCAAAGGCCCGGCCGTCCAGTCCACCCGTTTTCAGTGCGACAAACAGCTCTACCGCCTCGCGATGAAGGCCGTTCTGGAGAAGGAGCCGCGCCTTCACCTTCTCCAGGGCCTCGTGGAACGTCTCGTCGTTGAGGATGGGCGGATCCGCGGCGTCATCGATCAGACCAACGTCTTCCATCGCGGCCGGGCGGTCGTGATCACCACGGGGACCTTCCTCGGGGGGTTGATCCACATCGGCGACATCCGGTATCCCGCGGGCCGGGCCGGCGAGATCGCGTCCCTCGCGCTCTCCTCATCGCTCAAGGAACTCGGTTTCGAGATGGGAAGGATGAAGACGGGGACGCCCCCGAGGCTTCGCGCCTCCTCGATCGATTTTTCCCGCCTCGTCCGCCAGGACAGCGACCCCGATCCGGAACCCTTCTCCTTCACGACGGAGCGGCTCCGCGAGGATCGCCTCCCCTCCTTCTTTTCGGCGACGACGGACGAGACGCACCGGATCATCCGTGAAAATATCCGATTTTCTCCGCTCTACGCCGGGGCAATCCAGGGGGTCGGCGCCCGCTACTGCCC
>JAURXV010000158.1 GCA_030654195.1 Syntrophales bacterium | reverse complement strand
GATAGGGGTAGGGACGATACATTGGTTTGCATCGCCCCTCCCTCCGAACCGGACTGGCGGATTTCCCGCATCCGGCTCTCCAGTCGGTGGTTTTACCTCATTGAGGACTGGAGTAATTTCATATGGGCATCCACAAGACTGAAAAACCCATGTTCTCGAAAGAATTTATTTGGCCAGCGAAAATGATCCATATTACCACTGATACCCTTGGAACCCTTGCTGCGTTTCCGCAGGATGCTGCGCAGGCGACGTCTGATCCAGCCGTCAAGCACCGGAAACGTCCACTTATGGCTGTGTTTGAAATACTCAAACCATCCCTTAAGCGTACAGTTCACCTTCGCCGTAATGGCGGACAGACTTGTACCGTTACTGCGCCCGGTATGGGCACGAATGGCGTCTTTGAGCTTCCTCAGACTCTTCTTGCGGGGCCACCGTGTGCCTCGCTCGAAATGGTATCCGAGGAAGTCAAATCCCTGACCCGGAAGTGTGGCATCCACCACGCGGGTCTTCTCAGGATGCAAGACCATACCCCTTTCCGCAATCAGTTGTTGCACCTGGTGCAGGGCTTTATATGCCTCCGATTCGTCTCGACACATAACGACAAAATCATCGGCATATCGGATCATTTGAAAACCCGCCGCCTCCATCGCCGCATCGACGGAATGGAGGTAGAGGTTGGCCAGCAGGGGACTGATCACTGCTCCTTGGGGTGTTCCTGCTTCGGGCGTCCACCGGGACAGCCCCTCCAAGATATCCTGACCGAGAAATCGTTCGATCAGCTCAAGCAAGCGGCCATCGGCAATATACCGGCGGACTTCCTGCATAAGTTTCTCATGGGGAATGCTGTCAAAGTACGCCTTCAGATCGGCATCCACCACATGGGTGTAGCCGGCCTTCAGGAACCGATCCACTTCCCGCAAGGCATCCTTGCTTCCTCTGTTTGGCCTGAAACCGTAACTGTGAGATTTGAACTTCGTCTCGAATATAGGCTCTATAACCAGCCTTATCGCCGTCTGGACTACCCGATCCCGCACGACGGGCACCCCCAGGGGCCGCTTCTCTTTACTGCCAAGCTTGTCTATATAAACCCGCTTGATCGGTCGCGGTCGGTATGTCCCTGTGCGAAGTTCTTCCTCCAACCCGGCGATGTTCTCCTCAAGTCTCTGCTCAAACCTCTCCACGCTTTCATGATCCGTCCCGGCACTGCCTTTGTTCCTTCTGACCGCCTTCCAGGCGGCGTGAAGGGTCTTTGGCCGGTACACCTTATCAATCAGGCTGAACCATACGTCTCCTTTCACCCCCTTAACGAGGGCCTCCAGCATGCGATCCGTCCATATGGAGCGTTCCACCCAGTTAAAAGGCCGAGCTTCTCCCGCTTGTTTAGCCGTCTCCGGCACTGCCACGAGGATCGTTTCACTCTCTATCGACACCGCACATCCACCTTCCTACGTCCCTTCGCTCCACGGCCATTACGCCGCTTCTTCGCTAATATGGACGCTCTGACTCCTGACCGGCGGGCTCTTCGTACCCTTATCAGGGGCAATGAACTCCCGTCTTGTCCCGATCAGGTCTCCCTGGTTCACACGGCACGACCTTCCATGCATTCCGTCACCAACCACCCAGCATGCTCTGTCGTCGCTTTATCGCTGCCCCTCCAGCGCAACAGACGCCCATGTTTCACGCTCAATGGGTCGGGCTTCACCTTGAATGAGGAGGCTCGCCGCACCACAAGGCCGAATCGTGTTCGTTATCCTACGGACTGCATGTTCGCCTCCGGTTGCTCTCCACCCCGCCTCACAGCGACGCAGTTACCTTCGGCTACTGGGATCGGGCATTCTCCCAGGAGAGGACTTTCACCTCTCAAATCCCGCCTGCTCCCAGGCGCACTCACCCCGCTGCGAAGAGCGGGACGTGTTCAAAAAGGTTCACATCGACGAGTCCCCTGTCGGTCAGCTTCAGCTCCGGAATCACCGGCAGCGCGAGGAAGGAGAGGACCATGAAGGGCTCGGCCGGCACGGAACCGAAATCACGGGCAACGCGGCGCAGTTCCTCCCACCCTCGGGCGACCTCGGCAAGCGGCCGGTCCGACATGAGACCGGCAATGGGAAGCGGCAGCCCGGCCAGGAGTTCACCATTGCGGACCGCCGCCAGCCCCCCGTTCATCTCCTCGACCACCTTCACCGCAGCGAAGAGATCCCCATCGTCGCAACCTACAGCGATGATGTTGTGCGAGTCATGCGCGACGGACGAAGCCAGCGCCCCCACCTTCAGGCCGAACCCCTGCACGAACCCCAGACCGATCCTCCCCGTCGCCCGGTGTCGCTCCACAACCGCCAGTTTCAGGATATCCCGGCCGACGTCGGAGACGACTGCGCCATCACGGACGGCTGGTTCGAGGATGAGATGTCTCGTCAGGATCTGGTCGGTGATAAGGCCGATCACCCGGATCCGCTTCCTTTCGCTTGGAACGGCGAAGGCCTCCCGGTCGAACGGCCGGACGTTCATGGCGCCCATCTGCCCGCATTCGGCCCTCGTTGTCTCTTCGCCGGCAAAGCCCCCCTCGTCGAATACCTTTCTTCCCCCCTTGATGACGCTCCGCACCTGGACGGGCGCCAGCGACGGAAGAATCAGCAGATCGGCCCGATACCCCGGGGCAACGGCGCCGACGTCCCGGAGGCCGAAGTACCGCGCCGTGTTGCACGTGACCATCCGGACCGCCTCCACCGGCGCCATCCCCTCCCCCACCGCGATGTCGATCAGATGGTCAAGATGACCCTTCGTGAGCAGGTCGTGGGGATGGAGGTCGTCGGTCACCAAAGAGCAGTGACGGCTGTTCCAGGGGGTCGCCAACGGGAGAAGCTCCTTGAGATTCTTGGCCAGTGTCCCCTCGCGGATCATGATGTGCATCCCCAGACGGAGCTTCTCCTGGGCCTCCGTCCGTACGGTGCATTCGTGATCCGAGCGGATGCCTGCGGCGATGTACGCGTTGAGATCCTTTCCGGAGAGCAGCGGGGCGTGGCCGTCGCGGATCCTGCGGCGGAAGGCGATCAGTTTTTCGACCACGGGATCGCTCCCGCAGAGGACCCCGGGGTAGTTCATCATCTCGGCAAGGCCGAGAACCCGTTTTTCCCGCCGGAAGGTCTTCAGCTCAGCGACGGACAAAGAGGCCCCCGAGGTCTCCAGATCGGTCGCCGGAACGCAGGAGGGGAGGAGGAAGTAGATGTCGACGGGAAGGCCTTCGCTCGCCGCCAGCATGAACCGGATCCCCTCGATTCCCAGGACATTGGCAATTTCATGTGGGTCCGCGAAAATCGCCGTCGTTCCCCGCGCGAGGACGGCCCTCGCCAGTTCCGCAGGCGAAAGGAGCGTGCTTTCCAGATGCATGTGGGCATCCATGAATCCCGGAGTGATGTAGTCCCCCCCGACGTCGATTACCACCGGGCCTTCGTAGCTGCCGACGCCGGCGATGATCCCGTCACAAACGGCCACGTCGGCAAGGATGATCTCTCCCGAAAAGACGTTGAGGACGCGGCCCCCCTTCAGGACCAGATCGGGCGCCTGCTTCCCCCGCGCCACGCGGATCAGATTTTTCAACCAGTCAACTTGTCTCATCGCATCCCCATACCCCATCCCGAAAACAGAGAAACCTCCGCTCCCGAGGTTAAAGCAACGGCGGCCACAGCCTTCGTCCCCGCAAAATTTTCGCGAGTATAATATCAAAAAACCGAAAAGGAAAGGCTTCCCTTTGGGGGACGAATGGCCTAAAATACATTGTTCACATAGCGGGATGGCTCTCCATCCCCTTGACGCGACGGGATGGGATGCATATCTTGCATGCAAATGGGGTTGCAAACGATCCCATTGCGGCGATCTAAAGGCAACCGGGGTGTTTTTTGAGAACAGGAGTCAGGCATGGATTACATCAAGATCAGATTCGTCGACAATCCGGAGGGCGTCGAGTCCGAATTCCGTCGGACCGTCGAGGAGATGTTGCGTGCGGCCCAGCCGCGGTTCTCGTTCTCCCGGCAGCAGTGGCGGCCCCAGATCGACATCTATGAAACCCGCGAGGAGATCGTCATCCTGGCCGAGATCGCCGGCGTCCCGCGGGAGGAGATCCACCTGGAGATCGGGCCCCGCACGGTAAAGGTCTCCGGCACGCGGGAGGGCGGACCGCGGGAGGGGGATGCCCGCTACCGTCTCGCCGAGATCCCTTGCGGCCGTTTCGAGCGCACCCTCTCGCTTCCCGTGCCGATCGACACCCAGACAGCCGCGGCGGTCTGCCGGGACGGCCTCCTGGAGATCCGTCTCGCCAAGCTACCCGTGGACCGCATTCAGAAGATCAACATACAAGGCAGTTGATTCTGCTTACGATATATCGGAGGTTTCCATGTCACAGAAAGCGTCTGAAGAACTTAAAATTGCCAGCATCCCGGAGATTCTCCCGGTGCTACCGCTTGCGGGCGCCTTCGTCTTTCCCAAGATGCTATTCCCGTTGGAGGTTTCCGGCGATTCCGCGATCAGCCTGATCGACGAGGCGATGGCGGGCGACCGCCTGATCGGCCTCGCCATGTTGAAGCAGGCCGGCGACCCGACGGAAGGCCCGCACAAAATGGAGGATTTCTACGGCGTCGGCACAAGCGTCGCGATCCTCCGGATGGCCAAGACCGCCGACAACAAGACCCAGCTCCTCCTCCAGGGGATCGGCCGGATCCGCATCGTTGAACTGTTAGAGGGGAAGCCCTACCTCCGCGCCCGCGTGGAAAATCTGGAGGACCGGGAGACCAGGGACATCGAGGTCGAGGCGCTGATGGCGAACATCGTCGGCCTCTTCGAGCGGATCGTGAAACTCTCGCCGTTCCTCCCCCAGGAGTTCGGGGCGATGGCCAAATCGATCGCGGAGCCCGGCGTCCTGGCCGACATCATCGCCTCCGTGATCAACTCGCCGATCGAGGAGAAGCAGAAGATCCTCGATATCCTCGACGTGAAGGAGCGCCTTCGCGAGGTGACCAGGCTTATCAACCACCAGGTGGAGATCCTCGAACTGGGCAGCAAGATCCAGACCCAGGTGAAGGACGACATGGACAAGAACCAGCGGGAGTACTACCTCCGCCAGCAGCTTAGCGCAATCCGCAAGGAGTTGGGGGAGTCGGACGACGAAAAGGTCGAGATCGAGGAGTACCGCGCGAAGATCGAACAGAAGAAGCTCCCGGAGGAGGCGAAGAAGGAGGCGGAGCGCGAGCTCGCCCGGCTCGCCAGAATGCACCCCTCCTCGGCGGAGTACACGGTCGCGGCGACCTACCTCGACTGGATGACCGCGCTGCCCTGGCACGAGCGCACCGAGGACAACCTCGATATCAAAAAGGCGCGGCGCGTGCTGGACGAGGACCACTACGGCCTGGAGAAGGCGAAGAAACGGATTCTCGAATACCTCGCCGTCCGCAAGTTGAAGCCGGACTCGAAGGGGCCGATCCTCTGTTTCGCCGGCCCGCCGGGGACCGGCAAGACCTCCCTCGGCCACTCCATCGGCCGCGCTTTAGGAAGGAAGTTTATCCGCATTTCGTTGGGCGGCATTCACGACGAGGCGGAGATCCGCGGCCACCGGAGGACCTACGTCGGGGCGCTCCCCGGCAGGATCATCCAGGGAATCCGGCGGGCGGAGTCCATGAACCCCGTCTTCATGCTGGACGAGATCGACAAGGTCGGAAGCGATTTCCGCGGCGATCCCTCGTCGGCGCTCCTCGAGGTCCTCGACCCGGAGCAGAACTTCTCCTTCTCGGACCACTACCTGGACGTCCCGTTCGACCTGTCGCACGTGATGTTCATCACGACGGCGAACATATTGGAGACGATCCCGCCGGCGCTCCGCGACCGCATGGAGGTGATCGAGCTGCCCGGCTACACGATCGACGAGAAGATCCGGATCGCCCAGCGCTACCTGGTCCCGCGGCAGACGGCGGAAAATGGCCTCAAGACCGAGCAGATCCGGATCACGAAGAGCGCAATCAGCAAAATCATCACCGGCTATACGCGGGAGGCGGGGGTGCGGAATATCGAGCGGGAGCTCGCCGCGATCTGCCGGGGCGTAGCGAGCCAGATCGCCGAAGGCGTGATCGAAAAGGCAAAGATCACGGCGCGGGATCTCCACCGATTCCTCGGCCCCGTCCGGATCACGGAGGAGGCGGACGCCCGGACCGCAAAGCCCGGGGTCGTCAGGGGGCTCGCCTGGACGCCGGTCGGCGGGGATATCCTGTTCATCGAGGCGACCTCGATGAAGGGCAAGGGCGGCCTCACCCTGACCGGGCAACTTGGCGACGTAATGAAGGAATCGGCCACGGCGGCGCTCAGCTTCATCCGCGCGAACGCGGAAGAATTGGGGATTGCGAAGGATTTCTTCGAGGGGATGGACATCCACATTCATGTCCCCTCCGGCGCCATCCCGAAGGACGGGCCGTCGGCGGGGGTGACGATGCTGACCGCCCTGGTCTCGCTGCTGACGAACCGAACGGTGAAGAAGGAGCTCGCGATGACGGGCGAGATCACGCTGCGGGGTCTGGTCCTTCCGGTAGGCGGGATCAAGGAGAAGGTCCTGGCGGCACACCGCGCCGGTGTGAAGACGATCATTCTGCCGAAGTGGAACAAAAAGGACCTGGAGGAGATCCCGGCGAAGGTCAAAAGGGAGATCACCTTCCACTTCGTGGACGAGATGCTCGAGGTCCTCCGCCTCGCCCTGGATAAGGTCCCGGAGTCGGCGAAATAGAGGGGACGCTCAAGGCCGACATCACCGGTGACAATAAGTTCTAAGGCTGCCCCCTGACTCCCCTGCAAGACTTACGCTATGAGACTCACTAATTACCCGAATCATCCTTTGCGGTAGCGCTCTTTTTCTTCAGTCGTTTTCTTGGACGTCTACTTGAAGCGGATCATTGGTTTTCCGGAACATACTCTTTACATCCGCATGGGAAAATGGTTATAACGGCCCACGCGCCGGCCTCTTCTCCTCCGTACGGCGAGGAAGAAGAGTCTCGCGGAAAATCACTTCAGGAATGGATTCATGGGACAGGATAACGACAAGAAAGGGCTCTTCGACCGTCTGAAGTCGGGGCTTGCCAAAACCCGGAAGCTCCTTCTGACGGACGTCGACGACATCCTCCTCGGAAGCAAGGAGATCGACCAGGCGCTCTTCGACGAGCTGGAAGAGGCGCTCATCGTGGCGGACGTGGGGCCGGCCTTCACCGCTGAACTCATCGAATCATTGAAGGAAAAGGTGAAGCGCAAGGAACTCGCCAATCCTGAAGTCCTTAAAAAGGTCCTCCGGGAGACGATGCGGGAGATCCTGCTCCGGAACGAGGCGCCGCTGAAGATCCCAACGGACAAGACCTACACGATCATGGTCGTCGGGGTGAACGGCACGGGGAAGACCACGACCATCGGCAAACTTGCCCGCAACCTGAAAGAGGAGGGCCGCGCGGTGACGCTCGTCGCCGCCGACACATTCAGGGCGGCGGCCATCGAGCAGTTGGAGGTCTGGGCAAAACGGGTGAATGTCCCGCTGATCCGGCAGGCCGCCAACGCCGACCCCGCCGCCGTCGTCTTCGACGCGATCCGCGCAGCCAAGGCCGGCCCTCCGGGCGTGCTCATCATCGACACGGCAGGTCGCCTCCATACGAAAGTAAACCTGATGGAGGAGCTCAAGAAAATGAAGCGGATCATGGGGCGCGAACTCCCCGGCGCGCCCCATGAGGTCCTGCTCGTCCTCGACGCGACGACCGGCCAGAACGCGATAGCCCAGGCGAAGACGTTCAAGGACGAGATCGGCGTCACGGGCCTCATCCTGACGAAGTTGGACGGGACTTCAAAGGGGGGCGTCGTCGTCCGGATTGCAAAAGAGCTGGGGATTCCGCTCCGCTACATCGGCGTCGGAGAGCAGTTGGACGACCTTCGCCCCTTCCGCGCCGAGGAGTTCGTCGAGGCCCTCTTCGCGCCGAACGGCCGCTGAAGCGACCGACCGCCGGCTTCCCGGATTCTTTGGCGGGGAGATCAGATATTGACACTCGCCGCAAAGCGTGTTAGACGGGCTGCCTCCCGTCGGATTGCCCCTGTAGCTCAGACGGATAGAGCGACGGATTCCTAATCCGCAGGCCCCGCGTTCGAATCGCGGCAGGGGCACCAATAATATCAAATGGTTACTAATATTGATTAGTAGCCGTTTTTTATTTATGTTGAACCTGCCCCACAATAGCCCACATTTTATTCTGCGTGTATGAGAATTTGCATTCGAAATGATTGATCAACGTTTGACATGAGCGACAAACACCGGCTTGCCGGTGGCTGTCCGCTTGATGGAAGGGTTAGGCCTTTTCCGGACGTAGCCCCATGGAAGGAACAAATAAAAATCAAAGGATCATTTTTTCTTGACAGTAGAACGATAGTTCTATATACGGGAACCATGAAAGAAAAACGAACCATCCAGACAGTCCAGAAATCCATTGCCGCCTTCTCCCGAGAAAATCGCCGCATGCCCTCCTTTGCCGAAATGGTGGGCCTTCTCGGGGTCAGATCCAAGAGCGTCGTCAATTTCTGGATCAATAAGCTCATCGAGGCCGAGATTCTGGAAAAGGACGACAAGGGCCATCTGAAATTCAAGAAGAGCTCATATGCCATCCCCCTGGTCGGAGCTGTCCAGGCCGGCTTCCCGTCCCCTGAGGAAGAAGCCCTCTGCGATATCATGTCCATGGACGAATATCTGATCACAAAACCCGATGCGTCCTTTTTGCTCCAGGTCAGTGGTGATTCCATGAATGGCGAAGGTATAATGAAAGGGGATCTGGTCATCGTCGAGAAAGGCAAGCAGCCGAGGAATGGAGATGTTGTGATCGCTGAGGTCGACGGGGAATGGACCATGAAATATTTCAAAAAGCAAGGCGGCCAGGTTTATCTTGAAGCTGCCAATCCGAAATACCCCATCATCAGACCCAAAACAGAATTACGGCTTGGAGGCGTTGTTACAGCGGTGATCCGGAAGTACCATCAGTAATAATATTCAAGATCTTCAGGCATTTTGCCGATAAGATATTCAAAGGAGGCAAATAAATGAAAACCTTTGTGACAGTTCCTATCGCCGTAGCGCCTTCGAGAATGATCAGGCAACCCAGGCTGGTCCATTACAAAATCACCGCCAAAAAGAGCCTGCTCAAACGCTTTCAGCATTACATCGAATCGACCGATTGGGAGGAGCGATATCTTTGCAATCACTGGATTGACAAGATGTGCCTTTGTGGTATTGTCGTTTTAGTGATTTACTTTACCCTTGTTCTGGCTCACTTTCTTCTTAAATAGATCTTCTGGAATCCACAATCCACAATCAAAGGGGCCGCCAGAAACGAATGATCGTCCGAGAGATTTTCGCAAAATCTGTTCTCTCCAAATCACAGATCTACGACTACGCCATTAATCCTTACGTGGGGTGCAGCCACTCCTGCAGGTATTGCTATGCAGCGTTCATGAGGAGGTTTACAGGCCACAAAGAAAAATGGGGCGAGTTCGTTGATATCAAGATCAATGTGCCGGAGCTGTTGGCGAGGGAAATCAAGAGAAAGCGGATGGGCAGGGTCTGGGTCAGCGGTGTCTGCGACCCGTATCAGGCGGCAGAAAAGAGGTACAAACTTACGGGAAGGTGTCTTGAGATCCTTTTGGAAAATCAATGGCCCGTGACCATTCAGACCAAGTCATCTCTGGTCTTGCGGGATATCAAGATCCTGGAGAAATCCAAAAATATCGAAGTCGGATTTTCCATAACAACCGCCGATGAAAGGATGAGAAAGATTTTTGAACCTGGGGCTCCTCCGATCAAAGAAAGGATCAATGCCCTGAAAGTCCTTCATTCAAAAGGAATTAAAACCTTTGCCATGATAGCCCCTATCCTTCCTGGAGCAGAAGGATTGGTCGAAGAGCTTGCGGACAAGGTTGATCACATCCTGATCGATAGGCTCAATTATTTCTATGCAACCCGGATCTACATGGAAAACAAGATGGAATGGGCCAAAGAAGAACCGTTCTTTATCCAGGAGAGCAATGAGTTAAGGAGAAAATTCGAAGAAAGAGGCATTGCGGTGAGAGTGCTGTTTTGAATTATCCACCATGACCAATATCCAACTTCTGTCAAATCCATTTTTAGACAAGTCATGGTCGTTAAATTATATCGCTTTCAATCTCCTTGATCATATCGAACAGCTTCTGATTCACCGGCGGGGGACATTATGGCGCGTACCCAGTTCAATAACCTTGCCGGCAAACATCTCTACTTCCGTTTTTCTGTGCGCCTCGATATCCTGGAGCATTGAGGTTTTTCCTTTCGGGTTTAAGCCGAAAAGAACCGTTTCCCAGTTTTTGACATCCTCTTTGGATGTAACTGCTCAGGCAGGCATCATGGTGATGCCTGCCTGAGCAGTTACTGTAAATAAAACAATCTACTGATAAAAACTCTTTGGGATTCTGTTTTTAGCTTGCAGCTACGGCACCGTAAATCCCCCGCTTCATCTTCCGAATCTTGCCTGCTTTCGCAGCACGGTTGACAATATTCCAGATCTGACTTTCAGCCAGTCCTGTCTTCTCTTTTAATTCAGCAGTGGATATTCCCTCTGTGCTTCCCTGGATAAGACCCACGATCATATCGATTTTGGTGACCCTCTTTATACCAGGTTTTTTCTTTGCAACCTTCATAGCCTTTTTCTGGGGACGTGCCTTTACGGCTTTCGGTTTCTTCTTGTCCGCTTTGACAGGAGCAGCTTTTACGGGTTTCCGTTCATTCTTGATGGCAGCTTTCTCCTTGGCAGCTCCGGAGATCATCGCCTGGAGCTTACCAAAATAGGTCTTTACAAATTCTTCAGTGCCTTCAATCTCGATTTCCTTCGTGCCCGGATTGAACCTGATACGGAAATTGTTTTTCATATAACCTCCTATTATTTGTGTAAATAATTTCCAGTTGAAGTATGATAGTGATTGCCCCCCCCTTTTGTCAACATTTTCTTGCTCCTCATGATAACAAGTCAATTTGATCAACACGAGAAAATAATCTAGATTTTTATGTAAAATGGGAACGACGTCTGCGCCGCCTCTTTCTTCGTCGTTTTGCCGGGGCTTCATCGGTTGACGGTTCTGAAGGGATTTCGGAAGGGGCCTCTGAAAGGAAGAGGTTCCACCATTCCAGGGCGGTTTTATCATTTTCTCCCGTCTTTGCGATCATATAGAGGTATGACATTGCGTCTGCAAAGTCAGGCCTGCCGACCAGCGAAGAGGGGCGTCGCGGCGGCCTTCTGTGCAGCAGGGGCTGAAAGGCAAGGATGCGGCGCAGTTGACCGCCGACCCGTCCCGGGATGCAGACGATCTTGCAGAACTCTTCCAGGAAAATGGCGCATGCGGCATCCAGCGCCTGCTGATGGGGAATGCCGTCACGGTGGCGCTCAAGCGCCTCCTCCTCCAGGACGGGGCCGAAAAGCGCCGCCAGGAAGAGCGCCGGAGAGGGGGGCAACCCCCTTCGGGATAGTCGGTCAAGGCATTCCAGGTTTATCTGCAGCACCTCCCGAAGATCGCCGTTTCCATCGAGCCGCTTCCTGAGCCCGGGGAAGAGGGCGTCAAGGAGTCCGCTCGCCTCGATCAGAGCGAAAACCGGTTTGGCGGATCCGAGCACGAAGAGTTTCAGCATCTCTTCGTAGAGCCTTGCCGGCGCGGCGCGGGTAATGGTGGAGGAGAGCTCACGGAGGACCTCCCACGCAGCCGGTTCGATGACAAGGTCATGGGATGCGGCAAAGCGGACGGCGCGGATCATTCGCACCGGGTCTTCCGTAAATCGGACAAAAGGGTCGCCGATCGGACGAATGAGCCGCTGCGTGAGGTCGCTCAGACCGGTGCTGTAGTCGATCACCGAACAATCCGCGATATTGTAGGCAAGGGCGTTGATGGTAAAGTCACGGCGGAGCGCATCCTCCTCCGGTGTGCCGAAGACGTTGTCACGCAGAACCATTCCCTCCTCGTCCTTGAGATGACGGGGGTGGCGATTGTGCTCTGCCTCACCCGCCTCCTCGTCATCGGGAGGGGCGGCAGCCCGGAACGTGGAGACCTCCAGGATTTCGTTCGGGAAGTGGAGATGGGCCAATCGGAAACGGCGGCCTACGAGACGGCAGTTGCGAAAGAGCCGCTTGATCTGGCCGGGCGCCGCGTTCGTAGCGATGTCGAAATCCTTGGGGGTTTTCTCCAGAAGCAGGTCGCGGACACACCCCCCTGCCAGGTAGGCGATGAAGCCATTGTCATGGAGTCGGTAGAGCGTGCGCAGGGCGTTCGGGCTGATCCGCTTCCGGGATATACCGTGTTCCTCTCTGGGAATGATGCGTGGCTGCATGGACTTCACCATAGCACATCCGGTCGAAAAAGCAAAATCCCGGACCCATTATTTTATTGACATACAAGGCTTTTTTGCTTATACCCCTCTGCCAAAGGACAATGTCATTAAATGCTGAAATAGTGCAACAACAACGATCGGCGGTTTTCCCGCAGGATAAGGACCGACTGATGAGCGAAGGATCGAACAGGGTTTCCCTAAATTTTGCACCCGTTCGCTAAATCATTCTGGAAACACATGAACATCGGGTTCCCCTCGATGCGTCCGGAAAAAGGAGGGTCCGGCTACCGGAAATAACAAGACAGGACCGGATGCCGCACCTAAGACAGGAGACTATATGAAATTTCTGTTTAAACTATCCGGTTTGATCGACGCTTTCAACGGACGCGTTGGATTGGCCATCAAGTGGCTGATCCTTGTAGCGGTGCTCCTCAGTGCCGGCAACGCCATCGCGCGCAGGGTCTTTCATATGGGGTCCACCGCTTTCATCGAAATGCAGTGGTACCTGTTCTCCGGCGTGTTCCTGCTCGGCGCCGGATACGCCTTCCTGAAGAACGTCCACGTGCGCATTGATTTCGTTTCAAGCCGCTTATCGGCGCGGACTCGTTCGTGGATCGACATCGTCGGTATCCTTGTCTTTCTGGCGCCCTTCTGCTGGCTTCTGATCCAACTCTCCTGGCCTCTCTTTCTCAAGGCTTGGTACAGCGGCGAGATGTCACAAAGTGCAGGGGGGCTCATCCGCTGGCCGGTTTATCTTCTTCTGCCGCTGGGTATGGCCCTGCTGCTGCTGCAAAGCGCCTCCGAGCTGATCAAGCGCATCGCCTTCCTGCGCGGCCTGATTCCCGATCCGCTCGCCCACGGCCAGGAGGAAAACGCCTCTCCTGAGGAAACACAAGCCGATAATCCTCCGTCGGAGGCCCGCTGAATGGAATTCATCTCCCACAACTTCGTTCCCCTGCTGTTTGCAGGTTTGCTGCTGTTCCTGCTCACCGGTTTCCCGGTCGCCTTCAGCCTGGCGGCCACCGGTCTGACCTTCGGCCTCATAGGCATGGAAGCCGGGCTATTTCCCCTGACACTGTTCCAGGCCCTGCCGCTCCGGATATTCGGTATCATGCAGAACGACACCCTGCTGGCCGTTCCCTTCTTCACCTTCATGGGGATCACTCTCGAGCGCAGCGGCATGGCCGAGGATCTGCTGGAAACCGTCGGACAGGTGTTCGGCCCGTTGCGCGGCGGCCTTGCCCTGGCGACGATTTTCGTCGGCGCGCTGCTGGCGGCGACCACCGGCGTGATGGCGGCAGCGGTGATCTCGATGGGTCTGATCTCTCTGCCGATCATGCTGCGCTATGGCTACAACCGGAGCATCGCCACCGGCGTCATCACCGCCTCCGGCACACTGGCCCAGATCATTCCACCCTCGTTGGTCCTGATCGTCATGGCCGACCAGCTGGGCCGTTCCGTCGGCGACATGTATGCCGGCGCCGTGGCGCCCGGCCTGATACTGGTGGGCCTGTACGCCTTGTTTATCATTGCCCTGGCCATCTTCCGGCCGAGTTGGGTGCCCGCCCTGCCGCCGGAGGCGCTGATCTACAAGGAAGCGAACGGCGCCAGCGGGCACAAATCCCTGCTGGCAATACTGATCATCGCGGCAGCCGCCGCCTTCGCCTGGGCGTTCATGCACGACAGCATCATCAACCTACTGGGAGGACGAGAAAGCAAGGCGCCGATGGACGAGGTCCTCACCCTGTCGATGACCGCTGCGGCCTTTGTCATGCTGGCGCTCGCACTTGCCAACCGCTGGCTGCGCCTCAGGCTGCTGTCTCAACTCACCGAGCGTGTCGTCTTTGTGCTGCTTCCGCCCCTCGTGCTGATCTTCCTCGTGCTGGGCACCATCTTCCTCGGCATCGCGACGCCGACGGAAGGCGGCGCGATGGGCGCAATGGGCGCCCTGATCATGGCCGTCTCACGCCGCCATCTGAGTTTTAGCCTGCTCAAGCAGGCGCTGGACAACACGGCGAAACTGACCTGCTTCGTCATATTCATCCTGATCGGTGCGACCGTGTTCAGCTTCACTTTCAACGCCGCCGACGGCCATATCTGGGTGGAGCACCTGTTTGACAAGTTGCCGGGCGGCCAACTGGGCTTCCTGATCGCAGTGAACGCCCTGGTTTTCATTCTCGGCTGTTTCATCGACTTCTTCGAAATCGCGTTCATCGTCATCCCCTTACTGGTCCCCGTGGCCGACAAGATGGGCATCGACCTGGTCTGGTTTGGTGTGGTCATCGCCATGAACCTCCAGACCTCGTTCCTCTCTCCGCCTTTCGGCTTCGCCCTGTTCTACCTGAGAAGCGTGGCGGCCAGGACCGACTACAACGACCGGGTCACGAACAAGCTTATCCCGGCGGTGACGACGGCGCAGATTTACAAGGGTTCGATTATGTTCATCGCCCTTCAGCTCATCATGCTGGCCGTGGTCATCGCTTTCCCGACTCTCGTCACCAACAGTCTCGATAAGGTCCCGGCCGTGAATCTGGAAACCATGAAGATCGAAGCCGAGACCGGGGACTACGGCAAGAAGGAAGGGGAGGATCCGATGAAGGCGCTCGTACCGCAACCGTCAGACGATCAAGCCGCGCAGCAAGCCCCCGAAGGGAGCGAGGAAGAAGATCCGATGGAAGCGGTCAGGCGGGCGATCGAACAGGACGCTAAAAAGAAGTAGGTCAGGCCCAATCCCGCTTACGAAAGCACAGCAGACAGAGGCAAAGGTGAAAAAACCCCCGCGAGGCTCGCGCCGCGCGGGGGTTTTTGTGAGGTGTGGATGCGGTTAGAGCTTCTGCGCCTGCATGAAGTCGTCGAAACCGGCCTCGGCGAAGCGGAACCACATATTCTGGTCAGCGCGGAACTTGATGTAATCCTCGTATACCTTCTTCCAGCGGGGATTCTTCGCGGACAACTCGGCATACAGAGCCATAGATTCCTTGAAAGCGGCATCCATGACGTCCTTCGGGAAGCGGTGCAGCTTGGCGCCGGCGGCCACCAGTTGCTTCAGGGCGATGGGGTTTTTGGCGTCGTATGTGGCCTGCATCAGCACGTGCGAGCGTGTCGCCGCCGCCTCGATCATGGCCTTGTATTCGGCCGGCAGCGCCTCATATGCCTTGATGTTGACGTAGAGGTCGGTCTGCGCGCTGCCCTCCCACCAGCCGGGATAGTAGTAGTTGGGCGCCACCTTGTAGAAGCCCAGTTTCTGGTCGTCGTAGGGGCCGACAAACTCGACGGCGTCGATCGTGCCCTTCTCCAGCGACGTGTAGATCTCGCCGGCGGGGATGCTCTGCGTCACGACGCCGAGTCTCTCCTGTACCTTTCCGGCGAGGCCGGCGGTGCGCATCTTGAGGCCCTTCATGTCGGCCATCGACTTGATTTCCTTGCGGTACCAGCCACCCATCTGGGCACCGGTGTTGCCCATCGGGAAGTTGATGATGTTGTAGTTCTTGTAAAACTCGCGCATCAGCGTCAGGCCGTTGCCCTCGAACAACCATGCCGTCATCTGGCGCGAGTTGAGGCCGAAGGGGATGGCCGTCCCCAGCGCGAAGGTGTCGTCCTTGCCGAAGAAATAGTAGGGCGCGGTATGGCAGCACTCGACGGTGGCGTTCTGCACCGCGTCAACCACGCCGAAGGCGGGAACGAGTTCGCCGGCCGGGTGCACCGTGATGGTAAACTTGCCGCCGGACATGGCGCCCACTATCTTGGCGAACGCCTCTGCGGGGCCGATGAGTGCGTCAAGCGACTTGGGAAAACTGGAAGCGAGGCGCCAGCGAAGCGTGGTTTGGGCATGAACCGACGGCGCCGCAACGCCCATGCCGGCGGCGAGGCCCACTCCGGCTGCGAGGCCAGCTCCGGCCTTCTTCAAAAATGAACGTCTTTGGATGGAAGTCTCTTTTGAATTTTTCTTCATCTTCAGTTCTCCATAGTGAATATATTAATGTTCCTTATACCTTTGCCGGGTCCGCTCCTGCTCACCCCCCTCTTTTCGAATTCACGAATATTACCTTTTTATATTTTATGCCGCCAGAAAGTCAAACAAAAAATTTGTTTTTTTCATATTGCTTCAAACCGTCTTTTCAGTACACAAGCAGATGAAAGACCATATCTTCAAAATCCAGATACCTTGGCGAAGATGATTGATTTTCAAACAGAATTGTTTATTACTTCAATGCTGACCTGAAGATTGAGGAGAAGGTGAAGAGGGTCTTTTTTTAACAGGTGGCAAATTTTTCTTGACACACAACCCGCTCTTCCTTAAATCTATCCAACGAGAGCTTATCGGCTCTTCATCCAGAACCTGCACGCCAAAGGACTGGGCTGGATGCCCAAATGACCGCTCGGTTTTGAGCGGGAATGCCCGGGAAAGGAGAAAAAAATGATTGAGTATCCAAAATACAAAAAAGTGCTCTTCTGTACCGATTTCTCTGAAAATTCGGATTGTGCTTTCGATTATGCCTTTGGCGTCGCCAAGAGAGACGGGGGCGTTCTCTATATCCTGCACGTGATACCGAGCATCCCCAATCAGTACTATGCGGCGCTGTACTCCAACAAAGAGAATTTTAACAAGATAAAGGCAGCCATTCAGGAAGATCTGGCTCAGAAATACAACGATCAATATCTGAGCCAGATCAAGGATAAAACCAAAGTCAAAATCGTCACCAAATCCGGTCGCGAAGATGAGGAAATCCTTAAGTTTGCCCGGAAGGAAAATATAGATATTATCGTGATGAGCACGCACGGGAGAACGGGAATAAAACATGTCTTTTTAGGAAGCGTCGCCGAAAAAACCATCAGACACAGTCCGATCCCGGTCTTTGTCATCCCCTGCAAAGAAAGGCCGGGCCGCGCCTGATCCTGGTGAGAGAAACCGCACCCCATCATTTTTGCGGTCAATATTCCCTTGACATAAAGGTCCGTTCTGCTTATACGTTCCCCTCCAAAAGCTATGTCTTATCCAGGTGATCGAGGCCTATCTCGGGGGGTGAGGGGTCATTGAGCATGGAATTCACCCATGATGATTGCATCAAATTGATGCCGGAATGGAACGGGCTGGATCTGGACATCGGGGAGCTGAAAGGCGGGATCACGAATGCGCTGTACCGGGTCCGGGCTGGCGATGGAAGGGACTGCGTATTCCGGTTTTACGGCAAGAAGACCGAGCTCTTTATTGACCGCAACGTGGAAATGGAGAATCTTCGACGGCTTGCGCCGCTGGGAATCACCCCCAAGGTGATCAAGTACCTTCCCGCGCAGGGCGTCACCGTGGTCGAGTTTATCCCCGGATACGTCCTGAAGAACCAGGATTTTCGGGAAGAGGATCTTTGGGGGAAAATCATCTCTGCCGTCCGAATGGTTCACCAAAGCGGGATCAGGCTGCCCCGTCTCTTCAATCCCCTCATCGAGGTAAAGCGCCTACACAAGATCCTGGCGGACATCCATCCCAACGACCCGGAGTTCAATATTCCGGAAACAATTAAGCTCCTTGAAAAGATCAGTGATGTTGCCGACGTCTCTCCATCTCAGTACGTCCCCTGCCACAACGACCTCCTCGCGGATAACTTTATCCTGACCGAAGACGGAGAGCGATTCAAGGCTCCCATCTGCCTGATCGACTGGGAATACGGTGGGATGGCGCCCGCCTATTATGACCTGGCCGACCTGTGCCAGGAAATCCTGCTCCCCGCGGAGGCGGAAAGGGGACTGCTGGCCGTCTATTGGCAAGACGGCTGTACGGATCATCATCAGTATATGACCGATCTCTTTAAGCCTTTCCCGGATATCTACTGGTTTCTCTGGAGTCTGATTCAGCGGAACGTTTCTACAATCGAATTTGACTATTACGGCTATGGCAAAGTCAAATACGACAACGCCTGGAAAAACATGGATCGCCTCCGGAATCATTACGGCGTCAATATTTGATGGCGCTTGTGTCACACGACACGAAAATCAAGGGTGCCCGTTGAACACGCCGGAACGGCCATGACCGGGGTCAATTTCTTTACCATGGTTGGGGTTGCCGCATTTCTTCAGGAACTGGGCAACCTCATGCAATACCTCTATCCGGGCGAGTCGTTCGGCGCTCCCGCCTTCAGGGTTGCGTTTTTTTTCTGTACCGCGTGTCTGGTTTTAACCTTGGCTCTCTATGGCTTCACGGTTGAAACCCACGGAAAAAACAAACCCCTTTCCGAGCCGAAATGAGCCATTTCCGGTTAAGTCCGGAAAAGCGGTGTTCACGGCCCCAAATCCTTTCACATGCGGATTTGCGACTGAGCTGAAATGATCCGCGAGCGGGGATAGATCTTGACAAGGGGGCCGGGCTCGGATTAGAGAGCAGGGATGAAAATAGTCACCCATTCGGGCGCGCATTGAAAGGCAGGAAACGTAAGAATGGAAAAGAAGATCCGAAGCTCGGCCGAGCTCTTTGCAGGGATCACCGGCGCCTACCCCCGGGCGATGTTCAAATCGGTGGGGTATCATCGCGATGAACTGAAAAAGCCGGTGATCGGCGTCGTCAGTTCCTGGTCGGAGATGCACCCGGGCAGCTATCTCAACAAGGAATTGGCCCAGTTCGTCAAGGCGGGGATCTGGTCCGCCGGTGGCACGCCGGTCGAATTTCATACGATTGCGGTCTGCGACGCCATCGCCCAAGGGAACGGGATGCATTACGTCCTCCCCAGCCGTGAGGTCGTGGCGGCGGAGATCGAAGTCATGGTCGGGGCGGGCGGCTTCGACGGCCTTGTCCTCATACCCTCCTGCGACAAATCGCCTGGGGGAATGCTCATGGCGGCAGCGCGCCTCAACATCCCGACCGTCTTCCTCCCCCCGGGGCCGATGCTCCCCCATGTCCGGAATGGCGAACAACTCGTCATGTGCGACATCAAGGAGGCGATGGGGGCCCTCAAGGATGAAAAGATCGACGCGGAGGAGTTCGAGGCGATTGAGGATGATACCTGCGCCACCGCCGGCGTCTGCGGCATGATGGGAACGGGAAATACGATGGGCTGCATCATCGAGGCCCTGGGGATGAGCCTCCCGGGCACCGCGACCACCCCGGCCGTCTACGCCGCAAAGAGACGCCAGGCCAAGCTCACCGGCGAAAGGGCCGTCGCCCTGGTCCGGGAAAAGGCCCTCCCCCGCACCATCCTGACCCGGGGGAATCTCCTGAACGCCGTCCGTTTTCTGATGGCGATCGGCGGTTCGACAAACGCCCTCCTTCACCTTCCGGCCATCGCCCGGGAAGCGGGTTTTGAACTCACACTGAAGGAGATCGACGAAATCTCCACCGAGACCCCTTGCATCGCCAAATTCAAGCCTTCCAGCAAATATACATTGTGGGATTTCTTCCGAGCCGGAGGCGTGGGCGCCGTCCTCGGGGAACTGAAAACCCTCCTCAATCGGGAGGTCATGACGGTCACGGGTAAAACGATTGAAAGCTATTTCGGAGCGGTGAAGGACCGCGAGGTCATCCGGACACTGGAGAACCCTCTGCAGCCGCAGGGCGGCATCGTCATCCTTCGCGGCAACCTCGCGCCGGACGGCGCGGTCGTAAAGGTCAGCGGCATCCGGAGCGTCAAGCCGCGCCACGTGGGAACGGCCAAGACCTTCGACTCCGAGGAAGATGTGATGAAGCAGATCATGGGCAAGTCGATCCATCCCGGGGACATCCTCGTAATCCGGTACGAAGGGCCGCGCGGCGGGCCCGGAATGAGGGAGATGTCTATTCCCGCGGGCATCCTGATCGGCATGGGGCTGGGTGACAGCGTCGCCATGGTCACCGATGGACGATACTCCGGCGCCACGCGCGGTTTCTGCATCGGTCACGTCGCGCCGGAGGCCCAGGTGGGCGGACCGATCGCGGCGGTCCGCGACGGTGATCAGATCGAAATCGACATTCCCCATAAGAAGCTGAACCTGCTCATTTCGGACGAGGAGATCGCCGCCCGCCTGAAGGCCATTCCGCAGCGGCCGGCGCCGATCGATACCGGATTTCTGGGCCTCTACTGCCGTCACGCGGCGCAGGCGGACAAAGGCGCCATACTGGAGAATTGAAATGCCACTCCCGAAGATGATCCTGTGCCGCCAGCACTTTCCGCGGGAAACCGTCATCGCGCCCCTGGAGACCTTGGCCTCCCTGATCCGGTCAAGCTGGATTCCGGAGAGAGTCCGGCCGGGGCAGACGGTGGCCGTCACCGGCGGCAGCCGGGGAATCGCCGCCATCGTCCCGCTCATGCGGGCGCTCGTCGCAACACTTCAGGGACTCGGCGCAAAGCCCTTCGTTGTCAACGCAATGGGCAGCCACGGCGGCGCAACGACCGAGGGGCAGAAAGAACTTCTCTCCTCACTGGGGATGACGGAGGCCGCCCTCGGCTGTCCGGTCGCCGTGAGCATGGAGGTCGATACGGTCGGCAAACTGGCGGACGGCTTTCCGGTCCTCTGCGATCGAAACGCGGTGGGGGCCGACCACATCATCGTGATGAACCGGATAAAGGCGCACACGGCGGTCACCGGCCCGGTCCAAAGCGGTCTGTGCAAGATGTGCACCGTCGGGCTGGGCAAGGTGGAACAGGCCTCCCGCCTGCACCGCTACGGCCCATCCCGGATGGGAAAGATTATCCAGGAGGTCGCCTCGACGCTGGCCCGACGGGCGCCGGTGCTGGCCGGGATTGCCATCGTGGAAAACGCCTACGGCGAGGTTGCGAGGCTGGAGCTGGTCCGGCCGGAGGAGTTCCCCGCTACGGATGCGAGGCTTCTGCAGGAGGCCTTCCTTCTCACGGCCAAAATGCCCCTTTCCGAACTCGATCTCCTCGTCGTCGAGGAGATGGGCAAACGCTACAGCGGCACGGGCCTCGACCCCCATGTGATCGGGCGCTGGCGCATCTGGGGCGAGCCGGAACCGGAATCCCCCCGGATCGAGCGCGTGGCCGTTTTGGGTCTCGATCCCTCCTCCCACGGGAACGCCCAGGGCGTCGGCCTCGCCGACCTGATCACGGAGCGGCTCTTCCACAACATCGATCTTGCAAAGACCTACAAGAACACCCTCACCTCTACCTATGTCCAGCGGGGCATGATTCCCATCATCGGCGGCAGCGACCGCGAGACGATCGAAAATGCCGTCCTTTCCATCCCGCTCGTCCACGAGGATCGGCTCCGGATCGCCTGGATCAGAAATACAAATCAGTTGGAAGAGCTCGCTCTCTCCCCGGCTGCGTTTGCCGGGCGCCTACCGGAGGCGCGTCTCGAAAAACTTCACGAGATCGACTGGAAATTCGACGAAAAGGGTCTTTTAATCCCCTGGGTAAAAGAGTAAAAAAAGAGGATCCGGGTCTCATTGGAAACACCGGCGCGATCGTACAATCGATCCATTAATCATAAGGAGGTATGTCTGATGTTCAAGCTTCACGGTATCTACGCCCCCATCGCAACGCCGTTTGCGGGAGGGGGGATCGCCTATGACAAGCTGGAAAAGAATCTGGATTTCTGGCTGGGATCCGACCTGGAAGGGATCGTGGTCATGGGCTCCAACGGGGAGTTTGTCCTGCTTTCGCCTGCGGAAAAAGAGGAGCTGATGCGGTTCGTCTGCGCTCGGGCGAAAGGGAAAAAGCCGGTCATCGCCGGAACCGGCGCCGAGTCGACGATGGAAACGATGCGCCTCAATGAAAAGGCCGCCGAGGCGGGGGCTGACGCGGTCCTGATCGTCACCCCGAACTACTATAAGGGGGAGATGACCGATCCGGTTCTTGCACGCTTCTACAGCGATGTGGCCGACAAAAGCCCGCTGCCGGTCATCCTCTACAACATGCCCCGCAACGCGGGGATCAATATCTCCGCAAAACTGGCAGTCGAACTCGCAAAACACCCGAACATCGTCGGGATCAAGGACAGCGGCGGCAATATCGTCCAGATCGCGGATATGATCCGCAAGGCGCCGGATGGTTTTTCGGTGTTTGCGGGATCGGCAAGCTTCCTCTTCACGAGTCTCGCCCTCGGCGCGACGGGGGGCACTCTCGCCCTGGCCAACGTCTTCCCGAACGAGTGCGCCCGCCTGCAGACGCTCTTCGACGCCGGAAAGATCCGGGAGGCGAGGGATCTGCAGATGAACCTCATCGACAGCAACAATGCGGTAACGGCCCGGTGGGGTATCCCCGGACTCAAGGCCGCGATGGAGATGATCGGCCTTTACGGTGGAGACCCCCGCCCGCCGCTGATGCCACTGAAAGAGGCGGACCGGGAGGAGCTCCGGAAGATCCTGACGCAGACAGGGTTTTTCCCGAAGGCGAAGGTTTGATTTCTGACGGGTTCGATCAGACGGCTACGGTTTAGGAAATCCTCGGCCATCCGCCCGGATGGCCTCTTCAACAATCGGTAAAGCAAAGCCCAAGGCCTCGATCCGGCGCAAGAACGGATGGAGGCATTTTTTTATTGACAGCCTTGTAACTCCATGTTAGAGGCATCGGCAAAGGATTACCGATGCCGATGAATCAGATCTTCAATTTGGAGGACATTGAGAAGAAGATCCTCCTGATCCTCCGGATCCTCCATGAGTCGCCGGAACCGGTGGGCGCACGCATCATTTCCCGGCGCATGCAGGATCACGGGGTGACCCTGAGCGAGCGGGGGGTCCGCTACCACCTCAAGATGATGGACGAACGAGGGATGACCCGTCTCATCGGCCGGCATGACGGCCGGACCATTACGGAGCAGGGAATCGACGAGATCGCCCACGCGCGGGTCCACGACAAGATCGGCTTCGCCATTTCCCGCATTGAGATCCTGGCCTACAGGACATCGCTCGATCTGGACCGGCGGCAGGGGCTCACCCCCGTCAACGTCTCCTTTTTTCCCAAAAGAGTTTTCAAAAAGGCGCTGGAACTCATGAAGCCCGCCTTCAGTGCCGGCATCCATGTCAGCGAACTGGTCGCCTGCGCCGAAGAGGGCGCCAGGCTCGGCGAGGTGACGGTCCCGGCGGGATACACAGGTTTCGCCACGGTCTGCAGCATCGTCGTGAACGGCATCCTCCTCAAGAGCGGCATCCCGATGGATTCCAGGTTCGGCGGCATCCTCCAGGTCCGGAACGGACAGCCGCTCCGCTTCATCGAACTGATCCAATATTCCGGATCCTCCCTCGATCCGTCGGAGGTGTTCATCCGGGGGCGGATGACCTCCGTCCGCCAGGCGGCGGAAAAGGGCGAGGGAAAGGTCCTGGCCAACTTCCGGGAGATCCCCGTCCCTGCCCGGAAGCTGGTCGGTGAGCTGATCACGAAACTCCAAAATGCGGGCATTGGCGGCGTCCTCTCCATCGGCGAGATCGGCGAGCCGATCTGTCAGATCCCGGTCGACATGAACCGGGTCGGCATGATCCTTTACGGCGGGCTGAATCCCGTCGCCTGCGCACATGAGATGGGGATTGACGTGGAGAACCGCGCCATGTCCACCGTCATGGATTATCAGGAATTGCAGAATTTCTGGGAACTCTGCAAGAACAAATAGGAATGGCAACATTCACTATCAACACTTTAGAAAGAGAGGAACAATTTATGGCCAAGGTTAATCCGTTTGCGATTGCTCAGAGGCAGCTCGACCAGTGCGCAAAGATACTCCATCTGGATCCCGGCGTTCAGGCGATCCTGAGGGTGCCCTCGCGCGAACTCCACGTTTCGATTCCGGTCCGCATGGACGACGGCTCCATAAAGGTATTCCAGGGATTCCGCGTCCAGTACAACGACGCCAAGGGACCCTGCAAGGGGGGAATCCGTTTCCATCCCGATGAGACCATCGACACCGTCCGCGCGCTGGCCGCATGGATGACCTGGAAGTGTTCTCTCCTCGACCTGCCCCTGGGCGGCGGAAAGGGCGGCGTGATCTGCAACCCCAAGGAAATGTCCCAGGGTGAACAGGAGAGGCTGTGCCGGGCCTACATCGACCAGGTCGGACGGATCATCGGCCCGGAGAAGGATGTGCCGGCGCCGGATGTCTACACCACCCCGCAGATGATGGCCTGGATGATGGACGAGTATTCGAAGATCTCCGGCAAGAACCAGTTCGGCACCATCACCGGGAAACCCCTCGCCCTCGGCGGATCCGCAGGCCGCGGCGACGCGACCGCCCGCGGCGGGCTCTTCACCGTCCGCGAGGCGGCCAAGGAACTGGGGATCAACCTTTCAAAGGCCACCATCGCCGTGCAGGGTTACGGAAACGCGGGCTACTATGCGGCCTGCCTCGCGCAGACGATGTTCGGCGCCAAGGTCGTCGCCGTCAGCGACTCGAAGGGGTGCGTCCTGTGCGACGGCGGGCTCGATGCGGAGGCCGTCGGAAAGCACAAGGCGAAGACCTCCACGGTCTGCAACTTCCCGGGCGCGAAGGCCATCAGCGATGCGGAGCTCCTCGAACTGGACGTGGACATCCTCTTCCCCGCGGCCCTGGAAAACGTGATCACCGAGGAAAACGCCCCGCGGATCCGGGCGAAGATCGTCGCCGAGCTCGCCAACGGTCCCACGACCCCCGAGGCCGATGAGATCCTCCACAAGAACGGCGTCCATGTCATCCCCGACTTCCTCTGCAACGCGGGCGGCGTGACTGTCTCCTACTTCGAGATGGTCCAGAATTTTTATATGTACTACTGGGAGGCGGAGGATGTCTACAAGCGCCTGGACAAAAAAATGACCACCGCCTACCATGCGGTCCTCAACACCTCGAAGAAGTTCAACATCAACATGCGCCAGGCCGCCTACGTCGTGGCGGTGGAGCGCGTCGTCGAGGCGATGAAACTCCGCGGCTGGGTATAAACAGCCTGAGATCAATTAAAAAGGGGGACTTCACGTCCCCCTTTTTTATTGATCTCATTTCAGCAATAAATCTTTACACAACCCTTTTCCACCGCCCCATCAAAGGACATGGTTTGTAATCTCTACAACGCGAAGCTCACCTGCGCCGCCCGGATATCGGCGAAAGCTCAGCAGTTTGTCGGCGTCAGGTGAAGCACCTGGTTCGGCATAGGTATCGAGCGTCCGGACCCTTCTCAGGCGCATGCGGCTTGATAGATAACCGGTCGGTACTTTGGAGGAGGAATCGGTTTTTTCTCAGCCCGGGCAGCCTGCAACCAAAGCTCTTTGGCTTTTTGAACCTCTTGAAGAGCCTTGTCAGGAGTCTGGCCAAA
>JAURXV010000147.1 GCA_030654195.1 Syntrophales bacterium | reverse complement strand
GTGGATCCGCAGTTCACGACGAGGGCGCCTGCCACACGCCTCACAAAAGGGATATGCGTATGGCCGCAGACGAGGATGTCCACTCTTGTTCCGGCAAGATTCTTATTCTGGCCATCCGGCGTAATGCAGGGGTAAATGGCGTCTTCCACCGACACCGGGCACCCATGCACCATGAGGAGCTCAAATCGGCCCGCCAGCGTCTCGCGATGGAGGGGGGGAAGAGAAGATAGAAACCCCTGCGCGTCGCCGTCGATATGCCTGCATGTCCAATCCAGGATTTTCCATTTGCCCGGCTTCATGCGCTCCTTCAAATCGGCAGAGCGATGGAGGGTAGAGAGCACTTTGGCATCGTAATTACCGATAATCGTGGTGATTTGCTTTCCGGCAAGAATACGGCAAACCTCGCCAGGGAAAGGGCCGTATCCGGTCAGATCGCCTGCGCAGTATATCTTCTCCGCCCCTCGAACGCGGGCATCGGTCAGGGCCGCCTCGAGGGCGGGCAGGTTCCCGTGGATGTCGGAAATGAACGCTACGAGCATAACCGAAAGACCAGCTCGCGATCGGCCATCCGTCGAAGAAGGCTTGATTTATTCTCCGCGCCGCTGATCTCCGCGGCGCATTCGCCTTGGGCTGCAAGCGAGATCGTCAGTCGCTTTCGACCGAGTTCACAGTCCCCAATTCGGACCGCGCATCGGTGTGTGCAGTCGAGTCCATCGGCGACACGCAGGATCGCAGCAAGCCAGGAGACGAGGGCGCGTTCTTTCTTTTTCAGGGCGGCAAAGCCTTTGTGCCGCGAGACGTCCGGTTCCGCCTTGTTGTGGTAGCGGGCGATCAGCGCGCAAAGCGTGCGCTCATCCTCCGTGAGACCCGGCAACTCAGCCTCCAGGATCATGTCTCGGCTATGCTTATGATGACCTCCATCCGTTGTTCGCGACCAACCGATATCGTGGAGCAAGGCAGTGATCTCGAGAAGAAGCCGGTCCCGAGCCCCCAGGCCGTGGAGGTCCATAAGCTTGTCGAAGAGCGCAAGCGCCAGTTTTGTCACCTGTGCCATGTGATGCCGGTCGGGGTTGGTCGCATCGGCCAGCCGCTTCGCGCTTGCGAGGGGCTCGCCGATCTTCTTGACCGGCTTCGTCACGGACTTCCTCGCTGCCGTTTTTGCCTTTGTCTTGGGGATCATTTCTTCTTTCCTTTCTTCTTGCCGATCTGGCGGACGAGTTGAGAGTACGGCGGCGATTTCACGCCGCCCTTTCGTGCGATCGCAATGAGGGTACTCTGGCTTCGAACCGATTTGTCGTTCGGATCGCGTCTGACGCGCTGGTAACTACCGTCGGGTTGCATCATTCGCGCCTTCACATTGTCTGTCAGGTATGTCATTAAAATTTCGTCGATGATCCTTGTCTTCAATGCCTGGTCCTGAATCGGGTAGAGAATTTCAGCCCGCTTCTTGAAGTTGCGCGGCATCCAGTCCGCGCTTCCCGAATAGATCTCCGGTTCGCCGCCGTTGTGGAAATAGTAGATGCGGGAATGCTCAAGGAAGCGGTCGAGGATGCTCCGGACACGGATGTTGTCGCTGACGCCGGGGATGCCCGGGCGCAGGCAGCAAATGCCGCGTACGATGAGATCGATCCGCACGCCTGCCTGGGAGGCCCGGTAGAGGGTGCGAATGGTGCGCTCGTCAATGAGGGCGTTCATTTTCGCTATGATCCGGCCCGGTTTCTTCGGGGATGATTTTTTGATCTCCCGTTCGATGAGTGCGATGACGCGATCCTGGATGTTGACGGGGGCAAGGAATATCTTCTTGAAGCGCGATTCGATGTTTTCAGGCTTCAGCATGTCGCTGCCCGTCCAGGAGTTGAAGCCGGTGATGACATTGAAGAGCGAGGAGACATCGTTGCCGATGCCGGGATCTGCGGTCATGAGTCCGACATCCGTGTAGATCTGGGCGGTCAGGGAGTTGTAGTTTCCAGTGGAGAGGTGGACGTAACGGCGCAGCTGCTTCCCCTCCCGTCGGACAACCAGAGTCGCCTTGCAATGGATTTTCCACTTTACAAAGCCGTACACGGGGTTGATTCCCGACTTCACCATCTGGTGCGCAAAATCGATGTTCTTCTCCTCGTCGAAGCGCGCCTTGATCTCGACGACGGCGGTCACCTGTTTGCCGTTCTCGGCCGCCCGGCAGAGGGCCTCGACGATCGGCGAATCCCGGTCAATCCGGTAAAGCGTCTGCTTGATTGCCAGAACATCCGGATCTTCCGCGGCGCTGTTGATGAAGTCGACAACCACGGCGAACGAATCATAGGGGTGGTGAATCAGGACGTCGCCCTCCCGGATGACGCTGAAGATGTCGCTCTTGCCGGCAAGGCGCTTCGGGATGCGCGGGTTGAACGGCTCGTCCAGGTGAATCGGGGAAACGGGCAGATCGTAAAGCGGCAGCAGACCGCAAAGGTTCAGCGGACCGGGGATATGATAGACATTCGTCTCATCCATTTCCAGGTGTTTGCAGAGGATTTGCAACATCTTTTTCGGGATGCCTTCCTTGACCTCGAGTCGGACGGCGATTTTGTTGGAACGGTCCTTGAGCTCCGCCTCGACGGACTTCAGGAGATCCAGCACGGAATCTTCATGGAGATCGTAGTCCTGGTTGCGGGTCACGCGGAAGGGAACGCAGTTCGTGATTTTCATCCCGGGGAAAAGGCTGCCGATGCTCGACCGGACCAAATCCTCGAGCAGAACGAAATGGTGCTCTTTCTTTCCCTTCTCGTCCATGATCCGGATAAGGCGCTGGAGCACCGACGGCACCTCGACAAATGCGTACGGCTGGGCGTCCATATTTGTCGGCGATTCCTTGAACATGACCATCAGGTTCAGCCGCAGGTTGCCCAGAAACGGGAAAGGGTGGCCGGCATCGACCGCAAGCGGCGTCAGGATGGGGAAGACCTGGCTTTCAAAGTATGCGTTAAGCTTATGGGTTTCCTTTTTGTCCAGCGAATCGACCGCATGGATTTCGATTCCGGCCTGCTTGAGGAGGGGGAGGACCTTGTCCTGTAAGCATTGGTACTGCTGGGCTACGTATATGCGGGCTTTACCGGCGATTGCATCGATCTGTTGCTTTGGGAGCATACCGCTTTGGTCGGGATCGATCACGCCTGCCTGGACCAGTCGCGCGAGAGCACCGACGCGGACCTGGAAGAATTCGTCGAGGTTCGAGCTGAAAATCGAGATGAATTTCAGTTTCTCAAGGGCGGGCGTTTCCGGGTCCTCGGCTTCTTCGAGCACCCGGCGATTAAACTCGATCCAGGAAAGTTCGCGGTTCAACAGCAAGGAAGGACCCTTCAGGTTGCTCTCCATTGTTGCTTTCACCTTCTTGGGGGATACGGTTGTTTTCCCGTTCAAATGCGGATAGCCTCGCCCATTTGCCGGATGATAACTACCTTTCCGGGAATAAACTATAAAGAGATGGCAACTTTGTGTCAAGGGCTATCTGATCTGCTGTCGGACAGTCCATTCATGTGGGGACACCTTGCGGCAAGGTGTCCCCACATGAATGGACTATTCCGATAGCGTCATCTTCAGGGTTCCCCCCCGGCCCAGGATGTCATGGAGGTGGACATACCCCTTGATGCGGTTCTCATCGTCGGTGACCACGAGTGTGGTGATCTCCATCCGCTGCATCGTTTCGACGGTCAGGGCTACGGAGATGTTATCGCGAATGGACTTGGGGGAGCGGGTCATGAGGGTATCGATCCGCTGGTTTCGGAAATCGAGGCCGGTGCGGACGAGACGGCGGACATCGCCGTCGGTCAGGATCCCGAGAAGCTTGTCCGTGACGTCGGTGACGAGAACGAACCCCTTGTTCGTTTCATCCATCTCCCGGATGGCGTCGAGGACGGTCGCACCGATATCGATGCGGGGGATCTGGCTGCCGCAGATCATGACGTCTCGAACTTTGGCCCGGAGTCGGGAGCTGAGGCTTCCGCCGGGATGAAATTTGAAGAAATCCTTCTCCTGGAAATTCCGGCGATGGATCAGCGCAACGGCCAGCGCGTCACCCATTGCCAGGGCGGCTGTGGAACTTGATGTCGGCGCGAGACCGAAAGGGCAGGCCTCTCTGGCCACCCCGACATCGATCACGATGTCACAGGAGCGGGCCAGGGTCGAGGAGAGGTTGCCGGTAAAGGCGATGCGCGGCACGCCAATGGCCCGGATGCTGTCGACAATCATGTTCAGTTCGTCGGTTTCACCGCTGTTGGAGATGGCGACCAGCACATCGTCTTTTGTAACGATCCCCAGATCCCCGTGGAGGCCCTCGACGGGATGGAGGAAGAGGGCCTGCGTCCCGGTACTGGTCAGTGTCGCCACCACCTTTCTGCCGATCAGACCCGATTTTCCGATCCCGGCGACGATCACCCGCCCCGTGCAGCGGTAAATCAGTTCGACCGCCCGCGAAAAATCCTCTCCCACCCGATCGATCAGTTGAAGAATGCTTTCCGCCTCAAGCTGGAGCACTTCCTTCGCCTGTCGGATGGACTGGTCTTCCTCCATGAACAACCTCTCCGCCGATTCGAACCGGCAATACCTTTATGAATGCATTCAACTTTTACCGTGGGATGATGCTATCAGAAATTTGCGGTCCTGACAAGGCGGATTTTGACTGCGCCGGTATTGACACCCCATCGGACATTCCCTATAATCCGTCCGGAAATGCGGATCATTGTGTGCAAGTTCTTTCCCGGGGGCGGAAGATGAGAAAAAATAGAAACCGTTGGCACTGGTTTGTGGGAGGGTGCGTGATATTGATCTTCACGCTTCTCCTTGCCGTCCGCCTCGTCGGTCTGCCCAAACCATTTTCCAAAGCTGCGGAAACCCTTTCCCGTCAGCCGGAGGTTGTCCCCGTCGGCGAGTTCTGGATGAATATCACCCAGGCCGGCCGGAAGATCGGCTATGCGCAGCGCAACTACTCCCGGACGGAAGACGGGTTTCGCTTCTCCGAGAATATCTTCATGCGGATCAATACGATGGGGATTGTACAGCCCTTGACTGTCCGGACGGCGGCGGAGCTGAAGCCCGACCAGACGCTCGCTAACTTTCAATTCGATATCGGGTCGAACCTTTTCAAGTTCAGGGCACGGGGAGCGGTTGAGGGGAAGAAGCTGACCGTTCGCATCGGCGGACCGGCCGAGGAAAAGATCAGTGTCATCGCCTTGGCGGAGCCGCCCTATCTGGGCGGCGGCATTCTGGAGTCCGCCGGGGCAGGGGGACTCAAGCCGGGGGAGGGGAGGACATTCCCGGTCTTCGATCCCGCCTCGCTGGGGCAGAGGCCGGTCCGGATTACCCTTCTCGGCGAAGAAGAGCTGACGATCATGGGAAAAAGCCGGCCGGCCCGAAAACTTTCCGTCGATTTTATGGGGATGAAGCAGATCGCCTGGGTCGACCCGGACGGATCGGTGCTCCGGGAGGAGGGTATCCTGGGGATTGCGCTGGAGCGGGTTACGCGCGAAGAAGCGCTGGCGGGGCTTGAAGGCGCGGTCAGCGCGGATCTGACGGAGATCGCCTCCATCCCCTCGTCAAAACCGATTGAGGGCGCCGCGGCCCTGAAAGTCCTGAAGATCCGCCTGGATGGTCTTCAGCAGGGCTCCTTTTTTCTCGACGGCGACCGTCAGATCTATCGGAACGGTGTGCTCACGATCCGACGAGAATCCACCGTTGATCCTTCCGCCCGCTCAGGCGGCGCTGCCGGCGACCTGGGGGCTTTTCTCAAACCCACGCCCTTTATTCAGTCGGATCACCCGAAGATCCGGCAAAAATTGGCCGAAATCGTCGGTCCGGGCGATCCGGACGGCGTGAAGGCCGACAAACTTGTGGCCTGGGTCCACAAGAAATTGGAGAAGCGTCCGGTTCTGTCAGTTCCGAACGCGCTGGAGACGCTGGAAAACCGCGTCGGAGACTGCAACGAACACGCTGTCCTGCTGGCGGCCTTCGCACGAGCCGCCGGGCTGCCGGCCGAGGTGGAGGCCGGGGTCGTCTATCTGCGCGGCCGTTTCTTTTATCACGCCTGGAACGTCCTCTACCTCCGGGACCGGGGTGGTTGGGTGACGGCCGACGCCGTTCTGGGACAGATGCCGGCGGACGTGACCCACATCCGTTTTGTCCGCGGCGAAACCGACCGTCAGCTCGATCTGGTGGGGCTGATCGGCCGCTTGAAGCTGGAGATCCTGGAGATGGAACGATGATCGAATTGACGGATCTGTCCAAACAGTACGGAAGCACGCTGGCGGTGGACCACCTGAATCTCTCCGTGGCGAAGGGGGAGATCTTCGGTTTCATAGGACCGAACGGGGCGGGAAAGACAACGACGATCCGGATGATGGCGGGCGTGCTGGGGCCGACGGAGGGGACGGTCCGGATCGACGGGATCCCGATGGCGACGGAGCCGGAGGCGGCCAAGCGGATCATCGGTTTCATTCCCGACCGGCCCTTCCTCTACGAGAAACTGACCGGCCTGGAGTTCATGCGGTTTGTCGCCGACCTGTACGGCTGCGGAGACGGGCTCTTTCGTCAGAAGGCCGAGAGGCTCTTGATCCAGTTTTCCCTTTACGACTGGGCCGATCACCTGATCGAGGCCTACTCCCACGGGATGAAACAGAGGTTGATCA
>JAURXV010000124.1 GCA_030654195.1 Syntrophales bacterium | reverse complement strand
AAAGTGCAGATTCTGATTACCATTGTACATGTCGTTGCCTGTATCGTCCTGATCCTCGTCGTGCTCTTGCAGGCGGGAAAGGGCGCAAATATGGGCGCGGTCTTCGGCGGGTCCAGCCAGACCGTCTTTGGAAGCAGCGGTCCGGGGAGCTTCCTCAGCAAGATGACGACCGCGGTCGCCATCATCTTCATGCTGACCTCGCTCAGCCTCTCCTACATGGTTTCCCGCAAAGGGAGTTCCTTGATGGAAGGCGCCGCCAAGCCTGTAGCGCAGCAAACGGTCCCGACGTCGAAACCGGCGGCGCCGCCTGCCCCGGCGACCACCCCGGCGCCTCAGGTCCCGGCAGCTCCGCAGACGGCAAAATAGCTCTTCCGGTAGAAAGGCGGGACATAGAACGACCTCGAAAAAGCGCCGTTGATTCGGCAGGTTCACCGAGTGGGTCCGAAACCGCCTGCCGTTGTCAAAGGACTCTTTTGATATTGACAAAGCGATTTGAAACGGATAAGTTTCCAGCAACGACGAAGAGGTATCGCAAAGGGGCAATGCCGAATCTTCCCGCAAATGCCGAAGTGGTGGAATCTGGTAGACACGCTATCTTGAGGGGGTAGTGGACAAAATCCGTCCGGGTTCAAGTCCCGGCTTCGGCACCATAAGGAAAACAGGGGGTTAACTCGGTCATGGGTTAGCCCTTTTTTCTCCGATACCCGCAATCATAAGAACTTTCAGAACGAGACGTACAAGAGACTTTTTATCAATTGCGCTGTCAGAATAACAAGGTTATAATGAGGTCGGTAAACAGCAACCCATAATCTAATCAGGAGGACCAACACCATGTCTACAGACTTAATCGACTTAACAGCGGACATCGTTATCGCCCATGCTTCCGTTACGGAAATGTCGTCGAATGACCTGCTCAAGGAAATCAAGACGGTCTATGCGACGCTCGAAGCACTGACCAGGGGCGGAAAAGCTTTGACACTTGAAACATCGGATAAGGGACGGAAAGCATCCGCGAAGAAAATGAAGGGATCTGCGGAACCTTTGACGGAGAATGCAGAAGAAAAAACTGCAATCCCTCCGGCTCCGGCCATGACCATCGAGGAGGCATTCAAGCCGGATCAGGTTGCCTGTATGATTTGCGGCAAGACGGGCATGAAGACCCTGAAACGGCATATCGCCTCGGCTCACGATTTGAAGCCAGGCCAATATAAGAGGCAATTCAAGATCCCCAAGGATCAGCCATTGGCGGCCATGGAATACGTCGAAAAGAGGCGTCGGATCGCTTTGGAAAGAGGTTTGGGAGAGAAGCTGGCTGCGGCAAGAGAGGCTAAAAAAAATAAGCAGATGGGAGAATGAAAGGAGAACAACCATGAGCCTGACAAAGATTGATATCATCGACTCCATTTACGAGAAACTCGGCATCCCCAAAAAAGAGTGCGTCCGTATCGTCGAAAGCGTTTTTGCAATCATCAAGAATGATCTCTACCGCGGAAATGACGTCATGATCTCCGGTTTCGGAAAATGGACGGTCAAAGCCAAGAAAAAACGAAAGGGCAGGAATCCCCAGACGGGGGAATCATTGATGATTGATGCGAGAAAGGTGGTTACATTCAAACCATCCCAGGTGCTCCGTGGCGCTGTGAATGATTGATCGCTCCGTTTCAACGGTTATTGAGGCGGACCAATGCATCGGATGCGGCCTGTGCGTTAAAGTTTGTCCATCGAAAACCATATCCATGCAGGGAGACAAGGCCGTTGTCATCGGCGATCAATCTCTTTCCTGCGGCCATTGCGCGGCGGTCTGCCCTGTCGATGCGATCACGATTCATGCCATCGATACGGAAGCTTCAAGGTACGCCACGTTCGATGCCGATAGCCGTTGGCTGCCCCACGGAGAATTCAACACCGTTCAACTGGTCCGGTTGATGGCCTCGCGAAGGTCCTGTCGGAATTTCAAAGGAGGAAAATATGATGGCAAGACTGAGGGCAATACTCTGTTCCTGTATGGTTATGTTGACCATGACCGGCTGTGCTTCCATTAACTATAATGAAATAGCGCCCAATGCCGGCGCCTTTAAACCGAAAGTCGCCGTTGTGCTCCCGGCCATTAAAATGCCGGAAGGTGTCGAGCAGGAAGTCGACAAAGTTGTGAAGGCGATTTACGATGCCGCCGTTGCGACTAAGCGGTTCGACCGGGTCATGGACCCCATGGATGCAAGATTCCAGATGTTCAATAATCGCGAGCTGCAGGACGCCGTCATGAGCTATACAACAAAATTGAGATCTCTCGGGGTTTCCGACAAGGAGAGTTGCCGGAAGATCGGAGAAATCTATCAGGTGGACACCATTATCGTTGGAGATGTGGGTAAATGGGGCCATGTAAAATATGCCGATGAAAAGGCCGGAGAAGTTGGGCTGGCGATAAAAATGGTTGATGCGGCAACAGGTTCCGTTTACTGGAAGGCATCCCATACCGCGAAGAAAACATACTCCCTGTTCAAGCCGGATCTCGTGGATATGGCCGCCGATCTATCAAAAAAGATTTTCGACTATATGCCAAAATCGAAATAACAGAATGGCGGTGTAAGTCATGAATGAAGGTTTGCTTTTTATTCTCATCATCGTGGGGTGGTTTGTACTCAACCGCTACGTCCTACCCCGTTTGGGCGTCAGCACCTGAATGTGCCCCGACGGGAAGGATTCCCGTCAGGATGCCGCCAAGGATCAGGCGACCAGGGACCGTTCAACCACGGAGGGCGGTTCCCCGAAATAGGCGTTTCCCCCCGCGGGACATCCATCCCGCAAGCGCGAAGCAGGATATTGAACGGATCCCCTGAAGGAAATGGAATCGTTTTGATTGAATAATCGTAAGCCCCGGATGCCCTATTCGGGGCTTACGACATTCTGCTCCTCCCTTCCATCGACCAGCACCTTGAGCCGGCCGCTTTCCATGACGTAGATCCAGCCGTGGATGCGGGGCAGACGGCCCTTGCGGTGCATGTTCTTGATGAGGGAAAGATTCTTCAGGTGTTTGATCTGCAGCCGGACGTTTTCCTCGGACAGCAGGTCGAGACGTTGCGCGCGGTTCAGAGACTGCTCGCGGGCCAGCCGGTCCACCTTCTCTTTGGCCCCGCCGGAGATCAGCAACCAGTCGGCGATGTAGTTTTCCTCCACCCCTTCGTCCAGCGCCTGGATGCCGCCGCAGTTGTAATGACCGCAGATGACGATATCGGGAATTTTCAGGTGCGTTACGGCGTACTCTACGACGGCGGCGATGTTCACGTCGTTGAAGGCGACGATGTTGGCCACATTGCGGTGTACGAAGATGGTTCCCGGACGGCTGCCGGTGATCACATCCTCGGGAACGCGCGAGTCCGAGCAACCGATCCACAGCACCTGGGGGTGCTGGGCTTGGGCGATGTTGCGGTAGTAGTCCAGGTTGCGGTTGAACTCATTTTCCACAAAAAGGCGATTGCCTTCCAACAGAGGATCGATCATGGGGCACCCGACACGTAACCAATTGTATTTGTTTTGGTAGTCCCACGGGGGCTGATAGTATTAAATATCGGAAAACTGTGGGGATTTTTAAACAGATCCCCAAGGGATGTCAAGGGAAATTTCTTTATTGTGACCCAGATCTTGCTTGACCTTCAACGAAAAAGCTGCTATTTTTCGTCTTACCGAATCTTACACACCCAAGGAGGTGGCTATGATTACCACAACCCTGTCCGGAAAAGGTCAGATCGTCATCCCCAAATCCCTTCGGGAGAGCCGCCGATGGCGGCCGGGCACTCGGTTTATTGTCGAGGAGATAACCTCCGGCATCCTTCTGAAGCCCAACCGGACATTTCCGCTCACCCGACCGGAGGACGGACTTGGCTGCACCGGCTACCAGGGACCCGTCATCAATGTTCAGGACATGGAGAAGGCGGTTCAACGGGATATCCGCAAGCGCTGGCGGAAAGGAAAAACGGCATGATCGCTCTGGACACCAATGTATGGGTCCGTTACGTCACCAACGACGAACCTGATCAGGCAAAGCGGGCCTTGGCTGTTTTGGCCGGAGCGGAGGAAATCTTTGTCGCAAAAACAACGCTCCTTGAGTTGGAGTGGGTTCTGCGCGCCGCCTATGAGCTCTCCGCGGCTGCCATCATCCGGGCCTTGCGGCAAATCCTCGGCTTGCCCAACGTGCAGGCAGAAATGCCGGATCACCTGGAGAAAGCGATCGATTATTATGAAAAGGGTCTCGATTTTTCCGACGCTCTGCATCTGGCATCGAGTCCGGAAGGCGTATCTTTTTATACCTTCGATACCGCCTTCATCAAGCGCGCTCGCTCACTCAAAGTCCCTGTGAAAGCTTTGTGAATCGCCAGCAACCACACATTATCCCCGTCGCCATACTCTTAACATCCCAGGATAAGGCAATAATGATTGCAATTTTCAGGAAAGACAACTGCACCAACGGCATGATTCCGTACATCGGCATATAAATCGGCAAATAATATTGCATTGAATTTGATTATAGTATAATCTTCCTCGTAATCATGGATTATTTACAGGCTACTGATCGGCATAAATATCGGCAATCGGAGGCAACAACATGTACTCTCAAATCCATCAAATGACTCCTCTCCTGCCCGAAGAGGCAGACGAGCTTCAAGACCTTGCCTTGGAGGTGATCCAGAAATCCGCCGCGCTCGGCAACCGACAGCATCCCGTGACACTTGACACACTTCGGGAGTTGCTCCGGATCATCAACAGCTACTATTCCAATCTGATCGAGGGTCATAACACGCATCCTCATGACATCGTCCGCGCCATGCAGCAAGAGTACGATTCCGAACCGGCCAAGCGCAATCTTCAGATAGAAAGCGTTGCCCATATCGCCGTCCAGAGGGATATGGAGATGAAGCTGCGGGAAAAGTCGGATGTCAACATGGCCGGCCGGGAATTTCTCTGCTACCTCCACCGTGAGTTCTACCGGCAACTGCCTGAGGAATTCCGGGTCGTAAAGAATCCTGAAACGGGCGGGGAAAGCCCGGTCGTTCCGGGTGAGCTCCGCGAAGAGTCCGTGAAGGTGGGATATCACGAGCCACCTGAGCATCACTCGCTCGATGCGTTTCTCGACCGTTTCGGTGAATTTTATGCGCCCGACAGGCATCATGGCGCGCTGAAGCTTGTTGCTGCCGCGGCAGCCCACCATCGGCTGATGTGGGTTCACCCTTTTCTCGACGGCAACGGTCGCGTGGCGCGCCTCTTTACCGAGGCGTACTTTCGCCGGATTCCCGTTCACGGCTTCGGCCTGTGGTCCATCAGCCGGGGGCTGGCCCGCAGAAACGTCAATTACAAGTCCGCCCTTGCCCGGGCCGATGCGCTCCGTCGGAACGACCTGGACGGCAGGGGGAATCTGTCCAACGAAGGGCTGGTCCAATTTTGTCGCTTCTTCCTGGAGGTGTGTCTCGACCAAGTGGAATATATGGGGGGCTTGCTGCGGTTGGAGGAACTGGTTGAGCGCATCAGGCGGTACATAGAACTCCGCGGCTCCGGCATGATCCCCGGCCCGGCAGGAGAGAAGGGGATGAGGATTGAATCGGCCCGGATGCTCCAGGAGATACTGGTGAAGGGCGAAGCGGCCCGGGGAGCGGTCATTGCAGCATCAGGTCTGAAAGAACGGACCGGGAGAAGCCTCCTGGGACATCTGATTGCGGAAGGGCTGCTTGTTTCGGATACGCCGAAAGGCGACGTTCGACTGGGGTTTCCGATTCATGCCGCGGGATGGTTTTTCCCGGACCTGTATCCCACTTTATCTCGTTGAAGTTCTTCTAATAGAAGTAAAAGGACTGCCGTAGTGAATGTCAACGAATTGCTTGAAAAATACCGGGCATTGCTTGCCGAAAACCACTCTTTGCGGGAAGAGAATGAGATCCTGAAGGCGCGTTTGGGGTTCAACCTCCTGAGCTTCGGCCGCGCAGAAGAGAGCATCATACGGCTCGTAAACCCGAGCATCGCCGATGAGCTGCTCGGAAGCATCCAGAAATGACTCATCAGAAAATCAAAAGATATTTGGTAGTCCCACGGGGGCTTGAACCCCGGTTTCCGGCGTGAGAGGCCGGACTTGCCATTTTACCACGTTTTACCATGTCGTTTTATTACTCATTGAATTTCAATAGTTTGCCGTCTTATCTTTTCCCTTGACATACTACCAAATACCCGTATATTTGCCTTGAAGGTTGGAAATAGGGTTGGAATTTTCGTTTCCGGCTATGACTGATGAGGGGCTACCATGAAGCGAATCAAGACAGAATATCCGGGCGTCTTTTACCGTGAGGCGGTCCGGATCGGCGGCAAGGGAACGGAGCGCGTTTTCTACATCGTTTTTAAGAAAGCCGGGAAGGTCTGCGAAGAGAAAGCAGGCCGTCAGTATGCCGACGATATGACGGCGGCGAAAGCGGCACGGGTCCGGGCGGATCGGATCGAAAACCGGCGCGAATCCCGGAAAGAAATACGCGAGGCGGCAAAGGCGGCGAAGATCGAAGAGGCCGGAAAGTGGACCCTCTCCCGTCTATGGGATGAATACGAGAAAATCAAATCAGACCCGAAAGCTGCTAAGGATGATAAGACCCCTTCTCTCTCGAAAGCGATCAAGATCGACAAGGGCCGTTTCGAGAAGCACCTGAAACCCTCTCTGGGGGATAAGGAACCCCACGGGATCATCCGTCTTGACGTTGATCGGTTGCGCGTCAATCTCTCCAAAAAGCTGAAACCTCAAACCGTTCGGCACGTCCTGGGGCTGCTGAAACGGATCATCCATTTCGGGGCGAAAAGGCAGCTATGCAGGGAACTACCTTTCCCCATAGACGCCGTAAAAGTGGACAACCGCACAACAGAGGATTTGACGCCGGCGCAGTTGAAAAGCCTGCTGAAAGCCATATCGGAATCAACAGACATCGAGGCGGCAAACATCATGCGCATGGCGCTGTTTACCGGCATGAGACGCGGGGAACTCTTCAAGCTGCAATGGAATGATATTGACTTTGATCGGGGATTCATCACGATCCGCCACGATCCGAAAGGCGGCGTCAGTCAGAAAATACCCCTGAACGACCAGGCGCGGGAGGTTCTAAAGAACCATCCGGCGACGGCGGATCATGTTTTCGTCAGAGGCGACGGGAAACCGTTCACGGACATCCGGCGGCGCGTCAATCCGATAAAAGAGGCGGCGGGGATCGGGGCAAACTTCCGGGCGCTGCATGGGTTGCGTCACGCCTTCGCCTCAATGCTGGCCTCTTCCGGGGAAGTGGATATGTACACCCTGCAGAAACTTCTCACGCATAAGTCACCCGTCATGACGCAACGGTATGCCCACCTGCGGGATGATACCATGCGGAAGGCGTCAACGCTGGCGGGAAACATCATTCAACAGGCGGCGGAAAAGGCAGAGGACCGCCAAAACGAGACCGCCACGGCGTAAAGATAGGCAGGAATGAAGAACCCCCCCGTCTGAAAGCAGATCGATGCTCAGGGGGCAAATTTACCGGGGATAGGTCCGGCGTCATGAACCGAACCGACAAGCAGGGGGAACCCCTCCCCTGTTTTCCCGGATCAATCAAGGGGGCAAGAGAGGGAAAGGCAGTGAGACCAAAAAAAAAGTATCTTGAGCAAAAACCATTTAAGACGTTCGATGAGCCACCTGTTGATGACATTGTCATAGACCATAGTGAGTGGAAGCACGCGGATTATATCATAAAGCAGACACTTCAAGACTTCGAGCTTTACCCAAAAGAGGCGGCTGAACTTTATTCAGCAAGAGGGCTTCCGTTCTTACATTGGCTCAAAACTTACCTGAATTGCAGAGCCAAACGTCAAAATAGGTCCTTTGCTCCGCATGAAGAGTTTGAACCCACGATGGAGGCGTTAACGGCGGTTCACACGCTGCAAGGCTTACTCAAGGACAGCGGAATCAACGGCGAAAAGGCAAAAGTATTTCTTTTGACCCTTCAACTTCTGTTCGGCATTCTTCGTTCGGGTTATTTGCCGGAAATGTTCTCTCAGGAAGTAAAGCGCCATGAAGCATACAAGCAGGGGCCGGGTGCAGCAAGTCGAGAGGCGGGCAGTTGGACAATGGATGCAGTGTGCATGGAACTTGAAAAATATGGCGGCTATCCAGGATACAAAGCACTTCCCTATGGGGAAAAGACACCCGTTAAAGAGGAAATCCAAAAAAATATTGGGGCAAAAGACATAAGGAATGTTGATAATATCATAAAGAAAATAGGCGCCGAATACGAAAAGCGAAAACTGAAATCATAATTGGGTTTCAGTGACAAACCCTTTACCATGCCTTACCCTTGAATCAACAAAAGATTCAGGGGTTTTTTATTTATACCCCCACAGACTAATAATGGAGGAAAACGGTATGGAAGGAACGGACACGGGAAAGAAAGACACAGCGGAAAAGACGATCATCAACATCGGTGAACTTCTCAAAAAACCCTACCTGAATGAATTTGAATCGGCGGCGCTATCGGGCCGGGCGGTCAGTACCCTCCGCAATGAGCGCCACCTTCGGCGGGGGTTGCCTTACTTGAAGATCGGGAAAAGATCGATCCGCTACAAAACGGCGGACGTTCTTTCCTTTATGGAGGCGCGGCGTATCAGCTTCGAGGATGCACAATGAACGCCACGGCACGCACGAACTCACGCGGAAGGGATAGGCTATGCAGGCCGACACGCCGGGAACCCCACACCCGGTTTCCCTTCCGACCATATCAAGTGGGGGAAATAGGCAGTGGGGGCCTCCATGTCACCGTCAAGGAAAAAGAATAAATCACGACCATTCGTCATGATCTATCAGGAAATGCTCAAAACAGAGGCATGGGAATCCATAACGAACTCCGCACGGGTTGCCTACCTTCACCTGAAATCAAAGTGCATATCAAGGAACCCCGATGAAATAACCCTATCCTTCAAGGAAATGGAACGGATCATGGACCGGCACACCTTCGCAAGGTCACTGAAACAGCTTGAGGCGCACGGCTTCATCGTAAAAGACCAGCGGGGCGGTCTCTATCGGAAACGGAACTTTTATCGATTCAGTGAACAATGGAAAAATTTCAAGGTAACAAGGCCATGAGAAATATAAATTCAAGTGCGCATTTCCACACCGTCAACGGTGTGCATTTCCACACCGTCAGAATTGCAAGGGAGGGCGTGACGGTGCGCATTTCCACACCGTCCAGGGCCTTTTCCTCTTTTCCGACGGTGCGCTTTTCCACACCCTATATAGAATATGCCATACATATATGCTTTTTATGGGTCTCTTTTTTGACTCTATCTTTGTCTTTAAAGAAGGCTCTTTGCAGAGCGCCCCAAAATCAGGGGCGATGAAGTGACAAGGTGAACAGCATGGAACGGAAACAGCGGATCAAGGGGAAGAGAGAAAAACAGGACATGACCTATTTCCCCTTGAACGATATCCGACCGGCACCGGAAAACAGCCTGCTATATGACGGCTTCACGCCGAACGCCGATGAGGATGACGCCAAACTCTATTGGTCGATCAAGGCGGAAGGCATCCGGGAACCTCTTCACGTCTCCGCTGACAGATACATCCTATCAGGACATAGACGCCATGCAGCGGGGCGATGGTTGGGACTTACGGCGGTCCCCTGTATCGTTCACGATGATGTTGTTTATGGCGATCTATCCGCCGATGAACGGCTTGCGATGCTTTCCGTTTACAACAAACAGCGCGATAAAAGCCACGCCGAACGTCTCCGCGAGGCCATGCAGGAAATCGATCCGGGCGAAGCATACGAACGGCTTCTGCAGGACCGGACCGACCGACGCCGGGTTGACATTGCCGACAACGTCCCCCTGGGCGCGTACAAGGGGCGGGCGAGGATCACCACCGGGGCCTTCCTGAGGGCGGCACAACGGGCGATTGAATCGGAAACGCAGTATTGGCCGTTGACAGTCCGGCGCGTTCACTACCTGCTGCTGAATGATCCCCCCTCACGGCACGACCGGAAACCGGGATCGACATACAGAAACGACCTTTCCAGCTATAAGGCATTGACGAACTTGCTACTCCGCGCACGTCTCACCGGCGATATCCCCCACCACGCTATCGAGGATGAGCTGAGACCCATCCGCGTGATTCAGACATACCAGACCCCTGCCGACTTCATAAAAGATCAAGCAGCGGACTTTCTGCGGGGATACGCTCGCGATATTCTGCGGGGACAGGCGCACCATATCGAAATACTTGTCGAGAAGAACGCTATCCGGAAGCACGTTGAACTCGTTGCCGATGAATACTGTATCCCATGCACCACGGGCCGGGGCTATTCGAGCTTGACGCCACGATGGAAGATGGTCCAACGGTTCAAGGCATCCGGCAAGGAAAGTTTGATCCTGCTTATCTTGAGCGACTTCGACCCGGATGGCGAGGAGGTAGCAGCGAGCTTTCCGCGCTCGTTACGGGATGACTTCGGGCTGTCGGTAGTCACTGCTCACAAGGTTGCGCTATCCGGCGATGATGTCCGGGCACATGGGTTGCCGTCAGACATGGAGGCAAAAGCCACGTCCCCGAACTATCGAAAGTTTGTGGCATGTCACGGCATCCACGTTGCCGAATTGGATGCGGCGCCGGTTGCTCTGCTCCAGGGGAAACTGCGGGACGCTATCGAGAGTTGTCTTGATATGAGTCTATTCAAGGCGGAACTGGCAAAGGAACGGGATGATGCAGCGTTCATTACGGCGACAAAGCAGGCGGTCATGAAGGCAATGGGGGCGACACGATGAACGAAGAGATGGGCAGGCGGGAGCGGATCAAGGCGGCGCTGGCAAGGTATGAAAAGAACGGCAAGGCGAAGCGGGGAAAGCGGAAAGCCGTCAAGCTGTTTTCCGTTGACAGGTACGAACCGCAGCGGGAACGGGAAGAGACGCGGAAAGGTGAATGATACTGAGGACATACCACCGGGGGGTAAAATCTTGAAATCATTATGTTTTTACAAAACCCCGTTGGTTCTCATTCACAGATTAAATTTCCTGTATGATTTCAAATGTTCAAACGAAAATCAAACAGGGTAAAGATTACAACTATTTAGCATGGCGCAAATATTCAAACAATCAAAAATAGAAGCAAAAATGAAAACCAAAGTTCAAACAGGAGGAAAAATCAAATGTCAAGGGGCGGATACCGCGCGGGAGCCGGAAGGCCGAAGGGATCAAAGGTTAAGGTACATTCGTTAAAAAAAACAGAATCGGAATTGACACCCGAAGAGAAAGAAAATATCAGGCGAATGCTATCATTCGGCGAGCGGATCAAGGACGGCGGGAAGCTGACGCGCACTGAAATGAAGTTGTTGGAATGGTTTCAATTTTGCATCCGCGCACGCGAGGAGACACCCCGGACGGCTTACGCTGCATGGCCGCTGTTGAAAGATCACCACCTGAGACGGGGGAAGTAGACGACCGGAAGAAAGAGAATCGTTTTTAGGGCAAATATAGCTGTCAAATATTCCTTTCCCCTCGTTGCTGAAAAATCATCTTTGAAAATCCGCTGCAAAGGTATATCCTGAGATAGGCTTAAAATAAAATGGCCGACATACCGGTACCGACGAGGCATCGTCATCGAATACCGGAAAGCGGGAAACGTGATTTACCTGTGAAAGGAGAAAATTATGGCTATCCCCAAAAAGGTCATCGAGAGAATTACAACGCAAATGAAGAAGTATCAGGGCATAATTGCCGACGCGAAAGACAGAGACATCAGCGAATCCGATACTGTCGTGATTATTGCCGACATGCTTGCTGATGTGCTCGGTTACAAGAAATATGTCGAAATTACGACTGAGTTTGCCATCCGCGGCACGTTCGTAGACCTAAGCGTGAGGGTAGGTGATACGATCCGCTTTCTAATAGAAGTGAAGGCGGTAGGTGGAACGCTTAAAGATTCCCATGTTAAGCAGGCCGTTGACTATGGAGCTAACCAGGGGGCCGAATGGATAATCTTAACCAACGGGATTGAATGGCATATATACAAGATACAGTTCCGGCAACCCATAGACAAGACACTCATTTATGAGTTTGATTTTTTGAAAGCCAGCCCCCGAGATCCCCAAATCATTGATTGTCTGGGAAACCTTAGCCGGGAGGGGTTTACTCAATCATCTATGGCCTCATTTTCCCTTAAACAGCAGGCCACAAACAGGTTTTCGCTGGCCGCTATTGTGTTGAGTACGCCCATGCTGCAAGCCCTCAAGAAAGAATTGAAACGCATCAGCCCCGCGATCAAGGTTGATGATGTTTTCCTGAAAGGCGTTTTGCAAAATGAAGTGTTGAAAAGGGAGGTTGTGGACAGCGCGGACGCGAAACATGTTGCCGAATTCCTAAAGCGCGCCTACAAGGCGAGCAATAAGCCGAAGGCGGCAGTGGACACAGCTGCCAAGCCGATACTTCCGGAGAATGATAAAATAGTGCCAATTTTAAGTGAGGCGAAGGCATGAGAAAGGCCGCTGTCCTGGTCTTGATTGCGCTTTTGTCCGGTTGCGCTTCGCTGCCCTGTAACGAATGGCAAAGCATGACCTTCACAGCCCCGCCCGATAAACAAGAAAAGGAGTATGTCGCTGCAAAAAGTGATTGTATAGAAAAAACAGATGCGAGTCATCCCCTTCGGTGTGTGATTGGCGGTGCTGCCGCTTTCATCTATTGGCCGAAGATAGGCCGTGAATATCAAGACTGCATGGCTGAAAAAGGGTATCTCTGTAAAGATGATTGTGCTTACGAAGCCGGAAAGAAATAAATGGCCCTGATCATCCGCTGCCAAAATTGCCGCCACCGCTGCCCCCAGGACGCGACATCCTGTCCGGATTGTGTGGTTAGCAGGCATTGAAAGGAAAGGGCCGGGAGGCGGGAACAGAATGGAAAAAAAGAAGATCGGGGATCTTGAGAAAAGAGAGCGGGCCTTGACGGCTCAAACAATCGAAGGCGCAAGGGCCGGGGCCGTCTCCCCTTCCCTTCGCCGGGAGCTTGAAGAGGTCCGGGCCGAACTGAAAGTGGCGCGACGGGTCCGGGCGATGGATGCAAAAAGGATTGATCCGAAATTGACGCGGCAGATCGGCGTAAGGTTGACGGAAGATGAATATCATGAAGTGACGAAAAGAGCGGCGGAATCGGGGGTTGAATTATCGACGTATATCAGGAACTTACTGAAAATTTAACCCGAAAGTGGAGGAACCCCCCTGTTTTAAGGGGCAAAGTGGAGCAAGGGGAAATAATCTAAGTTTACATAACGCCACTTATAAGACGTTTAGCATCTTGTGGAGGGAAAACGAAAATGCCGTAAACTCTTGAAATGCATAGCATATTCATCATGCTTTTTCAAGGGATGATTTATAGAATAATGTCCGAAATTATTATGACAAAACCCCTCCCCTGGCAGATCATTGCCGGGGGTTTTTTATGGCCGAAGGTTGGAAATAGGGTTGGAAATTGATTTGACTCGCATAAAAAAAGGGGCCGGAAACATCCCGAACCCCTTGATTTTCTTTTGGTAGTCCCACGGGGGCTTGAACCCCGGTTTCCGGCGTGAGAGGCCAGCGTCCTAACCACTAGACGATGGGACCATGACTGGGAATCGTATTCCAGGCAGACAATCCGTGGTCCAGCCTGTGAACGATCCTCCAATAGCGAGCTCCAGAGGGATCTGCCTTCTAATAGATGATAGCAAAATTGTCAAGGCCAAAATCAACCGCCGGCCTTGATCTGATCGATCGCCCGCCGGATTTTCCGAATCACCCGTTCCTTCCCCAGGGTGACCATCACCTCGTCGATCCCGGGGCTCACGGTCTTCCCCGTCAGGGCGACGCGGAGCGCCTGGGCAATCCATTTGAGCTTCGTCCCCCGCTCCTCGGCCAAGGCCCGGAGAAAGATCTCCAGCCCATCCTTCGTGTAGTCCACAATGTCGGGAATCCGCTCTGCAACCGCCTCCAGGTGGCCGGCATATTCCGGCGTCAGGAATTTCGCCGCCGCCTCCGGATCGTAATCCACCTCTTCCCGGAAGAAGAAGGACCCGGAATCGGCCATCTCCACAAGGGTCTTCGACCGCGTCCGGAGGTTCGCCGCCGCTTGCGCGACAAACCCGCCGTCCGAAACATCGAAACCCTTCCTTTCCCAGAAGGGGGTCGCCACCTCCACCAGTTTTTCGGCCGGGTAGGTCGTGATGTAATGCTGGTTCAGCCAGAGAAGCTTCTCCGGATTGAAGACGGCCGCCGATTTTCCCACCGCCTCCAGCGAAAACGCGCGGATGAGCTCCTCCATCGTGAAGATCTCCTGGTCGCCATGCGACCAGCCGAGCCGGACCAGATAATTCACGAGCGCCTCGGGCAGATACCCCATCTCCTGATAGGCCATCACCGACGTCGCCCCGTGGCGCTTGCTGAGCCTCGCCTTGTCGGAACCCAGGATCATCGGGACATGGCCGAACAGCGGCACCTCGCACCCCAACGCCTCGTAGATCAGCATCTGCTTCGGGGTATTGTTCACGTGATCGTCCCCCCGGATGACATGGGTGATCCCCATCTGGGCGTCATCGACGACGACCGCGAAGTTGTAGGTCGGATACCCGTCGGCCCGTTCGATGATCAGGTCATCCAATTCCTCGTTGCTGAAGGAGATGGCCCCCTTGATCAGGTCGCGCATGACGGTCACGCCCACATCCGGGCAGCGGAACCGCACAACCGACTCCGGCGATCGAATCAACCCCCTGTCCCGGCAAGTTCCGTCGTATTTGGGCTTCCTCCCCTCGGCGAGGGCCTTCTTCCGCTTGGCCTCCAGCGCCCCGGGCGAACAGGTGCAGTAGTAGGCCTTCCCCTCGTCAATCAGCTTCTGCACCATCTCCCGGTGGATGCCCACCCGCTCCGCCTGGAAGTAAGGTCCCTCGTCCCAGTTCAAACCGAGCCAGGTCATCGCGTCCAGGATGGCCCGTGTCGATTCATCCGTCGAGCGCGCCTGATCGGTATCTTCGATCCTCAGGACGAAGGTGCCTCCGCACCGCCGGGTATAGAGCCAGTTGAACAGGGCCGTCCGGGCGCCGCCGATATGGAGGAAGCCGGTCGGCGACGGGGCAAAGCGCGTTCTCACCTTATCATTCGTCATCTTCATCACCTGCCGGAAATTATTTCCACCGGAAATCGTATTTCTGAAAACCGGTTTGACCATCGCGTGAAACGCTACGCCATATAGGTCCACACCCGGTCTTTTGTCAAGGCGGATTTGGCGATAAATTATGCTTGACAATTCAGCCGATTTAGAATTTACTTCAACCCTTTATTCGGCAGATCTCCGTTTGGGGAAGGAACCGTTTTCAACAGCGGGAAAGGGATATTTTTTGAAGATCAACGTCAGCAACATCCCCGAAGGGGGAATAAACCTCCGGTTCGAAAGGAACGGAGAATGGTTCCAGCAGCGCCTGCCGGAGACGGGGTCGGGTGGTTTCGTCCTGGACCGGGTCGACGTCGCCTGCGCCGTCCGGAGGATGAAGGAAAACATCTTTATCGAAGGGAGCGTTGCGATCGCCGCGGAGATGCCCTGCAGCCGCTGTCTGGAAACGACCCGTTTGTCGCTCCAATCTTCATTCCATTATACGTTCGCCCCTCCCCCTTCCCTGCCGCAGGAGGATGTGGAGCTGAGCGCAACGGATCTCGATTTCGCGTACTACGAGGAGGATGCAATCGATCTGGACGCGGCGGTCTTCGAACAGATCCTGCTGCAGATCCCGTTCAAACCGCTCTGTGCGGAGTCCTGCCGGGGGCTTTGTCCCCATTGCGGCGCCAACCTGAATGCGACAAGTTGCGATTGTCGGGGCGAACTCCCCGATGAACGGCTTGCCATTTTAAAACAATTCAAGGCTCAACCTTAAGGAGAAAGAGGTTATACGTTATGGCAAATCCAATCAAGAGACATTCCAAATCCAGAAAAAACATGAGAAGGGCGCACGATTTTCTGAAACCGGTCACGGCTTCCGCATGTCCGCAATGCCATGAGCCCAAGCTGCCCCACCATGTCTGCCCCAACTGCGGCACATACAGGGGCAGGGAGATCGTCCCGATCGAAAAGGCATCCTGAACCAGCGGAAGAGGGAACACCCATGGGTAGATTCGCTCTTGTCTTTCCGGGACAGGGCTCGCAACACCCCGGAATGGGTCAGGACCTGTACCGCGGACATCCGAGCGTGAGAAATCTGTTTGCCGAGGCCGGGAATGTCCTCGGTACGGACATGGTGTCGCTTTGTTTCACGGGGCCTCAGGAGCTCCTCGATCTGACGGTAAACACGCAGATCGCCGTCCTCACGGTGGAGATTGCAGCCTGGCGGGCCTTTTCCGAACGGGTGGCGGTGAAACCCCTTGTCATGGCGGGTCACAGTCTCGGGGAGTATACCGCCCTGCATGCGGCCGGCGCTGTCGGCCTGCGCGATTGCCTTTCCGTTGTTCACCGGAGGGCGCAGCTCCATCAGGAGGCCGTTCCCGTTGGCGAAGGCGCGATGGCGGCCATTCTCGGCCTCCCGCGGGAGGAGGTGGAGGCGTTGTGCCGTGAACGCGACGCTGAAGATCATGCCGTGGCCATCTCCATCGAAAATGCCCCCGGCCAGATCGTCGTCTCCGGGCACACGGGGGCCGTCTCGGAGGTGATCGCGGCGGCGGGAACCAGGGAGGGCGTCCGGGCGGTCCTTCTTCCGATCAGCGTCCCCTGCCACTGCCGTCTGCTGCGAGGGGCGGCCGAACGGTTCGCGACCGCTCTCGAAGAAATCGCGTTTGGGGATTGCGAGCCCCCCGTGATTCCCAACTGCGACCCCTTGCTCCTCCACTCGCGGGAACGGACGCAGGAGCTCCTCGTCCGCCAGATCACCTCCCCCGTCCGGTGGCGGGAGACGATCGCAAGGATGGCAGAGATGGGCGTCGACACCATCGTGGAGATCGGCCCTAAAAGGATCCTTTCCGGACTGATCCGGCGGATCGACCGGCGGTTCCGTCTCCTCAACGTTGAAGACGAGGCGTCGCTGGAAATGACCGCGGCGGCGTTGAATAGTGATGTTCCCGAATAAAATTGTTGATATCGTGATTCCGGAGCGGGAGAATAAACCCATGCATGGGAAAAGGTATTCGGACCCCTGCCGCGGCAGGGGTTATTCTGTAAGGAGGGAGTTTTCATGACACTGGAAGAAAAAGTCATCGGCATTATCGTGGAGCAATTGGATGTTACACGGGAGGAGTGCGTTCCCGAGGCCTCGTTTATCGACGATCTGGGGGCCGACTCCCTCGACCTCGTCGAACTGATCATGGAGATGGAGGAAACCTTCGACATCCAGATCGCCGACAACGAACTCCAGCAGATCCGCTCGATCAAGGATGTCCTGGATTACCTCCGGAACAAGGGCGTCGCATGGCATGAGTAGCATCCGTCAGCCTGTGCCGTCCGCCGCGAAGGCTCCGTCGCCGTCCGGCGATCCGACGCGGCACAAAGGGGGAAACTGTTGAAAAGAAGGGTCGTTATAACAGGCATGGGCGCCGTCACACCGCTCGGCAACACCGTCGCAGAGACCTGGGAAGGGATCTGCCGAGGAAGATCCGGCGTCGCGCCCATCACCCGCTTTGACTGCACGGCCTTCGAGACGAAGATCGCCGGCGAGCTCAAGGGGTTCGACCCGCTCCGGTACGTAAACAAGAAAGAGCGGCGGCGTGTCGATGATTTCATCGTCTACGCGCTGGCCGCCGCCGAAATGGCCATGGCCGATGCCGGGCTGATCATCGAAGAGGAGGGGGCGGAACGGACCGGCGTGATCATCGGCTCCGCCATCGGTGGGCTGGCCACGATTGAGAAGGAAAAAGAGGCGATCTTCCTGGGGGGCCCCCGAAAGATGTCGACGTTTACCATCCCCGCCGCCCTGGCCAACCTCGCCGCCGGCCATGTCTCGATTCGATTCCGGGCGAAGGGGCCGATCAACTGCACCGTGACGGCCTGCGCTTCGGGAACGTGCGCCATCGGGGACGCCGCCCGGATCATCGCCGACGGCTACGCCGATGTGATGATCGCCGGAGGGGTGGACGCGGCGGTCACCCCGCTCTGCGTCGCCGGATTCAATGCGATGCGGGCGCTCTCCCGGCGCAACGACGAACCCCAAAAGGCAAGCCGCCCTTTCGACCGCGACCGCGACGGCTTCGTGATCAGCGAGGGTTCAGGGGTCGTCATCCTCGAGGCCCTGCCGCATGCGCTGGAGCGGGGCGCCCGGATCCAGGGCGAACTCGCAGGTTACGGCGTCACAAGCGACGCCTTTCACATGGCCGCCCCGCCGCCGGGGCATGAGGGCGCCGCCCGCTGCATGAAGGTTGCCCTGCGGGATGCGGTAATGGACGCCGCGGAAATTGACTACATCAACGCCCACGGGACCTCCACGCCTCTGAACGACGCCTGCGAGACGGAGGCCATCAAGACGCTCTTCGCGGAACACGCGCAGCGGCTCGCCGTCAGTTCGACCAAATCGATGACGGGCCACATGCTCGGCGCGGCCGGAGCGGTGGAGGCGATCCTCTGCCTGAAGGCGATCGGCGAGGGGGTGCTTCCCCCGACGATCAACCTGGACCACCCGGACCCCGCCTGTGACCTGGACTACGTCCCCCATCAGGCGAGGAAGAAGGAGATCCGGACGGCGATGTCCAACACCTTCGGCTTCGGCGGGGTGAATGCCGTCCTGATCCTCCGGAAATTTGAGGGATAGGAATGGCGGCAGAGAAAATCATCATCGGCGCGGACCATGGGGGCTTTTCGCTGAAAGAGTCGCTTAAACCCTTCCTTGCGGAGATGGGGTTCGCCGTTACCGACGTCGGAACGGACAGCGATCGGGCCGCGGATTACCCCGATTTCGGCGCAAAGGCGGCCGGGGCGGTTTCCGCCGGCCTTTTCCAAAGAGGGATTCTAATCTGCGGTTCCGGCGTGGGGATGTCCATCGTCGCCAACCGCTTCCCCGGCGTCCGGGCCGCCCTCTGCCTCGACGAGGAGACGGCGCGCCTGAGCCGGATGCACAACGATGCCAACATTCTGGTTCTCGCGGGAAGAAAAACGGATCCGGAGACGGCGAGAAATATCGTCCGGACTTGGCTCTCGACCCCGTTCGAAGGGGGGCGCCATCAGAGGCGTCTCGACAAGATCCGCGAAATCGATTTGAATGAAGATCATTGAGAAATTGAATATAAATCGCGGCACACGGGGACATGATGCCGCATCGTGTCCCCATTATCGCCCGCGGTTGGTGAAAAGCGGGAGGGAAAGGAACTCATGTCTTATCTGATGCAGGCCGACCCGGAGGTCGCGGAGGCGATCCGCCAGGAAACCCGGCGGCAGGCGGGGAAGTTAGAGATGATCGCCTCGGAGAACTTCGTCAGCGAGGCCGTTCTGGAGGCCCAGGGAAGCGTCATGACGAACAAGTATGCCGAAGGCTATCCGGGCCGGCGATACTACGGGGGATGCGAGTTCGTCGACGTCGTGGAGAGGCTGGCCATTGAGCGGAGCAAACAACTCTTCGGGGCGGAACACGCCAACGTCCAGCCCCACGCGGGCGTTCAGGCCAATATGGCGGTTTATTTCACGGTGCTTCAGCCGGGGGACACGATCCTCGGGATGAACCTCTCCCATGGGGGTCATCTTTCGCACGGGAGTCCGGCCAGTTTCTCGGGGAAGTTCTACCGCGGCGTCTTCTACGGCGTGGACCGGAAGACGGAAACCATCGATTTCAACGAAGTCGAAACCCTCGCGAAAAAGCACCGCCCGAAGATCATCGTCGTCGGCGCCAGTTCCTACCCCCGGATCATCGATTATCAGAAGTTCCGGGTCATCGCCGATAAGGTCGGGGCGCTGATCCTCGCCGACATCGCCCACATCGGCGGCCTCGTCGCCGCCGGTCTCCATCCGTCGCCGGTGCCCTGCTGCGAGTTCGTCACGATGACCACCCACAAGACCCTGCGGGGTCCCCGCGCCGGACTCATCCTCTGCAAGAAGGAATATGCCCGGGCCGTGGACGAGAAGATCTTCCCCGGGATGCAGGGCGGCCCCCTGATGCACATCATCGCCGCGAAGGCGGTGGCGTTCAAGGAGGCCCTCTCCGAAGGGTTCAGGCAATATCAGGCCCAGATCGTGAAAAACGCGAGAACCCTTGCCGATGAGCTCCTCGCGGACGGCTTCCGCCTCGTCTCCGGAGGAACGGACAACCACCTGATGCTCGTCGACCTGACCGACCTCGGCATCACGGGCATGGAGGCGCAGGAGACCCTCGACCGGACGGGCATCACGATCAACAAGAACAGGATTCCCTACGACACGAAGGGGGCCCAGGTGACAAGCGGCATCCGCATCGGCACGCCCGCCCTGACCACGCGGGGGATGAAGGAGCCGGAGATGAAACGGATCGCCGGTCTCTTCTCCGCCGTGCTCCGGGATATCCACAACGAAAAGCGCCTGGGCGAGGTCCGGGAAGAGGTCCGCTCCCTCTGCGAGCGATTTCCTATCTACCAGGAGCGGATCCTGGAAAACCGGTAACCCAAGGCCCAATCTGAGGTGATCCTGAGCCATGAAGGGGATCGAACAGAGAGAACAAGGGAGCAACGAAACGGACGGACGGCCTGCATGGGATGACTATTTCCTGGACATCGTCGGGCTTGTAGCGAAACGCGCCACCTGTATCAGGCGAAGTGTCGGCGCCGCCCTGGTTCGTGACCGGCGGATCCTCGCCACGGGGTATAACGGCGCCCCCTCGGGACTCCGCCATTGCCTGGAAATCGGGTGCCTCCGCGAACAGAACCATATCCCCTCCGGCGAACGTCACGAGCTCTGCCGGGGGCTCCACGCCGAGCAGAATGCCATCATCCAGGCCGCGCTGCACGGGGTCAGCGTAAAAGGGGCGACCCTCTACTGCACGAACCACCCCTGCATCATCTGCGCGAAGATGATCATCAACGCCGGCATCGTCCGGATCGTGGTCGGGGGCGATTACCGCGACAGTCTCGCGGAAGAGATGCTGACGGAGGCCGAAATAGAGGTGATCCGACGATGAAATGCCCCTTCTGCGCCCACGGCGAAAACAAGGTGATCGACTCCCGGATCAGCAAGGACGGCGACGCCATCCGGCGGCGGCGGGAGTGCCTCGGCTGCGGCAAGCGCTTCACCACATACGAATTCGTCGAAGAGGTCCTGCCCGTGGTCGTCAAGAAGGACGGCCGCCGGGAACCCTTCGACCGGACGAAGATCCGCTCCGGGATCAAGAAGGCCTGCGAGAAGCGTCCGATCAGCACGGACGCGATCGAGACCCTGGTGGACAATGTTGAGCGCGCCTGTCAGGACTTACAGGGGAAGGAGATCCCCTCCACGGCCATCGGCGAAAAGGTGATGCGGGAGCTCCAGGCCCTCGACGGCGTCGCCTATGTCCGCTTCGCGTCGGTTTACCGTCAATTCCGGGATGTCAGCGACTTTTTGGACGAATTGAAGGACCTTCTCCCCTTGAAGAAGGAGAGGGAGAGAGGAAATACGGAGGGATAGAAGGTGTTCACAGGAATCACAGCCGCGCTCGGTTCCGTCCGGCGCCTGAGGCGCCGGGGGGAGGACGCCCTTCTGGAGGTCGAGAGCTCCCTCGATCTGGACGACGTCCGGATCGGCGACAGCATCGCCGTCAGCGGCGCGTGCCTGACCGTGACCGCGAAGGCCGATCGGGTCTTCACGGCGGATGTCTCCGCGGAGACCCTTTCCCGGACGACGCTCCGGAGCCTGAAAGCGGGCGACCGGGTCAACCTGGAAAAGGCGCTGCGCGTCATGGACCGCCTCGGAGGACACATCGTCCTCGGCCATGTGGACGGCATCGGAAGGATCGTGGAGGAGAGCCCCCGCTCCGGCTCCATCGTCTTCGGTTTCGAAATCGATCCGGCGCTGGATCGCTATGTCGTCGCCAAGGGGTCGATCACGGTGGACGGCATCAGCTTGACCGTCAACCGCTGTGAAAAGAATATATTTTATGTTAACATCATCCCGCGCACGGCGGCCGGGACAACCCTCGGGTTCAAAAAGGTGGCGGATGCCGTCAACCTTGAAACGGATATCATCGCAAGATATCTGGAAAAACTGATTTCAACGGGGAAGGACCCCGACGGCGCGACCCGGCCGACGGTCGGACCGGCAGGGGGAGTGGACCTGGAGATGCTTGCCAGATACGGCTTTTTGAAATAACGGGTTTAATTAGGGACAGCGCCCTATTTATTTCCGTAGGTAATAAATAGGGCGCTGTCCCTAATTAAAAAGGAGAAAACATGAGTGTCAGCACCATCAAGGAAGCCATTGTCGATATCAAAAGCGGAAGGATGGTCATTCTCGTTGATGACGAGGATCGGGAAAACGAAGGGGATCTCTGCATGGCGGCCGAGTTTGTCACGCCGGAGGCGGTCAATTTCATGGCCCGATACGGGCGGGGGCTCATCTGCCTCACGCTGACCGAAGAAAATGCGGACAAGCTCCGGCTGTTGCCGATGGTCCGGGACAACCGATCCCGTTTCGGCACCGCCTTCACGGTCTCCATCGAGGCGAAACAGGGGGTCACCACCGGGATCTCGGCGGCGGACCGGGCGACGACGATCCTGGCCGCCGTGGCCGGCGATGCGAAACCGGATGACCTGGTCAGTCCCGGCCACATTTTCCCGATCCGCGCCAGGCGCGGAGGGGTGCTCGTGCGAACCGGCCAGACGGAAGGCTCTGTCGATCTTGCCCGTCTCGCCGGCAAGAAACCAGCCGGCGTCATCTGCGAGGTGATGAAGGACGACGGGACGATGGCCCGAATGCCCGATCTGGAGATCTTCGCCCGGGAGTTTGGTCTGAAGATCGTCACGATCAAGGATCTCATCGACTTCCGGATGCAGCACGAGTCGCTGATCCGCCGGGCGGCGACCGCCACGATCCCTACCCGGTACGGGGGTGAATTCAAGCTGATCGTCTATGAAAACGACGTGGACGAGATGAAGCACGTGGCCCTGATCAAGGGCGACATCACCGCGGAGGACGAGGTCCTGGTCCGCGTTCATTCGGAATGCCTGACGGGCGACGTCTTCGGTTCCGAGCGGTGCGACTGCGGCGACCAGCTCCAGCGGGCCATGAAGATGGTGGAAGAGGCCGGCCGGGGCGTGATCGTCTACATGCACCAGGAGGGCCGCGGGATCGGTCTCGTCAACAAGATCAAGGCCTACGAACTCCAGGAGCACGGTCAGGACACCGTGGAGGCAAACATCGCGCTCGGCTTCAAGGAGGATCTCCGGGAGTACGGCATCGGCGCCCAGATCCTCGCCGACATCGGGGTGCGGAAGATGCGGCTGCTCACGAACAACCCGAAGAAGATCGTCGGCCTCGAGGGGTACGGCCTGACCATCGCCGAACGGGTCCCGATCGAGATCCGGCCGAATGAAAACAACATCCAGTACCTCCAGACCAAAAGACGGAAGATGGGACACATTCTGAAGGTATAGACAAGAAACAATCGATTTTATGAGGAGAAATAGCCATGCCAAAAATCATCGAGGGAAAGATCGTCGCGAAGGGAATGAGGTTCGGCATCGTCGCCAGCCGTTTCAATGACTTCATCAGCGGCCGCCTGATCGAAGGGGCCGTCGACGCCCTGACGCGGGCCGGCGCTGACGAGAAGGAGATCCAGATCGTCCGGGTGCCCGGCGCCTTCGAGTTGCCGCTCACCGCCAAGAAGATGGCGAAAAGCGGACGCTTCGACGCCGTGATCTGCCTCGGCGCAGTCATCCGCGGCGCCACGCCTCACTTCGAATATATCAGCGCGGAGGTATCCAAGGGGATCGCGATGGTGGGGCTGGAGACCGAGGTTCCGGTGGCGTTCGGCGTCCTGACGACGGACACCATCGAGCAGGCGATTGAACGGGCGGGCGCCAAGGGGGGAAACAAGGGCTGGGACGCCGCGATGTCCGCTATCGAGATGGTTGATCTTTTCAAAAAATTGTAATAGAGATCCGACACAATGCGGTTGCTCTGATTACCCGGCCGAAATCTGAGGGATGAATGCACCAGAGGCGGAAGGCAAGAGAGGTTACCCTTCAGGTTCTTTATGCGCTCGACGTTCACGGAATCGACCTGCAGGAGTCTATTGCGCTGTTCTGGGCCAATTTCGACGCGCCGGAAGAGGCGAGAAAATTTTCTTCCTTCTTGATCGAGGGGACTTGGAACAACCGGGAGCTGATCGACAGCCTGATCGGCGGCAGTTCCGAAAACTGGACCATGGCGAGGATGTCCCGCGTGGACAAGAGCATCCTGCGGATGGCCGTTTACGAGCTCCTGTTCTGCCGGGACATTCCCCCAAAAGTCACGCTGAACGAGGCGATCGACTTGGGAAAGGTATACGGCTCCGAAAACTCGGGGGCGTTCATCAACGGTATTCTCGACGATCTCTACGGAAAGCTGCGCAGGAAGGATGAAGATCAAGATATCCCACACCTCGCCGGACGCGCTGAGCCATGACACCCTGATCCTGGGTTTCTTCTCCGATGAAAGGCCGCCGAAAGGTTACTGCGGTCTGGTGGACTGGCGCCTCAACGGGATGATCTCCACCGAGATCGCCCAAGGCAGGATTTCCGGCGATTTTCCGGAAAAGCTGCTCTACGCCTTTCCCGAACGCATCCGTATCTCCCGCCTGCTCCTCTTCGGTTTGGGATCGCTTTCCGCGTTGACCTACGACCGACTCTACAACGCCGGTTATCAGATGGCGCAGACCGTGAGCGGCATCCGGGCGGCCGACCTGGTCCTCCCCGTTCCCGCCGCCGGACGCGGAGCCCTGAAACTCTCCGGGATGGTCGAAGCCATGCTCACGGGCCTCTTTGACGGTTTTGCTTGCAAACCGGAGGAGCTCCCTGCCATTCGTCTGGAGATCCCGGTCAGGGAGGATCACGCGGACGAGGTCCGCGCGGGGCTCGGCCGTTTCCGCGACCATGTCGGCGCGGCGGGGATCGAAATTCTGGAGTTGGAAGACAAAGACGACGGCCGAAATGACGGCAGAACAGAGGCGACTCGTTTATAATAACTGGAAATCATTAACATGAAAGTGATCATCATCGGGGCCGGAGAGGTCGGATATCACATCGCCAACAGCCTCTCCCGCGAAGGGATCGATACGGTCGTCATCGACCGGAACGAAGAGCGCCTTCATGAGATCTCGGAGGCACTGGATGTGCAGACCGTTCTGGGCAGCGGCAGCAGTCCCGAGATCCTGAAACGGGCGGGCATGGCCCAGGCCGACATGGTCATTGCAGTCACGGACAGCGACGAAACAAACATGATCGCCTGCCTCCTGGCCTCCACACAGAGCCGAATCCCCATACGGATCGCCCGCATTCGCAACGTGGAATTGAACGGGGACGGTTCCCTGTTCGGCACGGACCGCCTCAACATCGACCTCTGCATCAACCCGGAGCGGGAAGCGGTCAGCAACGTCATGGACCTCCTCGAATTCCCGGGGGCGGCGGAGGTCTTCAGCTTTGCGGGAGGACGCATCCGGCTTCTGGGATTCCAGATCGACGCGGACGCCATCGTGATCGGGAAAAGGCTTTCCGATCTCCGGGCCATGGAACCCGGGTTCAAGGTCCTGATCACCGCCATCGTCCGGGACGAGAAACTCATTGTCCCATCGGGCAGCTCGTTCATCGAGGGCGGGGATTATATCTTCGCCGTCACGGACGCCACCCGCGTCCGGGAGCTGCTGCGCTTCTTCGGAAAGAACACGGAACCGCCCCGGCGGATCATCATCATCGGCGGCGGAAACACCGGCCTGATGCTCGCCCTGGCAATCGAAAAAAGAAACATCGCTGTTAAGCTCATCGAGAAGAAACACGTTCAGTGCGAATTCTTGGCCTCCCATCTGGACAAGACGGTCGTCCTCCACGGCGACGGAACCAGCCAGGAACTCCTCCGAGAAGAGAACATCGAGGGGACCGATTTCTTCATCGCGGTGACGAACGACGAGGAGGCGAACATTCTCGGGGCGCTTATCGCCAAACAACTGGGCGCCCGGAAGGTCATATCGCTGATCAACCGGATCGACTACATCCCCCTCGTTTCGCGGGTCGGGATCGACGGGGTGATCAACCCCCGCCATGCCGCCATCAGCCGGATCCTCCATTATATCCGCAAGGGAAAGGTGATCTCCGCCACGCCGCTCCGCGATGAAAAGGCGGAGGCCTTCGAATTCATCGCCCTGGAGACCTCGGAGATCACCGATCGACCTTTCAAGGATATTGATTTCCCCAGCGGCACCATCGTCGGGGCGATCTGCCGCGGGGAGGAGATCATCATCCCCGACGGCAATTCCGTTATCCGGCCGGGCGACCACGTCGTCATCTTCACGCCCTGTTCCGCCATCGGCGAGCTCGAAAAATTGCTCACCGTGAAACTGGAATACTTCGGATGAAAGCAAGACCCGTTCTCTATACCCTCGGCGCCTTTCTGTTCATCCTCGGTCTGACGATGCTCGTCCCGTTGGCCTGCTCGCTATACTATGGCGAGGCCGACGCCTGGAGCTTCATCCTGTCCGTCGGGATCACGTCGGGAACCGGCGGCGCCCTGTATTTTGCAAGCAGACCCAAGGAAAAGAAGATCGTCCTCAGCCACCGGGAGGGTTTTCTGATCGTCTCCGCGGGCTGGATCCTCGCCGCCTTCTTCGGCGGGCTCCCCTATATGATCCACGGCGCCCTCCCCACCCTGACGGACGCCTACTTCGAAACGATGTCCGGATTCACCACCACCGGCTCGACGGTTATCAACAAAATCGAGTCGCTTCCCCACGGGATCCTCCTCTGGCGGTCCATGACCCAGTGGCTGGGCGGGATGGGAATCATCATCCTTTCCATCGCCATCCTCCCGTTCCTCGGAGTGGGGGGAAGGCAACTCTTCAAGGCGGAGGCCCCCGGACCGGTGAAGGACAAGCTGGTGCCGCGAATCGCGGAGACGGCCCGGTCGCTCTGGATCGTCTATGTCATCATCACGGTCGCCGGCTTCATCCTTCTCCTCTTCGGCGGGATGGGCGCCTTTGACGCCGTCAACCACATCTTCTGCGCGATGGCGACCGGGGGATTCTCGACGAAGGACAGCAGCGTGGCCTGGTTCAACAGCGCTTACATCGACGGCGTCCTGGTCGCCTTCATGGTCATCGCCGGGATGAACTTCACCCTCCACTATCAGCTCCTCACAGGAAATTTCCGGACCTTCTACAAGGACAGCGAGATGCGTTTCTTCCTCGGTACGATCCTCATCGCCACGTTCCTGGTCACGCTGGACCTCCGGCTGAACGTCTTTGCGGACATCGGCAGGGCCTTCCGCTACGCGATCTTCCAGGTCTCCTCGATCATCACGACAACCGGATTCGTCACGGACAATTTCGCAAAATGGCCGGCCTTTTCCCAGATTATTCTTCTGTTGCTGATGTTCATCGGCGGGTCAGCCGGATCCACGGGAGGCGCAATCAAATGCGTCCGGATCCTGCTGGTCCTCAAGCACAGCTACCGGGAACTCTACCGTCTCGTCCACCCCCATGCCGTCACCCAGGTCAAGCTGGGGCATGAGACCGTCCCGCAGGATGTCATGAAAAGCGTTCTGGGATTCTTTGTCCTGTACCTCTGCATTGCGATCCTCGCCACGATCGCCATGGCCGCGCTCGGTCTCGACATGATTACCGCCTTCGCCGCCGTCGCCACGACGCTGGGAAACGTCGGGCCGGGACTGGGACTCTACCATCCGGGGACCACGTTCAGCGAGGCGCCTGTCCTGGGTAAATGGATCCTCTCCTTCTGCATGCTGATCGGCCGGCTGGAGATCTACACCATATTGGTGCTGCTGATCCCCGAGTTCTGGAAGAAATAGGGCGGCTTCGGGATAAACCGTCAACAATTGCGTTGAAAGGCTTGGTCCGATGTGCTACGAAAAGCGCCGAGACCTTTATCTTAGGAAAACTCGCCGCGGCAGGGAAAATTGGTCTTTCACGGCAATCGATATTCCACCGTGCAGGCTCCTTGCCCTGTAAAGGTCTTTCCTATAAAACAGCAGCGGAGCGATGCATGGACAGAAAGTACAACCCCTTAGAGATTGAAGAGAGGTGGCAGAAGCACTGGGAGGAGAAGCAGATCTTCCGTGTTGCGGAAGATCCGGATAAAAAGAAATACTATCTTCTCGAGATGTTCCCCTACCCTTCCGGCCGGATCCACATCGGCCACGTGCGGAACTATACGATCGGCGACGTCGTCGCCCGGTACAAACGGATGAAGGGGTTCAACGTCCTCCATCCGATGGGCTGGGACGCCTTCGGCATGCCGGCGGAGAACGCCGCCATCGAACAGGGCGTCCACCCCTCCGTCTGGACCCATGAAAATATCGAAAACATGAAGCGCCAGCTCAAACGGATGGGCTTCAGCTACGACTGGGACCGGGAGCTCGCAACCTGCGAACCCGAATATTACAAGTGGGAGCAGCTCTTCTTCCTCCGGATGTACGAAAAGGGGCTCGCCTACAAGAAGAGCTCCACGGTGAACTGGTGCCCCAAGTGCCGGACGGTCCTCGCCAACGAGCAGGTGGAGGCGGGCCTTTGCTGGCGTTGCGGCTCGGAGGTCGGGGAACAGTACCTGAACCAGTGGTTCTTCCGGATCACCGCATACATCGACGAGCTCCTCGAATACTGCGACCGCCTCCCCGGCTGGCCCGAGCGGGTCCTTACGATGCAGAGGAACTGGATCGGGAAGAGCTTCGGCTGCGAGGCCTCCTTCCCGATGGCCGACGGGAAGGGCGCGATCCAGGTCTTCACGACGCGCCAGGACACGATCTTCGGCGCCACCTTCATGCTGGTCGCCGCCGAACATCCCCTTGTGATGGACCTCGTCCGCGGAAAGGGATGCGAAGGATCGGTCCGTGATTTCGTCGAGAAGATCAAAAAACAGGACAAGAAGATCCGGACCTCCGAATCCTACGAGAAGGAAGGCGTCTTCCTCGAGGCGTATTGCCTGAACCCGGCCACGGGGCGGAAAATGCCGATCTACGCGGCGAACTTCGTCCTCGCCGATTACGGCACCGGCTGCGTCATGGCGGTCCCCACCCACGACCAGCGCGACTTCGAGTTCGCGAAGAAGTTCAACCTGCCGCTCATCGTCGTCATCCAGCCCCCCGACCGGGCGCTGAACGTCCAGACGATGGCCGAGGCCTACACCGGCGAGGGCATCCTCGTCAACTCCGGCCCCTTCGACGGCCTGGAGAATCTAAAGGCCCTCGATGCGATCGCCGACCACCTAACGTCGATCGGCCGGGGCAAGAAAACGGTCCAGTACCGCCTGCGCGACTGGGGAATCTCCCGCCAGCGTTACTGGGGCACGCCCATCCCGATGATCCTCTGCGAAGTGTGCGGAACCGTTCCGGTTCCCGAGAAGGAGCTCCCGGTGATCCTCCCGAGGGACGTGGAGTTCACCGGCGAGGGCGGCTCGCCGCTCGCAAAATACAAACCCTTCGTCGAGACAACCTGCCCCCGTTGCGGGAAGCCGGCCCGGCGCGAAACAGACACGATGGATACCTTCGTCGAGTCCTCCTGGTACTTCGACCGTTTCTGTTCGGCCCGCCACGACGTGAAACCGGGTCTCGACCGGAAAAAACTGGACTACTGGATGCCGGTGGACCAGTACATCGGCGGCATCGAACATGCGATCCTCCACCTCCTCTATGCGCGGTTCTATACGAAGATGCTCCGGGATTTCGGATTCCTCGGCGTCGACGAACCCTTCACGAACCTCCTTACGCAGGGGATGGTCTGCAAGGAGACGATGCGCTGCCCGGAACACGGATACCTCTTCCCGGAGGAGACCAAAGAGGGGAAATGTATGCAGTGCGGCCTGGAGGTCCAGATCGGGAAAACAGAGAAGATGTCCAAGTCGCTCAAGAACGTCGTGGATCCGGACTATCTGATCCAGGCCTACGGCGCCGACACGGCGAGAATTTTCTGCCTCTTCGCCTCACCGCCGGAAAAGGATCTCGAGTGGAGCGACCAGGGGGTCGACGGCTCCTTCCGCTTCCTGAGCCGGATCTGGCGGATCGCGATGGATTACCTGGAGGAGATCCGGGATGTAGAACCCTTTGCCGGCCGGGAAACGCTGGAGGGCGACCTGAAGGCCCTGCGAAGGAAGACGCATCAGACGATCCGTAAGGTGACCGCCGACATCGAGGAGCGGTTCCACTTCAATACGGCAATCAGCGCCGTGATGGAGCTGGTGAACGCCCTTTACCAGCTTCCACACCCGAAGGCGGACGACCGGTTCGGGTTTTCCGTTGTCCGCGAGACGGTCGAGACGATCATCCGGCTTCTCGCCCCGCTGGTTCCCCATATCACCGAAGAGCTCTGGACGCTCCTCGGCCGGAAGGAGAGCCTGGCCGATGCGGCCTGGCCCGCCTTCGACCACGCGGTCGCATCGGAAGAGGAGATTACGATCGTGATCCAGATCAACGGCAAGGTGCGGAGCCGGATCACTCTCCCCGCCGATGAGGAGGGCGAAAATATCAAGACCCTCGCGCTCGCCGAAGAGCGGATCGCAAGCCTCACCGCCGGGAAAACGATCGTTAAGGTTGTGTATGTCCCGAAGAAGCTTGTGAATATCGTTATTTAGGGATAGCCGTCATCCCCGCCAATGGGGACATGATGCTGCATCGTGTCCCCATTAAATCCCGGGGAAAAAGGGTTTGAAGAGGTGCGGTATGAATTGCGGGAAGGGTGTTTGGGGACAGATTTTAAATCTGTCCCCAAATAGGTGGAGAACAGGCGTTCTGCTGCTTTTGGCATCTCTTCTCCTTGCCGGCTGCGGGTATCGTTTCGCCGGAGAAGAAGAACCGGTCGCCCCCGCCTTCCGGACAGTCTTTGTCGACACCTTCACGAACAAGACCGGCGAGGCCTACGCCGAGAACATCTTCCGCAGCGCCTTAATCGGCCGGTTCGTCCAGGAGGGCCGTTTCAAGCTGGCCCATAGCCGGGGCGAAGCGGATCTGATCTGCCGGGGGACCGTCCGCAGCCTCCAGGCCGCGCCGCTCGCGTACAAGGCAAGCAACCTCGCGGCCGAAGACCGGATCACGGTTACCTTAGAGATCTCCTTCGAGGAGAGGGAAAGCGGACGGGTGATCTGGGCGGACGGCTCCTTGGTCGGAACAGGGGATTACCCCGTAACCACCGCAGGCGTGACGGAGTCCAGCCGTAAAAATGCCCTCGTCAAGCTGGCCAACGACTCAGCCGAGAGGGCCTATCGGTTGATGATGTCCGGTTTCTGAGGGGTGGGGAGGTTGAATAACGAAATAACGAGAACGGCCGGTTTCCATGCGATCGTGGCGGTCTGTTTCACCATTCTGTTTTTGCCCCCTGTCGCCCCCGCCGCGGAGATCGTCCCCTTTGAGAGTACGAATCAAAGCCCGCTTGTCCAGATTTACGGGCTGCCGGGCACAGGCAACGCGGTGCTGCTTCCCCGGGGCCGGACGGAAGTGGGACTGAACGTCGCTTTATCCAACAACTACGCCGTCAATGAAAATTCACGCGAGCATATCATCCTGGATGGGGAGACAACCCGCTTCACGGTTGCAGCGCGTTACGGCCTGTTCCCCCGCATGGAGATCGGCGTCAAGATACCCTATATCAGCCACAACGGCGGATTTCTCGATGGTTTTATCGAAAGCTATCACGGCATCTTCGGTTTCCCGAACGGGGGGCGCGATCAGGCGCCAAAAAATCGTCTTCTCTATCGTTACCGACGCGACGGTGTCGAGAAAATCCGCATCGATTCTTCCGGCTCCGGCATCGGTGATCTGCAATTGACGACCGCCTTTCCGTTATATGAAGAAAACAGTCAAGGCACGACCCTGAATGCCGCGCTCAAACTCCCCACGGGAGACAGCGATCAGCTCCGGGGAAGCGGCAGCACGGACCTCTCCTTATGGTTGCACGAGAGACTCGGGGGCACATTTGCCGCCGGGAACTGGGCCTCTTACGGATCGGCCGGCATACTCTTCATGACCGAGGGGAATGTGCTCCCCGACCAGCAAAAAAGGTGGGCCGGTTTCGGCAGCCTGGGAATCGGTTGGGCGCCGCTGAACTGGCTTTCCTTTAAGGTGCAGGCAGACGCGCATACACCCTTCTTCAGCGACAGCGACCTGAAAGAGATCGCCGCCGATGCCGTACAACTGATCGTCGGGGGAACGATCTCATTCTCCGAAAGAACGGCTCTCGATATCGGCGTTTCGGAAGACCTGATTGTGAATACATCGCCGGATGTCGCCTTTTATTTCACGCTGCGCACCCGGTTTTAATACGATCCAATCACCATCAAACCGTCCGCCATTCGGCCTTGAGCCCTCTTGACGCCGGTGTGATGTTTCTTTTCTGTTGCGATATTTCTTTCCTTGACACACACCGGCCATTCCCATTATAGTCCAGCCATCTTCAAAAATGCGATCAAATCACGGAATCAAAGACCGGCGGTAGGGGGCCTTTCGCCCATCTGTAAACCTTTTTTTGGCAAGGAGGGAGTCATGAAGGGGAGTCGGATTTGGATTTTAGCGGTCTGTTTGCTCTTGGCGCCTGCATACGGCGTCGCCCAGGGCGTTCCCGGCGTCACCGATACGGAAGTAACCATCGGGATTACCAACCCACTCTCCGGCCCGGCGGCCCTCTGGGGGACAACCGGCGTGGGGGCCAAGGCCTGGGCCGATTACATCAACGATAAGGGGGGCGTTCACGGCCGCAAGATCAATGTTATCCTCCGGGATGACGGCTACAACCCGTCGAGGGCGCTCGCCAATCTCACGGAAATGAAGGGCAACGTATTTGCCGTGGCGGCCCTTCTGGGGACGGCGATTGTCAACACAACGAAGGATTTTTTCGCCGAAAACAAAGTCCCGCTGATTACCGCCTATGGCGATATCCGGATCTGGGAAAAGTATCCGAAGGACAAGCTGCGCTGGGTTTTCGTCTCCTATCCGGATTACGCGGATGAGGCGGAATTCCTGACCGGTTACGCCGTCAAGAACCTGGGGGCCAAGAAGATATCCGTCTTCTATCAGAACGATGATTATGGGAAAATGGGTCTCGAAGGGGTAAAACTGGCCATTTCCAAACTCCCCGGCGGCGCCTCCCTGGGCGTTACCATCCCCTACGATGTGACCGAAAGGGCCCTGGCAACCCACGCCCAGAAATTGAAAGAGGGGGGGGCGGATGTGCTGCTGCTCTACACCTCCCCCAGCCATGGCCCACTGATCCTGAAAGAGATGGCCAAGTTCGATTACCGGCCCAAGGTGCTTGCCACGTTCACCCTCGGCGATCCCATTATGTACAAGCTTGCCGGCGCCGATGTCTGGGAGGGGGTCTACCCCGCCACCCCGGCCAACTCCGGCATCCCGGGTGACCCGGCAGCGGATAAAGTGATCGAGATCCTTAAAAAATATGACCCCAAGATTGTCGGCAAGGAATACCTGGCCCTCTTTGGCGCCGTTTCGATGATGTATACCGTTGAGGGGCTGAAGAACGCCGGCAGGAACCTCACGCCGGAGGCGATGATCAACGGGATGGAGATGATCAAGAACTGGAAGCCCGAGGGGCTCGGGGCGCCCGTCACCTTTGGCCCGGACCGGAGGCATGGGGTGAACGGCTCCAGGCTTTCGCGCGCAGAAAAAGGAACCCATGTGCCCATCAGCGATTATGTGATCTACAAGCCTCGCTTCTGAGGTTATGGGCATGCTGGAAATAAAAAACCTTTCCATCCACTTTGGTGGAATCCGGGCCTTGGACGGCATCGATCTTGCGGTCCGTGACAACGAGATCCTCTCGATCATCGGCCCGAACGGTTCCGGAAAGACCACCCTGTTCAACTGCCTCACGGGGATATACCACCCGGACGAGGGCGACATTGTCTACCAGGGGGAGAGCCTTCTCGGGCTCTCCCCCGACGCCATCGCGATCCGCGGCATCGCCCGAACTTTCCAGAATCTCCGTCTCTTCATGAACATGAACGTCCTGGACAACCTGATGCTGGGGCGTCACGTTCACATGAAGAAGAACATCTTCGCCGCGTTTCTCAGGCTGCGCAGGGAGGAGCTTCGCCACCGGGAAAGGGTGGAGGAGATTATCGATTTTCTGGATTTGCAGGCTTATCGTAAATCCCGGGTCGCCGATTGCCCCTACGGCGTCCAGAAGCGGATTGAAATGGGAAGGGCCCTGGCCCTGGAGCCCAAGCTCCTGCTGTTGGATGAACCCATCTCGGGATTGACCTCCGAGGAGAAGGAAGAGGCGGCTTACCGGATTACCGAGATCCGGGGCCGCTTCAGGATCACCATCATCCTGGTGGAACACGACCTGAAGATCGCCTCCCGCCTGGCCGATTCGATGGCGGCCTTCAACTACGGCCAGAAGATCGCCCAGGGAACGCCGGAGGAGGTCCAGCGAAACCCGGAAGTTGTCCGCGCCTACGTGGGTGAAGAATGAAGGCTTCGTAAAATGCCCGGATGCTGCGTTGCGCTTCATCCTTCGTCATTGCGGCGTACAAAAGTACGCCTCATTCCTCAGGATTCGCGCGCCTTGCCTGCGGACATTTTACGAAGCCTTCCAGATTTCAACGCTTTGCTGATTTTTTGTGAGAGCATCAAGAATGACATCATTTCTGAAGATCGCCAATATTGAAACGCTCTATTTTGATCGCATCTACGCCCTTCATGGACTCTCTCTGGAAATCAAGGAAGGGGAGATATTCGCCATCCTGGGTCCCAACGGGGCCGGAAAGACCACCCTGCTTAGAACCATTGCCGGGCTGCTGAAGGATCAGCCGAAAAAAGGGACGATCGAGTTCAATGGTCGCCTTATCCAGCGCCTTTCGCCGGAAAAGATCTCTTCTTTGGGTATCGTCTATGTGCCGGAGGATCGGGGCCTTTTCCGGGAACTGACGGTGAGGGAAAACCTGGAGCTGGGCTGCTGGGGACGAAGCGATCGCGGGATTGAAACGGACATGAACTATGTCCTGGATCTCTTTCCCATCCTGCAAGAGAGACGGGACCAGCAGGCCGAGACCCTCTCGGGGGGCGAGCAGCAGATGCTGGCGATCGCCAGGGCCTACCTCCGCAAACCGAAGCTCCTGATGCTGGACGAACCTTCCCTGGGGCTCGCCCCGCTGATCGCCCGCAACGTCTGTGACGCGCTGGTCAAGATCAGCAAGTCGGGAACGACAATCCTGCTGGTGGAGCAAAATGCGAAGCTGGCGCTCCGGATTTCCCATTACGGCTACATCCTGGAGGCCGGGCGGATCGTCTTGAAGGGAACATCGCAGGAATTGATGGAAAATCCCGATGTGCAGGAGCTCTACCTCGGCTTGGGAGGAGAGACCGCATCTCCCAAAGGCTGGCGGCTATACAAGAAACGAAGGAGCTGGTAATGCGAGCGGTAAACTTCCCCACCCTTTTCTTCGAGCAGGCGGAGCGCCTCAAGGATCGCGTCGCCTTGCGGCATAAGGATTTCGGCATCTGGCGCCGCACCTCCTGGCGGGAATACGCCGCAGGGGTCCGCGAGGTCGCGGCAGGCCTGATCTCTTTAGGCGTCGGCCCCGGCGACCGCGTCTCCATCCTGGGAGAGAACCGGCCCGAATGGCTGATTTGCGACCTTGCGGTCATGACCATCGGCGGTATAACCTGTGGCATCTACACCACCTCGGCGCCGGAAGAGGTGGCCTATATCGTGGGCCATTCCGAGTCGAAGGTCATCTTCATCGAAAACGAGGAGCAGGTCGACAAGATTCTGCAGATCCTGCCGGAAGTCAACCTGAAGAAGGTGATCGTCTGGGATAACAAGGGGCTGTGGGGATTTTCCCAGGAAAAGATCGCCTTTTATGCGGACTTTCTTAAAGATTCCAAGGAGTACCTGAAGAATAACCCGCGCTGTGTGGAAGAACGGCTTGGCTCGGTCCGGTCGGATGACACGGCCATGATCATCTATACCTCCGGCACCACCGGCCGTCCCAAGGGGGCGATGATCTCTCACCGGAATATCATAAACCTGACGGAATCCTTTGTTCAGGCCATCCCGTCCTTTGAAACGGACGAAGTGGTTTCCTACCTTCCGCTGTCCCATATCTATGAAATCCTGATCTCCATTTTCCAGGCGATCTGGACAGGGTATAAGGTCAACTTCGTCGAAAGACCGGACACGTTGCCCCAGAACCTCCGGGAGGTTTCCCCCACCATCTTTGGCAGTGTGCCAAGGTTGTGGGAGAAGTTCGCCTCCGCGATTGAAATCCGCATCTCCGACGCCCCCCCGGTCAAACGGGCTTTCTACCGTTTCAGCGTCCGGGTGGGGCTCCGGTACGTCCGAACGAAGGAAAAGACCCGGGAGCGCCTCTTGTGGGGACTCCTCTACTGGCCCCTCTATTTCGCCGTCCTCTACCACCTGAAGAGGCAGATGGGGTTCGAACGGATCCGCTGGGCCGTCTGCGCCGCCGCTCCGGCCGCACCGGAATTGTTCGAGTTTTACAATGCCCTGGGCGTCCCGCTGCGGGAAGCTTACGGCCAAACCGAATCCACCGGCGTCATCGCCATACAACGGATCGATCGTCCCCGCTGGGGGTACGTGGGTGAACCCATCTCGGAGATGGAGGTGAGGATCGCCGACGATGGCGAAATCCTGGTGCGCGGCCCGAACGTGTTTCAAGGCTACTTCAAGGAGCCCGAGCTGACCGCTGAGACCATCCGGGATGGATGGCTCTACACGGGTGATGTGGGGGCGATGGAAGATGGATTCCTCAAGATCCTGGACCGGAAGAAGGATATCATCATCACCGCCGGGGGGAAAAATATCACCCCCGCCTTCATTGAGAACAAGTTGAAGTTCAGCCCCTATGTCCAGGATGCCGTGGTGATCGGCGAGGGAAGAAAATACCTGGTGGCCCTGATCCTGATTGATGAAGACAATGTCACCAAGTACGCCCAGGATCATCGGATACCGTTTACCACGTTTGAAGATTTGACCACCCGACCGGAGATCAAAAAGCTGATCGATCAGGAGGTTTACAAGGTCAACAAAACGTTGGCGCAGGTGGAGACGATCAAGAAGGCGGCCCTCCTTCCCAGGCGTTTTTATGAGGAGGACGGCGATGTGACTCCCACGAAGAAGGTCAAGCGGCGTTTCCTGGAGAAACGTTATGCGGAGCTGATCGAATCCCTTTACAAAAGCAAAGATTAATGATCTCGTAAAAAAGTCGTAAAAGCCTTGCATTGGGGACGGCTTCGTAAAAAGGCCGCAGGCAAGGCGCGCGAACCCTGAGGAGTGAGGCGTACTTTGGTGTACGCCGCAACGACGAAGGGTGAAGCGTAACGCAGCATCCGGCCTTTTTACGAGGCCGTCAAGATTAACCGAGGTTATGTTCAATGGATCTTACCGAAAGTTACCGCGAGGAACTGCGCCTGATCCGGAAACCATGGACCGGCGCGGGAATCAGCCTGGTCGTCCTCGCGCTGCTGGTCATTCCCTGGTTAAAAATGGACTACCTGGTCTATATGGCGACGGTCGTCTTCATCTATGCGATCGGCGTCCAGGGTCAGAACATCCTGATCGGTTATACGGGGCAGATCTCCTTCGGGCAGGCGGGTTTCCTCGCCATCGGCGCCTATACCTTCGGACATGCCTCCGCCTCGGGCATTCCGCTGCCGCTGGGTCTGTTCGCGGCCGGCGTGATGGCCGGCATCTTCGGACTGATCGTGGGATTTCCCTCGCTGCGGCTGAAGGGACCCTATCTGGCGATTGCCACCATGGGTTTCGGCATTGCCGTCTACCAGATATTGCTTAATTCCGAGGTTATTTCCGGCGGTCGGATGGGGCTTACGGTTAAAAAGCTGCCCGCCCTTTTCGGCCTGACCCAACAGGTGACCTTCTACTACTTTACGCTGCTGCTGGCGCTGATTTTTACGCTGATTTCCTACAACACGATCTCCTCTTATGCCGGACGGGCCTTCATCGCCATCCGGGACAACGACATAGCCGCCGAGGCCATGGGGGTTAACCTGGCCCGTTACAAGCTCCTATCATTCGGCATGAGTTCCTTTTACCTGGGCGTACAGGGGGCACTTTTTTCGCTGCTGATCGGCTTTCTGGAGCCGAATCTCTTCACCTTCATGGAGTCGGTCACCATTTTTGTGGCGGTCATCATCGGAGGGCTGGCCTCCATCGGGGGCTCCATCATGGGGGCGGCCTTTGTGATCCTGGTGCCGCAACTGTTCGGGGGTCTCAGAGAGCTGGTCCCGGTCATCTTCGGGGTAGCCATCCTGGTGATCCTGATCTTTGAGCCCCATGGCATCGCCGGCCGCTGGCTGAAGATACGACTCTATTTCCGCAACTGGCCCTTCCGCTGACGGGAGAAGAAACAGCGCCTGGTCACTTACGAAAAAAAGGGAGACAAGTATGCGACAATTCATGCAATACGTTATTTCCGGGCTGGCCACGGGAAGCATCTATGCGCTGGTGGCCCTGGGGCTGGCCCTGATCTACCGCTCTACCCGGATACTCAACTTCGCCCATGGGGATATGGCCACTGCGGGCACCTTTGTCGCCTTTTCCCTGCTGGGCATGAATCTGGCGCCGATAATCTCTTTTCCGCTGGCGATCCTTTCCGGCTCTGCGCTGGCCATGCTCTTCTATTTCGCCATCCTTGTGCCGGCCCAAAGGAGGAATGCCACCCCCCTTGGCCAGATCATCCTCACCGTGGGGCTGGGCCTTATCCTCCAGGGACTCATATCCTACCTCTGGGGAACGGATACAAAAACCCTGGACTTTCCGCTGTCGGACACGAAGCTGTGGAGATTCCAGGGGCTGGTGATCAGTGAGTTGGGCCTCGGGACCTTTGTTATAGGATTATTGGGCAGCGGCCTTCTTTACCTGCTGGTGCAGAAAACCCGCCTGGGCATTGCGATGCGGGCCACCTCGGAAAACCTCCCGGCGGCCCAGACCTTGGGCATACCGACCCGCATGATCCTTTCACTCTCCTGGGGATTGGCCGCCGGCCTGAGCGTCCTGGCGGGGGTGTTTCTGGCGCCGGCGCTGCTGCTCGACCCTTTCTTCATGCTGGAGCCGTTTCTGAAGGGTTTTGCGGCGGCCATTCTGGGTGGGCTGAACAGCCTGCCCGGGGCCATTCTGGGCGGTCTTATCCTCGGCGTGGCCGAAAGCCTCGCCGGAGGTTATATCACCATTGCCTTTAAGAACACCCTTGCCTTCCTCATCATCATCGTTATCCTGATGGTCCGGCACGAGGGGCTTTTGGGGACGGAATTCAAGGAGAGGGTATAACCTTCCGACGGCGATGCTGCCTTTGAGGAGAGGGAAAGGAGTGAGGGGTTAGGAGAAAGGGGCCGGGGAGTCTTGGCGGACGGGGATCTCCATCGGCACGGGGGAATATCTCGCCGTCGCCACAGATGGTATGATGGGGATCCGCCACAAAAATGCCCTCGTCTTTGCCGGCCGGGGGCACAGCCGCAAGGGCATGGGATGATGTCCGGTTTCGCGTAAGGTAAGGTTAGGCTTTCAAGGTGTTGACCCGCTTTGTCAGCCGGGAGATCTTGCGCGAGGCGGTCTTCTTGTGGAAGGCGCCCTTCGCCGCCGCCTTGGCGATCGCGGGAACGGTCTTGGCCAGGGCGGCCCTCGCCGCCTCCGGATTCTTCGTCTCGACGGACTCCACAACGGTCTTCACGCCGGTCTTGATTCTCGACTTTACGGCGTTGTTGCATTCGCGGTGCTTCTCGGCCTGCCTGCTTCTCTTCTCTGCGGATTTATGTGTAGCCAAAAAAACGTCCTCCTTCTTCGATCTTGTGAAATAGCGATTTATCTATATGAATTTGCCGGGCCTGTCAAGCTGAAAATCGTTCGGAAACCGCTGCAAAAACATCCGCCCGGCATGTCTGCGGTAGAGTTCCTCCGCCCGGCATCTCCGCAATGCTTACCCCGCTCTTGATCATAGGCGGTTTCTTGTCGATCCGGACGTCACGGAGCTGACCAGGTTTCTGCTGTGAATATTATTCTCGCCTATCCTTCAGGAGCCCTTCCTGTGCGAAGAAAATTCGCACTTGACCATGACACGTTCCGGGGGAAAGAGCCCTCATAATATTATTCGACCATATATTTCGATAATTTACGTATTTACACGGGGGAGTGTATCTTGTTGGTACACCCTTTGCGTATAAGGAAGGCGCCAAAGCTTCGGAAGAGGGGGAAGTTGATTTTGCGGGAGTAGGGATTTATCGGTAGTCTTGGGGCAAGTTTTAGGGTAATAACTTAAATCATGAAAGGAGAAAGAAGATGAAAAGATTGCTTTTAGTGGTGATGGCGGTATTGCTGGTTGCCGGTACGGCAGTGGCAAAGGACTATGAGGTGACAAAGAAGGCAGGCGATTACACCGTGGTCGTAAAAATCGACAGGAATCCTCCCATTACCGGCGACAATAACCTGTCTGTTACCATCAAGGATGCAGCGGGCGCCGAAGTCAAGGATGCCAAGGTGGCGGTGGAGTATACGATGGCCGCCATGCCCGGAATGCCGGCCGTGAAAGTCAAGACGGATACGGAATTGAAGGGCAGCGAGTATAAGGCAAAACTTAACTTTTCGATGGCTGGAGGCTGGAGCATTGCCGTCATAATAAACCGCGGCGATAAAAAGGCCCAGGCCAAGTTCAGTGTTGATGTGAGGTAGGAAAATGTCAAAGAGAGCGGGCGGCATATTGACAGGGCGGGGACCGAGAGACGGAGAGGGAAGGATATTCCTCTCTTTTCGGAGAACGCGCTTTTTTCTCATCGGATTGTGTCTCTTCTTCCTCCCGGCCGCTCACGCTTTTGCCGTAGAAGAGACATTGAAACTCCCGGACCTGATCCGGGAGGCGTTAAAGAACAATCCGGAAATCCATGTCGCCGAGGCGCGCGCAAACGGCTCGATACACAGGATCCCTCAGGCGACGAGCCTTGCCGATCCCATGGTGATGATGGGCTATGAGAATGAGGGGACGGACAGTTTTTATACCTTCGACCGGGAGACGAAAGGGATGCCCGCCGATTCCCGCTGGATGTTTTCGCTGTCGCAGATGTTTCCCTATCCGGGCAAGCTCGCGCTGAAGGGGGAAATGGCCACGCGCGATGCGGAAAGCCTGAAGGCAATGGCCGATGCGACAAGGCTGGCGACGGAGGTCAGGGTCAAGGAACTCTACCATGACCTCTTCCTGGCCTATACCAATATCGACCTGATCACGGACCAGGCGGCGCTCTTTTCCCGGGTGGAAGATGCGGCCCTCGCACGCTATGCCGCAGGTATGGCGCCGCAGCAGGAGGTATTGATGGCCCAGACGGAGAAATACATGCTCCTCGAACGGGAAGAGATGGAGAAACAGAAGATCCAGTCCCTGAAGGCGATGTTGAATGCCTCTTTGGGCAGGGACGCGCTCTCTCCCCTCGGCAGGCCTGAAAAGCCGCAAAATATTATCAAACCGTACCGTCTGGATGAACTGATTCAACTCTCTCACGATCGATATCCGATGATCAAATCGAGAGAAAAGATGGTCAACGCGGCCGAGGCAAAGATCCGGATGGCAAAAAAGGAATACTATCCGGATTTTACGATAGGGACGGGTTACTTTGCCAGAAGCTCCCAGTTTCCGGACATGTGGAATCTTACGGCAACGATGAATATCCCCATTTTCTACAAGACAAAACAGCGGGAGGGGGTCCTGGAGGCCGAGGCATCCCTTATGGAAGCCAGGAGGAATGTCGAGGCGACAAAGCTGATGGCTTCGTCCGCGCTGCGGGACAACCATGCCATGTTGAAAACGGCGGAAAACCTGATGGCGCTTTACCGGGAGGGGTTGATTCCCAAGGCCTACCAGGGTTTCGAGTTGGCCCTCGCCGGTTATGTGACCGGAAAAATTGAAGCGATAACCGCCATCACCAGGCTCAAAGCTCTGATTGATTACGAATTTTTATACTGGAGGCAGTTTACCGACAGGGAAAAGGCCGCGGCAAGGTTGGACGGGCTGGCGGCAATCACGGACTACGGAGCGGACGTAAAATGAAAAAAAGAACCATCATTATCGGTGTTATCTGTTTGCTTGTCGTTGTTGCCGGCGCTTCCTTATATCTCTACAGAACAGAGCTGAAAGATGCGGCAACCAGACTTGGCATTCTAAAAGGGGGGACAGAAGGCAAGCAGGCGGCGGGAAGTCAGCAGGGAGGCGGAGCCTCCACGGCGGGACATCAGCAGCACGGAGCGCCCCCCGCTCCGCCGGAAACAAAGAAAGCCTCGGGAGAGGCGAAGCAGCCGGAGGAAACGCCTACGGTCGAAATCCCAACGGACAAGCAGCAACTGATCGGCGTCCGGACCGTTAAGGCCGCGATCAAACCGATGCACCGGGTTATCCGGACCGTGGGCCGCATCGAGTATGACGAAAGGAAACTGGGAACCGCCAATACCAAAATCGAGGGGTGGATCGAAAAGCTCCATGTCGATTACACGGGACGATATGTGCAAAAGGGAGAGCCTCTGGCGGAGATTTACAGCCCGGAGCTGGTGGCGACGCAGCAGGAGTTTTTAAATATCCTGCGTTGGGCAGGCCAGAGTCAATCGGTTAAGGATGAACGCACGGCCATGCTGCTTGTCAAAGACGCCCAGACCATGCTGGATGCGGCAAAAGAACGGCTCCGGCTTTGGGATATCAGCGATGAACAGATCAAAAAGATCGAAACGACGGGCAAGCCGATCAGAACGCTGACCATCTACAGCCCGGCCAGCGGCTATGTCCTCCAGAAGATGGCCGTCCAGGGGATGCGCGTCATGCCGGGGGAAAAACTGTTCGATGTCGTCGATCTTTCCAGCGTTTGGATAGTCGCGGACATTTACGAGTATGAATTATCGCTCATCAAGCTGGGGCAAACGGCCCGGATCGGTCTCAGTTATTTTCCCGGGAAGGAGTTCTCTTCACAGGTGGATTATATCTATCCCGCTTTGGCGAGCGAGACGAGAACCGCCAAGGTGAGATTTACGATCCCCAACCCCGAAGGCACCTTGAGGCCCCAGATGTTCACCAACGTGGAAATCAAGATCAACCTGGGCAACCGGCTCGCCGTCCCGTCCGAAGCGGTTATCGATACGGGGGTGAGGCAGATCGTCTATGTGGACAAGGGCGAGGGGTATTTCGAACCGCGCGAGGTGACGACCGGTCTCAAGGTCGATGAACTCGTCGAAGTGACGGGCGGGATCAGGGCGGGAGAGAAGGTGGCTTCATCGGCCAACTTCCTGATCGATTCGGAGGCCCAGTTGAAGGGTGTTACGCCGCTGAAAATAAAAAAGAAATAAGGCAAACATCACGACTCCGCAAAAGTCGCAAATCTCCCTCCCCCTTGACGGGGGAGGGTCAGGGTGGGGGTGAGAAACGGCAGTATCCCTGCGTGTTATTTCCCCCTCCCCTTAGTCCCCTCCCGCCGGGGGAGGGGAAAATTTACTTTTTCCGAGAGCATCAACCATGATTGCGAAAATAATCGATTACAGTGCACGCAACAGATTCATCATCTTTCTTCTGGTCGTTTCACTGGCCCTTTGGGGATACTGGGCATTGAAGAATACCCCGCTGGATGCCATACCCGACCTAAGCGATACGCAGGTCATCATCTATACGGAGTGGGCGGGCAAGAGCCCCGATCTGGTGGAAGACCAGATCACCTATCCCATCTCTTCCACGCTGCTGGCGGCGCCCAAGGTCCAGTTCGTCCGGGGATTTTCCTTCCTCGGAAGCTCCTTTATCTATGTGATCTTTGACGAAGGGACGGACATCTACTGGGCCAGAAGCCGCGTCTTGGAATATCTCCAGGCGGTGCGGGCCAAGATCCCTGCCGATGTCAATCCCGTTCTGGGTCCCGATGCCACGGCCGTCGGCTGGGGGTTTTCCTATGCCATTGTGGATAAGACGGGAGGGCATGATCTAGCCCAGCTTCGCAGCATCCAGGATTATAACATAAAGCTGGCTATCGAAAGCGTGCCAGGCGTCTCCCAGGTAGCCAGCCTGGGCGGATTTGTCAAACAATACCAGATCACCATCGATCCCAACCGGCTTCTGGCATACAATATTCCCCTCATGGCGATCATGGAGGCCGTAAAGAAGAGCAACCGCGATGTGGAAGGCCGGGTTCTGGAGTTTTCCGGAATTGAATACATGATCCGGGGATGCGGTTATATTAAAGGCCTGCAGGATCTGGCCGCGATTGCGGTCAGCACCGATGGCCGGGGGACGCCGGTCCTTCTGAAGGATGTGGCCGACATCCGACTCGGGCCGGAGATCCGGCGGGGAATAGCGGAACT
>JAURXV010000123.1 GCA_030654195.1 Syntrophales bacterium | reverse complement strand
TTAGGGAAGCATGCTTGATTTGAAACGGTAATCCTCAAGGGTCTTTTGCTCTTGACATTCAACTTCCGTTTTGATAGATCCAATTCACCCCAAACCAAGTTATTATCATTAGATAAGAAAGGAGGAAGACGATGAAAAAGTTTTTTTTAACAGTTTTAGCGGTTATTTGGATGCTTTGTTTCATTGCCGGACCAACCCTGGCTGACCAGACCATGGATCAGATCGAGAAGACCGGAAAGATCAAAATAGGTTTCAGGGAGGATTCTATCCCCTTTGCTTTCATAGACCCGAAGGTGGGAAAGCAGATAGGTTTCTCCGTGGACATGGCCCAGCTCCTTGCAGAAAATCTCTCCAAACACTTTGGCAAGAAGATCGAGATTGAGCCGGTTACCATTACCACAAAGACCCGTATCCCCATGATCACCAACGGAACTACTGATGTGGAGATGGGATCCACGACATACACGCAGGAACGGGAAGATGTGGTGGACTTCAGCCTGACTTTCTTCTTCTCCGAGACGGCGTTTCTTGTACCCAAGAATAGTCCCATCAAGACCAAAAAAGATCTGACCGGTAAACGGCTGGGGGGCGCTCAGGGAACGACGAACCTCAAAGCCATGGAGGATCAAGCCAAGGCCGGAGAGTACAAACCCAAAGAGATCGTCACCGTTGAGGGACATGCCCAGGGATTCCTCAGTCTCAAAACCGGTAAAATCGATGCCTACGCCACAGATCGAAGCCTTCTGATGGGCCTTGCTTCCAAAGACGAAAAACCGGGCGCCTGGCGGACAACGGATTTCGCCATCGCCTATGAGCCTTACGGGTATCTGATGCGAGAGGGCAATTCGGATTTCAGGGATTTCGTCAACAATACCATCCTTTCGGCGATCAAGACTGGTAAATTCTATGAGCTTTATGACAAGTGGATGGGACCCAAAGGACAGACCCCGATTCCCATGTCTCAGGCTTACAAAGAATACCTGAAACTCATTGTCTACCCCATGAAGGACGATTGGTGGAAGAAGCAATAAGAACAGTCATCCCAAGACAAGAGGCCGGAGAGTTCAGGATGTTTGCCTCAGTCATATGAGGAGACGCCGGCCTCGACAGACTCTTGTGCTGTGGGTGCTCCCCGCTCGTGCGAAAAGGCCGGATTCCGGCCTTTTCGATTTCCCTGGGCATTGGAAGAGGTTTGATTGTCAATTGTAAGAGGAATAATAAGGAATGGGACTGGCATATAAGTTTGACTGGAGCGTGCTGTGGCGCGAGCCTTACGGAGAATGGATGCTGCAGGGGATATGGCTGACTTTGCAGTTGGGGTTTCTCGCATTGATCATTGCTTTTTTTCTGGGAATCTTTGTCGGCACGATGCGTGCTGCGCCATGGAAGCTGTTGCGCCTGGTGAGCACGATCTACGTGGAAATCTTTCGGAATGTTCCCTTCCTTGTCCAGCTCTTCTTCTGGTTCTATGCCGTTCCCATGATCTTCGGCAAGACCCTTCAGTTCAAGATCAACGCCATCTCCGGGTTGAATTATTACGCTGCAGTTGTCGGCCTGGGGCTTTACACGGCAAGCCGCGTGGCTGAGCACGTGAGGGCCGGATTTGCCTCCATCGGCCAAGGTCAATACCAGGCAGCTCTGTCCACAGGCATGAGTCAGTGGCAGATGTACTGGCACATCATGATTCCCCATGCGCTGCGCCTTATCCTTCCGCCCCTTACGACGGAATTCCTCACGATCTTCAAGAACTCTTCGGTGGCCATGACCATCGGCGTGGCCGAGACCACTTTCATGAGCTACAAGATCGATTCGGATACATTCCACGGGTTGGAGGCTACGACGGGAGCCATGTTTGTCTACCTTGTCCTGGGAATGGCGGTGGTAAAGACCATGAGTTACATTGAGACAAGATTCCGGATTCATGGACTGGTAGGCAGATAATATGTTTGATGCGATCATCAACAACCTATCCTACCTTTTGAAGGGATTCCTGATAAACCTTGAATTGGCGATCTGCGCACTTGCAGGAGGAATCTTCTTGGGTATCTTGGTGGGTCTGGGGCGGATCTCCAAGAACGTTTGGGTGTATCACAGTGTAACCCTTTACGTGAACTTTATCCGAAACATCCCCCTCATCCTGGTCATCTTCTGGTTCTACTTTATCATGCCTATCCTGGTCGGTAAGCCCATGGATCCTTTCATCTCTGCGGCCATTTCCTTTGTGGTCTTTGAAGCCACCTATTTCGGAGAGATTTTCAGGGCAGGCTTTCAGTCCATCAGCCGTGATCTGGTAAGCGCTGCTTACTCAACAGGTCTTACTTACACTCAGACAGCTCGTTACATCCTCGTGCCCATCGCCATCCGGCGGATGCTCCCCAGCATGATCACTCAAAGCATCATCACCTTTCAGGATACCAGCCTGGCTTATGTCATCGGACTTCAGGAGTTAGTTCGTAGAACCACCATCGTCGACAGTATGGAGGTGCGCTCCATCCAGCTTTACAGCTTCGTTGCCGCGCTTTTCTTTGTCATCTGTTTTGTCGGATCTCGCATCAGCCGTTACTATGAGATGAAGAGTCGAGAGGCCAATATCCTATGATAGAAATCAAGAACGTGAGCAAGTGGTACGGTGACTTCCAAGTCCTGAGCGGCATCAACGAGACCATCGACCGGGGCCAAACCGTAGTCATCTGTGGCCCCAGCGGTTCCGGAAAGAGTACGCTCCTTCGGTGCATCAACGGCCTGGAGCCTTACCAGAAGGGTGAGATCACCGTGGAGGGTATCTCATTAAGCGACCCCAAAACGAACCTTTACAAGGTGCGCCGGAAGATCGGCATGGTCTTTCAGAAGTTCGAGCTTTACCCCCATATGACGGTCCTGCACAACATTACCCTGGCTCCCATGAAGGTACTGAAAAAGTCGAAGCAAGAAGCTGAAAAGAGGGCTATTGCACTTCTTGAACGTGTAGGCATTCCTGAAAAAGCGAAGGAATACCCGGCGAACCTCTCCGGCGGGCAGCAGCAGCGGGTGGCTATTGCCCGCAGCCTGGCTATGGATCCGAACTGCATGCTTTTTGATGAACCGACCTCTGCTTTGGATCCTGAAATGATCAAGGAGGTGCTCGATGTCATGATCGACCTGGCCAAAGAAGGGATGACCATGATTGTGGTCACCCACGAGATGGGCTTTGCCCGCGAAGTGGCCGATGAGATCATCTTTATTGATGAAGGCAAAATCGTCGAAAGGGGAACGGACGAGAGTTTTTTTGCAAACCCCAAGAGCGAACGCACAAAGGCATTCCTCAGTCAGATCCTGGTCTGAGGCCCGGCTGAAAGGGGAGGGGAAGTTGGCAGAGAAGATCATCGGCATACTCGGCGGCATGGGGCCGGAGGCAACCTTGGACTGCTTTGAAAAAATCATAAGGAATACCCCGGCCGTAAAGGATCAAGACCATCTGCGGGTCATTATTGATTCAAACTCCAAGGCGCCTGACCGAACAGAAGCCATTCTCGGTAAAGGGGCTTCTCTACTGCCGCTGTTGGTTCAAGGATGCAGGACGCTGCAACAGGCGGGCGCCGATTTCATCATCATGCCCTGTGTGTCGGCTCATTTTTACCAAGAGGAGATGCGACAACAGATAACCCTTCCCTTTGTCTCTATTTTTGACGTTGTGGCCGAGACCATTTCCCATGATCATCCGGAAATCAAAGTGGTGGGGTTGCTGGGTACCACCGGTACGGTTCGCAGCGGTCTTTTTCAAAAAAGACTGGGAGAGGATGGAATCGAGACCATTGTTTGCGAGGATAAGATCCAGGAACGGGTCATGGCCGCCATCTACGATGTTAAGAGCGGTCAGGCGGATCGACCGCGAAAGGCAATTACGGATGATCTTGTTGCTGCCGCCCAAAGCCTCATCTTCCGGGGAGCCCTGGGGATTGTGGCCGGCTGCACAGAGATTCCTCTTGCTTTGAGTCAACGCGACCTGTCTGTTCCCTATTTTGACGTCCTTCTTCTTCTTGCCCGTGCGGCCATCCGCCTGGCCGGAAAAGAGCCTCTTTCTCTGCGATAAAGGCCGTATCTTTTCATGAGTTCAATAAAAAGCAACCGAATCACGCGCGGCCGAATATTGAATGTAGAACGTCACATAAAATACCGGAGGTTTTAAAATGATCGCGGACAGACTGAAGAAAGTGGCGCCTTCGCTGACACTGGCAATAGACGCAAAGGCAAAACAGATGATCAAAGACGGGGTGGACCTTGTTGGTTTCGGCGTAGGCGAGCCTGATTTTAACACGCCGGAAAACATCAAGGAAGCCGGGATAAACGCCATAAAGGCAAACAAGACCCGGTACACGCCGGCGTCAGGAATACCTGAGCTCAAGGCTGCAGTAGCCGAGAAATTCAAGAAAGAAAACGGGCTTGAGTACAAACCATCGGATATTATCATTTCCTGCGGCGCCAAGCACTCGCTTTACAATATTTTCATGGCAATATTGAACCCCGGCGACGAAGTTATCATTTTCTCGCCTTACTGGGTTTCTTACGAGGAACAGGTGAAGATCGCCGACGGGGTCCCGGTTTTTGTGCGGCTTGACGAGCCAAGGAACTTCGAGATAAATTTTAATATGCTTGAGAAAAAGATAACAAAAAAGACAAAGGCCATGATCGTGAACTCGCCTTCAAACCCGACAGGCGCAGTGTTTTCGGCAGATTCGCTGAAGAAACTGGCGGACATCGCCTTGAAACACAACCTGCTCATTATTTCCGACGAGATTTACGAGAAATTGATTTACAACGGGAAAAAGCATATTTCTATTGCTTCTTTCTCGAAGGAAGTAAAAGCGCAGACCATCGTGGTAAACGGAGTGTCAAAAACGTACGCAATGACAGGCTGGCGTATCGGCTATCTCGCGTCGGACAACAAGGAAATCGTTTCAGCCATCGATAACCTGCAGTCGCATTCTACATCGAACCCCGCGACCATGACGCAGGCGGCCGCCGTAGAAGCTCTAAAAACGCCGGACAGCGTAGTGCAGGCGATGGCATCCGAGTTTGATAAAAGAAGGCAGCACATCATGAAGCGCTTGGACGGAATACCGGGGCTGACTTATGTCGAACCGGAAGGCGCGTTTTATATTTTCCCGAATTTTTTCCCCTTTACGGGAAAGACAATCAAGGGCAGGCAGATTAAAGGGTCTCTTGACCTTGCTGAAATGCTGCTGAACGAGGCAAAAGTGGCTGTGGTACCGGGGATAGCATTCGGCGCAGACACCCATTTCCGGCTGTCTTACGCAACATCAATGGCAAACATAGACAAAGGGCTGGACCGAATAGCTGAAGCTCTGAAATAGCCATATTTATCGGTGAACCGGCCGTAAGGATATAGGCTTTCCTGAAAGGTTGTAAAAAAAGCGGGGCCATGATGACCCCGCTTTTTTTACCGCGAAGGGAAACGGTTCTTGCCGTTACTTCTTCCATGTCTTGTTGGCTTCCCAGGCATTCTTCAGCGTGTCGCCGCGGAGGCCGCAGCGCAGGGCTTCCAGGGCCAGGATGTCTTCCGGGGGCACATTGCCCAGGTTGACGTTGCTGCCGAAACGGAGAATCAGGTGCTGCTGCTGATTCTTGATCGGCGCTTCCCATTCCAGAACGGTGGGATCATCGACACCGGCGATGATGGCGTCGATCTCATCGGTCTTGACGTTTCCTGAGGCATCATAGATCCCCACGCCCTTGCCCGCCTCTCTCGCTTCCACGATGACCTTCATCGCGCCGCAGGCCAGGTCCGAAGCGATCTCCTTGTGCATCAGGTCCGTGGCGACCTTCTCGCTGGGGTCTTTCTTGCCTACTTCCGTAAGGACCAGGAAGCCCATGTCCACGGCTCGCTTGATGCAGTCCTTGCGGGTCTCCAGATCGAATTCGATGGTGCCGTCAGAAATCTCGATGGCGTTGAAGCCCAGATCCTGGCAGCGTCGCAGATATTCCGGATACCGTCTCTGCCATACGGACACTTCCATGAAGGTTCCGCCCGGCATCGTGTAGACATCGTAGCTCTTCAGGAGTTCGATTTTTTCCTCCACCACGCCCATGTCCATGAAGGCGGTGGTGCCGAAGGTCATTTTGACCATGTCGATGGCATCGCTCGCCATTTGCATGAGGTCTTCCGTACCGGACAGTCCGAGCCCCTTGTCGATCAGCATGGTGACGCCATTCTTCCGCGGCTTCACGGTTCTCCCCTGAACCGGCATTTCAAAAACACCGTCAAACGCTTTTACACTCATTTTTATCCTCCGAATTTAATGACTCCGGTCCGATCCGCTCCGGAATGGATGATTAAAACCTGTTTTCTGCCTGTTTTACAGCGGATCCTGAAAAACAGGCCCTTCTCCTATTACATTTCGATCCCTTCCAGGCAGTTTTTGACGCCGGCAAAGATGGATTTCACGGGCAGGATGTCCCCGATCTCCATGAATCTGCGCAGTGCCTCCAGCCTGGCACAGGAAAGGCTTTCATCACCACAGCCATCCACGGGAATCCTCTCGTACATGAGCCAGGGCGGCGCCAGTTTTTCGCTGGCGTTCTTGTAGAGCGTCCAGACGATCTTGTCTTTGTTCTTCATGACGCCGACATCGGCCCTGGTCCGGTCCGATTCGATCTTCACATTGGCGATCTGCACCCTGGGATTCTTGTAGACATCGGCCGCTTGCAGGGGTTCCAGATCGATGGTGATCTTGTGACCCCAGATATTGTCCACCTTCGGGATCTTCAGCTTCAGCTTGTCGATGGCCTCGGGAAAATCATAGACCAGATTGCCCACGCGCACGTTGTCGTAGAGGGAGCCCTTGTAGAACTCGTAGCCCTTCTTGGTGAGGCGCAGGTGGGTCATCTCGGTGCTGAAGATCTTCCAGTCATGGACCACCCCTTCGAGCAGATAGACCGTCTTGCCGGCCCCCGCCTCCCCGATGACCAGCAGCAGGGTGTTGTTGCTGGGGATGTACATCGAACTGGCATGGAAACTGTATATGCCATGGTAACGCTCCAGAACGGCCAGGGTGTAGCGGAAAAAGAGACCCAGATTGCCGAAGAGGCCGTAACGGATATCGGCGCACTCCTTTTCCATGCGGGTAAAGTCTCCGGCGCAGAAGCAGGTCCGGGGACCGATGGAGATGGAGGGTTTCACCTGCGGATCATCGACAACGATGAATTCGGCGTCGATATTCTCATAGGGAACCTCCGGCAGTTTATGAATGTTGGTCAGGAGCGACTCCATTTTGGGAGATTGAAAAAACCGCTTATCCCGGATCAGCTCCTTGTTGTTGGAAACGATGCCGATGGTGGCATCGAGGCACTTGACGGCTCTCTTAAAGAATTTGACATTCATAGGTTTCCCCTCATTTCTTCCATAATGCTCATCTTCTTGCAATCATGAACCCCTGATCATGCGGATCGTTTCGGTCTGGCGAAGTTCGCGAAACGGAGCGCCGGCTTGCCCGTCAGGACCCGATCCACATCTTCGCTGAGCGACTCCTGAACCTTGTCCTGCGCCTCAACGGTGAAAGCGGCCACGTGGGGCGTGAGCAGGATGTTCTCCAGGCCGTTCAGGGGGCTCGCCTTGGGCGGCTCCTCTTCGCGGACATCGAGGGCGGCCCCGGCAATGACCTTCCGGTCCAGCGCCTCGTAGAGATCGGCCTCGTTGACGATGGGGCCGCGCGAGGTGTTGATGAGGTACGCCGTCGGTTTCATCCGACTCAGTCTGTCCTTATCGATCAGATGCCGTGTCTCTGCCGTCAGGGGCAGATGGATGGTGATGAAATCGCTGGTCCGCAGCAGCGTCTCCAGATCCACCAGTTCGGCCTGGCTTTCCGTCACGTGGATATGATGCCGTGTGAGGTAGGGATCATAGGCGATGATCCGCATGCCGAAGGCCCGGGCGCGCATGGCCACCCTGGCGCCGATCTTGCCCAAGCCGATGATGCCCAGGGTTTTGCCGAAGAGCTCCACACCCAAAAAGGCCATCCGGTCCCACTTGCCGGCCTTGACGCTCGCATCGGCGCCGACGAACCGTTTGGCCAGGCAGAGCATCATGCCCAGAACTTCTTCCGCCACAGAGATCGCGTTTTCCTCCGGTGTGAAGGCCACCACGATGCCCAGCTCCGAAGCGGCCTTGACATCCACATTATCGACGCCCACGCCGGCTCGGCCGATCACCTGACAGCGGGTGGCGGCCTTCAGAAGATCGGCGGTCACTTTCGTCTGATTGCGCACGATGATCGCCTCAAACCGATCTGCAATCCCCAGGATCTCCTCCGGTTTCTGCCAGAGATCCTTGTCCCAGAGGCAATCGTATTTCTCTCTCAGACCGTCGATTCCCGGTCCGATGATGTTCTCGGTGATGAGAATCTTCTTTTTCATAATATACCTCTATGAATTCATTAAGCTTTCCCTGCAATCTCCCGATAGAGCTCTCTGCCCTTGTCAAAGGCCTTCAGATTGATCTCCTCCGTGCCCTTGGGGACATTGTCCCGGATGCACTTTTTCATCAGATCGGCATCGAGAATCCGGGTGCTCTCGATGACGCTGCCCAGGATGACCATATTGGCCACGATCTTCCGGCCCACGCTGTCGATGGCGGTCTTGGTGGCCGGAATCGGGATCTGCCGGGTTTTCGGCAGTTCCTTGATCTTCACGAGGTCGCTGTCATAGAAGACGAGGCCCTTCTCCCGAACATCGGCGATGAGTTTATCGTAGGCCTCCTGACTCATGCATACAAAGACATCCGGGTTGACGACGCCAACATAAGTAATCGGCTCATCGTCGATGACCACATTGCACTGGCTGGCGCCGCCGCGGGCCTCGGTGCCGTAAGACTGCGTCTGGGCGGCATTCTTGCAGTCCAGGATCGTGGCCGCGGTGCCCATCATGATGCCTGCCAGCAGCAGACCCTGACCGCCGAATCCGGCGAAACGTATTTCTGTTCTTGCCATAATCTATGCCCTCTCACTCTGGATTTTTTTAATCATGTCCCAATACCGCTCCACGACTCCGGTGCGGTCGGTCCTGTGGGCGAACTCGCCGATAAGCATCTTGTCCTTCAGTTCCTCCGGCGTCATCTTTTCCGCCTTCTTCAGGGTGACGGTATGGTCCTTGTACCACTGGAGAATTTTGATGGGATCGCCTGTCTTCAACACATAGCGGCCGAACTGGGTAGGACACTGCGTCAGGACTTCGATGAAACTGAATCCTTTGGTCTGGATACCCTTCTTGATGGAACTGACGACCTGCCGGAAATCCGTGGAGCGCCACCTGGCCACATAAGAGGCGCCGGCCGCCATGGCGACCTGAACCGAGTCCATGGGATCCTCGATATTGCCGTAAGGGGTGGTCGTCGTCATGGCCCCCATCGGGGTTGTGGGCGCCACCTGGCCGCCGGTCATGCCATAGATGCCATTATTGAACATGATGGCCGTCACATCGAGATTGCGGCGGCAGGCATGGAGAAAATGGTTGCCGCCGATGGACATGCAGTCGCCGTCTCCGGTGAAGCAGATATAGTTGAGATCCGGCCGGGAGAGCTTCAGGCCCGTGGCCACGGCGAAGATACGGCCGTGGTGGGCGTCGATGTTGTCCCCCTTCCAGAGGGTATAGGTGATACGGCTCGAACAGCCCACGCCCTGAACCCAGACCGTATTCTCCGGGGTCAATGCCAGTTCGTCGCAGGCGATCAGGGTTGAATGGACCACCTGGCCGATACCGCAGCCCGGACAGGCCATATGGGGCATCCGCTCCTGCCGCAGATATTTTGCCGCCAAGGGATGGATGGTTTTTTCGAGATCTCCTCCTTGGTTCTTCATAGGTTTTGCCTCCTTCATCGTTGCTTATGGATGCCGCGTTCCGCTGTTTCTCCTGCCGGGAGAAATCCGGCGGACCGGCGCTATTTTCCCTTAATGATGCGCATCAGTTCGTCATAAACATGCACCGGCTGATGGGTTTCCACGCCGCCCGATCCCAGGTGGTAGACCTCGGCCCGGCCCTTGGCGGCCCGCTGGACTTCCCGGGAGAGCTGACCGTCGCGGTTCAGTTCAGGCACCAGAATCTTCTTTACCTTGCAGGCCATCCGGTAGATCGGCTCGTCGGGGAACGGCCAGATGATGATGGGCCGCAGAAATCCGACTTTGATACCCTCTGCCCGGGCCTTTTTCATCGCCTCCATGGCCGGTCTCGCTTCGCAGCCATAGGCGATGATGCCGTATTCGGCGTCGTCGAGCATCTCTTCCTGAACACGGGTCAGCCTATCCAGATGATCCGTGACCTTGCGGACCAGATGGGTAGCCATTTTGTCATGATCCTTTTCCGAGGTCGTGGCATAGCCTTTCGCCGTATGGGTATAGGGCGATACGCAGATGCCGTAACCTTCACCGATATTGGGATAGGGATAGTCGATGGTCCCCGGCGTGTTCAGGGGATACATCAGAAATTCCGAGGGCGGTACCGTTGGCTTTCGCCGAGGAACGATCTTCAGCTCCCTCGCATCGGGAATGACGAGCAACTCCCGGGTATGTCCCACCGTTTCATCGGTCAGCAGAAAAACCGGCGTCCTGAAAATCTCGGAAAGATTGAAGCAGTCGATGGTCAGATCGAAGGCCTCCTGGACATTCATCGGCGATATGGCGATAATGGAGTTATTCCCCCCGGCAGAGCCATACTTCACCGTGTAGAGATCGCCCTGACCCACGCGGGTGGCGACACCATTGCTGGGTCCTGCCCGCTGTACGTCCACCACCACATAGGGAAGCTCATTCTTGATGCCCCAGCCCAGGCCTTCGAGCTTCAGGCTGATGCCCGGACCCGAGGAAACGGTCATGGCCTTCATGCCGGCCACGGAAGCGCCGCCCACCGAATGAATCGAGGCCAGTTCATCCTCCAACTGGATCGCCACACCGCCCACTTCGGGGAAACGCCTGGCAATCGTTTCCGAGATCTCCGAAGCCGGGGTGATCGGATAACCGGCAAAATAGCGGCATCCGGCGGCGATGGCGCCTTCGGCAATGGCCTCGTCACCCTGGACAAAATATTTATTGATGCTGCATTCCTGTTTTAACACAACGTTCAACCTCCTGTTTTTAAGCTCTGACCCCGGAAGCATATCTCCAGCGATTTTCTGGATGCCTTCAGATCGGATGGCGAGAGGCTTGCCCGGGGTTGCCGTGAAAACATGTCGTCATGGTTCTTTCTTTCCCTGACGTTTCCGCCTCCGCATCAGGCCGACTCCTTCTCCAGGACAATGGCGAATTCGGGACAGTAGAGATCACACATCCCGCACTCCGAACAGTCCTCGGGCCTGGCGGCCTTGGGCGGCTCGTACCCCTTCTTGTTCAATTCTCCCGAACGCTCATAGATCTCCTTCGGGCAGAAGGTGATACAGAAGCCGCAACCCTTGCAAAAATCTCTGTTAATGTTAATGACCATGTAACCTGCCCTCCCTGCAATGAACCCCCTCCCCCGGATCGATCGGGAAGAAGGGGGAAACTTTAACGACTTTTCTCTGCCCTGCACGCCTTCCTGCCCCTGTCAGGAAGAACACCCGCTGACCCTATGGCTGATAAAAATAGGTGGTGTTGGCGTTGGGGATGACGGCCAGACTGGGTTTTCCGGTAAAATCCGCCACCCAGCGCTCCACCATTTTCTGCGGATCGCAGGCCCGCAGATGGCACTTCTGCAGGACCGCCGGGTCCATATCCGCAGCGATGGCCACATCAAAAGCGACCAGAGTTCTGCCGAAAAGAAAAGACTTGTGCGCTCCCATCTTGAACCCCATCCTTTTGAAGTCCTCCATGGCGGCCTCCGGTGCTGGAAAACGGGAGACATACTCAAAATAGACATCATCCCCCACTCCCTGGGGACAGGCCGCGAGCAGCAGGATCTTTCCGCCGGGCTTGACGGCCTGGGCCGCATGGGCCAGTCCCTTCTGGGCCTGGTAGAGGGTGATATCCTTCGGATGACCCCCGCAGGAGGCAATGGCGATATCGAACTTCTCCGGAACGGCGACCCCATAGATCGCCGCACAGGTCGCAGCGCCGGCCTGGTAGACGGCCACCGGTTCGCCGGCCAGAAGCTGCACCGGCCTCTTGTCCCCATCGAGCACGACATTGATGATCAGCGGGATGCCGATCATCCGTCCCGCTTCATCGATGTCCATGCGCACGGGGTTGCCCTCGATGTTGGCCACCTTGGCCCGGTCGTGGAACATCAGGGCATGGTTCGCCTCGATGGTCCGGCTGGACCCGCAGCCGATGACAGCCACCTTGGCGCCTCCGGTGAAACCCACGAACTGATGGGGATCGATATTGCCGATAAGGATCCGGAGATCTGCCCCGGCGAAACAGGCGTTGGTCAGGACCGGGGTGTTGCGGCTCGTCCGGCCGAAGTCCTTCATGGGGGAGTGCAGGGCGTCGTGGGAAATGATCCTGCAACCCGGCGCGACCGCCTCCGGCGCCACCCGTCTTAATCCTGCCTCATCGAGAGGCGGATGCAGACCGGCGGCGACGACGATCGTGATATCGTCAGGACGCAGATCCGTGAATACCCTATAGAGCCGCTTCAGCAGCAGCGGCAGGAGCGTCCTTACCGGCGCCGGCCTTGTCTCATCGGGCACGGCGATGGCCACCGTTCGCGGCGTCGCCATCGCTTCAAGAGGCACGCCGCCGAGAGGGGTATCCATGGCCCGGCCAAAGGCCTCCTCCAGATTTTCCAGTACGGGGAGACTGGAGGGTTGAAGGACGGAGATTCCGGCCTTTTCCGGGAGGGAAAGCGTCAGATGACCTTGCCCGTATTTCAATGTTGTTTCCATGAGTCCAAAAATTCATGCATGTTTGGCGGAAGGGATTTCTCTTGCGAAACCCCTTCGGCATCATTTTAAAAGGAATAGGGCAGAAAGGGGATTTTAATTTTTGCGCTTCACCGAGATCATGGCTTTGATGTTCTCAAGAGGTGCGTTCTGTGGGACATCGCAACCCGTGCTCAGAATGAAGTTTTTCCCCTCCATCGCTCGAATGAGTTGCTCGCTTTTTTCCCTTACTGATTCAGGTGTACCGAACGTAATTTCGTCCACCGGATTCACATTCCCTATGAGCACGGTTTCCCCAGCCAACCGGTCATACGCTGCCTGAATATCCACATGACTGTCCAAGCTCAACCCTTCTGCTCCGGTTGTCTCCATCTCCGAAATCAAATGGTTCGTATCCCCGCAAATATGAAGCACACTCATGGCGGACGCATTGTTGGAGATGATCTTCTTGCAGTAATGAGATGAGAACTCCTGGAACTTCGATGCGGAGATCATCATGGCGCTCGGTTCCAGAATACAGACAAGATCGGCGCCGGCGTTGGTCAGTAGCCGAGCGTAGTGAATGATCAAATCCGAACACCTTGAAAGTAGATGGTGCAGCATCTCGGGCTTTTTCCTGGTAGCCTTCATGGCAAGAGCGAGATCCATCACCTGTCCGGCGAGTGTGAACGGACCAATCACGTAAGCGCAAACAGGCATATCCAGCGAGGCCTTTAGCCCTTGTACGACCTCGGCAAAGAGAGGCATCCTTCCTCCAACCGCCTTCCCTTCAAACAGATCGTCGATTTTCTCTTCATCCGACAGCGCAGGCTCCACAACGGCAGGCGGCTCATCTTCGGGAAACTTCAACCTACAGCCCAGATATTCAGCCTCAACTGTCAAATCCATGATGGTGAAAATTGCGTCAAGCTCAACCTCACGGCAGAGGGCGAGCAAAGCCTCCTTTTGCCTGCCGGAATCGGTGAGGCTCGTTTTCATGGAAGTTCTGGTCAATTGTAACCCTACAGAGCCCGCCAGAGGAATGATTGGCGTCCTCCCCAGTTCTTTAATATACTGCGCCAGTTTGTTCATCTTCTCGCTCCTTGTGACAGAATGGCCGGACCCACGTGCATCTCTGCGCCCACCGGCTATGCATCCTGTTTGATACGCTTAAACAGCTTTTCTGCCTCCTCAAGCACAGTGCCGGCAGTCTTTGCATAACCGTCGGCGCCAAAGCGCTTCACCACTTCGGCTGAAACAGGAGCTCCTCCGATCATCACTCTTACGCGGGGATTGCTCTCCCTGATCATCTCGATGACCTTTTTCATGCCCATCATGGTCGTGGTTAACATGGCAGACATGGCAACAATATCGGCATTCGTCCTGTTCACTTCCTCCACGAACTTCTCCAACGGCACGTCCCTGCCCAGATCGTAAACGGTATACCCGCCGACTTCCAGCATGAGCTTTACGATATTCTTTCCGATATCGTGAACATCACCGAACACGGTCCCTATGACGATGCGACCTTTATTGCCAGTGCTTCCCTTGGGAATACGAGCCTGGAGGATATCCAACCCGGCCTGCATGGCCTCGGCGCACATTAAAATCTCAGGGACAAAGTACTCTTTCTTCTCGAAAAGATCGCCAACGATCAGCATTCCGGCGGAAAGGGCGTGCAAAATCGTCTCCACCGGATCGAGCCCCATTTCAAGGGATTTTTCGGCCAACTCAGCCACCCTTTCCTCTTCAAACTTCACCACGGCCTCGCTCATCTGTATGTATAGCTTTTCCCTGTCCATCATTTTTTTCCCTCTATCGATGAGATTTGATCAGAGATCCAAGCGTGCCAATGAAATGTCCGTCTTTCATTTTTTCGCTGCAACAGGTTTCACTTCCGCTCTTTCCTGAATTCTTCGATTGCCTTTACCATGGCCTTGAGGTTTGCCGTCGGAGTCTGTACTGGAACGCCGCAGGAGGGCGCCAGCAGGTCAATGCCTTCATTCAGCGCCTTGAGCGATTCCTCTCGCACCTGGTCCGGCGTTCCAAAGAGCAAGACATCGTAAGTGGGGATGTTCCCCACAAGGAGCATCTTCTCGCCTACCTTCTCGCGGGCGGTCCGAACCTGCACCTTGGGTCCCTCGAATGAGAACGCCTCGAAGCCCGTTTCAGGGAGGAGATCAAGGAAGTCCAGGGTGTATCCACAGATATGGAGAACCACAGGTTCCCCGATCTCTTTTCTCATCCTCTGATACGTCGGAACCATATGCCTCTGGAAATGCTTTCGGCTCAACAGATCACCGGAGGCGCTGGGATCGATAACCACCAGCACATCGCAGCCCGCCCCGAACAAACAGCGCACATACTCCAGGATGAAAACGACAGCCGCATTCAGGTTCTCATCCATTCGCGCCGGATCCTTGATTGGCCAGCGCATCACCGTTGCGGCATTATAGAGGTAGCCGAGTAAGGTCAAAGGGCCGGCCACTCCAGCATAGATCGTCACTTCATCTCCAAACTTCTTTTTGAGCATGCCGACGGCTTTGAAAACAGCCGGAAATCTTCCCTTGTCGAAAACATTTTTGGGGATATGGAGGCTCTCCTTTTCGCCGAAGGCCCTCTCCACCACGGAAGGGGGGGAGTCCTGACCGCCATCTCGGATCTTGCACCCAAGCGCCTCCCCCTCCACGCAGAGATCAAAGGGGACTCGTATGCCTTCGAAACCGAGGAAGGTGTATGCGGCGCTTGCCAGCATGGACATGGGCTCAGGTTCCCCGAGGGCCGCCGGGTAATAGGAGCCCGTGTGCTCCATCTGCTCCAGTGTCGTCATGACCAATGGACTCGAACAGACAGGTCCTTCTTGACGGCCTTCCTTAAACATCCTCAAAACGCGATTTAGCGACAATTTGTCACTCCACTTCCTCGGCTCAAGCACCTTCAATCACGAATACTTACGCCGGTTCGGGTTGGGACCCCCCTTTGGTCGACAAAGGCATGTTCATTCATTCCCACCATTTGACCAGATCCGTCACCCTGTTTCTGATTTCAACGAATTTCGGATCGGTAATGTCACGGGGGTGGGGCAGGTCGACAAGGACCTCTTCTTTTATGCCGGTCGGCTTCTGCGTACACACAAGGATTCTCTCAGACAGGTAGACCGCCTCTTCAAGGTTGTGGGTAACGAAAATGATCGTTCGCTTGGTCTTTTGCCAGATCTCGATCAATTGGTTCTCTATGGAGAAACGTGTTCTGGTATCCAACTGGCCGAAAGGCTCATCCATCAGCAGCAGGTCCGGTTCGGTCACAAATGCCCTGGCAATGGCCACCCGTTGTTTCATGCTTGCCGAAATCTGGCTCGGATAGAAGTGCTCGAACCCGGTCAGCCCCGTCAGTTCAATGATGGCGTTCACCCTCCTTCTCACCTCTGTCTTGTTTACACCCTTGATTTGAAGCCCGATCTTGATGTCGTCCCAAACAGTTCTCCATGGGATACAGGATGGCTCCTGAAAAACAAACGAGACATTATGCTTCTTGAAATCAATCTCCTCTCCACCCATGGTGATTGCTCCCTGGGTAAGAGGCAAAAGCCTGGTCACGACGTTGCAGAATGTCGTTTTTCCACAGCCCGTGGGACCAACGACACACAAAAACTCACCCTCATAGATGTCGAAATTCATGTGGTTGAGGACCTCTAGGTCCCCAAAGCACTTACAGAGGTCGCGGACCTCTATCTTGACCTTTCTTCCTGACATCCCTTATGCCCTTTCATTCATCGCTCGACCACTTCGCACTGCTCCGTAACCTCGCTACGCACGCCAAGGAATTCTGGAGTAGTAAGCTTTCTTGGACGCGGTAACTCGATCCTGTATTCCGCCTTGATTCTGGCCGGCAGCTTTGAAAATACAATGATCCGCGTTGCCAAGTAAACGGCCTCTTCGATGTTATTGGTGATAAACACGACTGTTTTCTTTTCCTTTTCCCATATCCTCATGATTTCGATCTGCATGAGATAGCGCGTTTGAGCATCCAGGTGACCAAAAGGCTCATCCATGAGCAAGAGATCGGGGTTCGTGGCATAAGCCCTCGCAATGGCCACCCTCTGCTTCATGCCACCCGAGAGCTGCTTGGGAAAGTACTCCTCGAAACCATCCAGACCCACCAGTTTGATCACTTCCTCGGCTCTTTTCTTTATCGCGCTTTGATCCACCCCTTTGATGACCAATCCCATGGTGATATCGTCCCAGAGGGTACGCCATGGAATGCAGGAAGGCTCTTGAAAAACGATGGAGATGTTATGGACCTTCGGACTAATGCTCTCCCCTCGCATGGTCACATGACCGGAGGTGGGCTTTTGAAGGCCCGCCAGGAGTCTTGCCATGGTCGTTTTTCCGCATCCGCTGGGGCCCACAATAACCAGGAATTCATTCTCATGGACCTTGAACCGGATATTCTCCAGGACACTCAGGCTGTCGAACTTCATGGATAGATCAACATCAATCAGTTCCTTTTCCATGCTCCCTCCTAAATGGATACGACCTCCTTCCACCGGAATATCCTTTTTTCCACGAAAATGAAAATCTCATTCAGGCCAAAACCAATGATTCCGATGACTATGATGCCCACTATAATGGCATCCATTCTGATTAACTGGGCATATTTCAATATCATGATGCCGATCCCCACCCTTTCACCACCGATCATCTCCGCGGCCATGATACATTCCCAGGCAATGCCAAGGCCCACCCTCATAGAGGTCAGCACTTCGGGAAGCACCGAAGGCAGAACGATGTTCCTGATGATGTAAAAGCGACTGGCCCCGAAGGACTTGGGGACCTCGATATGAAGCGGGTTCACCCCCCTCACGCTGAGAAGTGTACCGATGAATATGGGAAAGAACGCGCCCAGCCAGATGATAAACACGAACCGGAAGTACCCCACCAGGAGAACAATGACGAGGGGAATCCAGGCGACGGGCGGGATAAAACGGATCGGCTCGATAAGGACCTTGGTGCTGTCATACACCCGTCCATAAAGCCCCATTAAAAGACCGAGGGGAATCCCCAGAATGCAGGCTGCAGCAAAGCCCCCAAAAATTCTCCACAGGCTTTGCTGAATATGCATTCCCAACTTCACATCCTCGATATCTCCGTGGATGAGAAGTTCCAGAAAGGCATTAAATACCATTAACGGTGAGGGGAAAAAGGGCGATTTAATCAGCCAGTAGGCCAAGGTCCATATCGCCAGAAACAGAAAAAGCGTCAGGACATTATAGCCGAGGGTCTTATACTTCTCTCTGTTTATTTTCTCTTCCATGGCATCCCCTAATCAATGGAAACCGCTGCTCTCCAACGGAAAATTCGCTTTTCCACTTTGATGAATACCTCATTTAAGCAATAGCCAAGGATTCCGATCGTGAGCATCCCCACCACGACAAGATCCATCCTGTGCATCATGGAGGATTTCAATATGAGACGGCCGATGCCAACCATCTCTCCTCCGATCATCTCCGCTGCAACGATGCACATCCATGATATACCCAGGCTGACCCTCATTCCCCCCGCAATGTAGGGTAGAGTGGCGGGAACAATGATCCTGGTAATGACGAACCACCGAGAAGCCCCCGCCACTCTCGCCACATTGATGTGGATAAGATTCACATTCCTAACGCTCCAGAGAGTGGTGATAAAGATGGGAAAAAAGGAAGCTACCCAGATCACAAACACATACCTTGTAAACCCGACCAACAGAACGATCGCCACCGGGATCCATGCGATGGGAGAGATGAAACGCAACGGTTCGATGATAATTCTTGTGCGGTTGTAGATGAATGGGAAAAGCCCCAGGGCCAAGCCGCCCGGAATCCCCAGAACGCAGGCGGCTCCGAAGCCCGAGAATACACGGATAAGGCTTTGCCAGAGGTGCATGAAGATCGTGATACCTTCCTCATCCCCTACGGTAACCATCTGCATGAAGCCCTGGGCAATCTCCGCTGGGGAAGCGAAAAAGGGCGACGCCTGCCAGCGGGCTACCCAGAACCACAAAATGATAAAAATCGTGAGGCTGATCAGGTTGTAACTGAAAACCTTTACCCTTTCCAAGTAGTTGCTGCCCATCACACCTCTCCCCTTTGCACCCTCTTTCCGGCCCTGCCGGGCGGGCGAAAAAGGCCACCCGGCAGGGCTCGGCCAAAAACCATGAGTCTACTACTTCGATTTCCCCATATACTCCTTCAGGAACTCAGGGTGGTTCATCTCAGCCACAAATTTGTCCACATCTTTGACTTTGTCCTTCTGTATCTTACCACCCGCTATCAGGCCATCAGCCTGCATCTTTGCGCTCTCAACGTTTACATACGGGGGATAGGGATGCGGCGTATGGCTCCAAGCCTTCTTGACCACATCCTTCGGTGTGTTGGTGTACTTCACCACAAGGTCTATGGTCTCATCATGGTGTTTCTGTTCATACTGGTAAGCCTTCATAAATGCCCTGATCACCTTTCTCACCAGTTCCGGTTCCTCTTTGAGGAGCTGGCCTTTTGCCACGAGCACGCAGCACTGATGTCCGGGCAGGATATCCGCCGACGTGAGAATGATGTGGCCATAACCCAGTTGTTCTGCCTTCTCATTGTGAGGCGCCCAGGCAATGAAACCGTCTATTTCGCCCTTCTTGAGGAAGATGGGCATATCGGCCACAGACATCTGCCTCTTTTTTATGCTGATGTTGTATTTTCTGGCCACCATGTCCACCATGGCATCCTGGATGGATCCAATCCCCGGGGTGCCTATGCTTTTGCCGTCCAAATCCTTTGGGGTTTTGATCTCGTTTTTCACAACAATAGCGGACCCTTCGGTGTTGCCGCCGGCCAGCACAACCACATCAATACCTTGCCCTCGGGTGATCATTGCAGGAACGATCCCGCATGTTCCGAAATCCACTTCGCCCGAAGCCAGATGCTGCATGAGATAGGCGCCGGCAAGGTACTCACCCCATTTTACCTCAATGCCTTCCTCCTCCAGGAACTTCTTCTCCTTCATGATCATTGAAGCAAAGTTGTGGACCTGGTCCGCAACAAGATAGCCGAAATGGATCTTATTCTTGCCAGCCCCATAGGCCGCGGGCTGAAGCCCCGATACCACGATAAGACCTGCCATAACCATCAAAACGAGCCACTTCTTCTTCATTTCGTCCCTCCTTTGACTGTCTTAACGTTAGAAAATAGAGTCTGCCACCCTCGGCCTTTCCACGATTCACTTTCCGTACTTCTTGACCATCTTAATTCGGATATCGAAAATTCACCTCCTTCCTTTCAGAGACTCTGCGGGCGCCGGCCTCCCGACCTCCAAGTCCACAGGGACCGGACCTGCCCGACGGGGACCTTTTCCTGGGGACATGATGCCGCATCGTGTCCCCAGGAAAAGGTCCGGCAGCAGGTCACCGGCCATATTTCGCCCAGAGCGGACCCCAGATCTCCTCTTCCGTCGGCTTTACCACCGGCAGCGGCTCCGAGACCCAGGTCACATTGATGAAATGCTTCCAGTGGATATTCTCATTGGTGATGTTGCCGCCCCAGGTGCCGCATCCCAGTGTGACTGTGGAGGGCATGCCGTTGTGGAAATGGCCCCCGGCGGACGGCGCATGGGCCTGACGGACCAGGATCCGGCTGACCTTGGCCGCAGTCGCCACCTTCCGGATATAGTCGGAATTGAAGGAATAGATGCCGCAGGAATGCCCCAGTCCTGCGTATTTGTGGAGCATCGCGATGAGCTCAATGGCCTCGTCGATCGTCTGATACCGCCAAAGGGCCAGGACGGGGGAAATCTTTTCCCCGCTGAAGCGCTCTTCGCCGGGTTTTTCCCCGATGACCATGAGCATTTTGGTTCCATCCGGGACGGCGATCCCGGCGCCTTCGGCGATCCGGCGGGCGGACACGGCGATGATCTTGGCGTTGAGGGCTACATGACCCGTTTTGGCGTTCGCGACCCACATCCAGCTCTCAAGCTTTTTCTTTTCTGCCGGATTGCAGAGGTATCCGCCCTGTTTCTTGAGCTCCTCAACCATCCGGTCGAAAACACTCTCCTGGATCAGCAGCGAGTTGTCGGAGCTGCAGGAGGTGGCGTTGTCGAAGGTTTTGCTGATCCGGATCTTCTCCGCCGCATCGGCCAGGTCGGCATCTTCGGCCACAATGATGACCGGGTTACCGGCCCCGACGCCATAGGCGGGTTTGCCGCTGGAATAGGCGGCCTTGACCATGACGGCGCCGCCGGTCGCCACCACCAGGTCCACCTGGCGCATGAGTTCCTGGGTCAGGGGCACGCTGGGCTCCTCCAGATATTGAATCAGATCAACCGGGGCGCCGACTTTGCGCAGCCCCTCCCGCATGAATTCGCAGACCACCCGGCAGGACCGCTTGGCCGCCGGATGGGGAGCAAAGATGACGGCGTTACGGCCCTTCAGGATTCCCGTCCCGTTGCTGGCTGCCGTTGCCGTGGGATTCGTCACCGGGGTGAGCGCCCCGATGACCCCTACCGGCTTGGCGTATTTCGTCAGCCCCCGGGCTTCATCCCGCTCGATCACCCCCACCGTTTTGGCATGTTTGATATCCCGGCAGACCCCCAGGACCTTGACCTTATGTTTGGTGAGTTTGTCCTCATAGACACCCATGCCGGTCTCTTCCACAGCGCTCTTCGCGCAGGCGGCGATATTGTCGTCCCTGTAGACCTGCCAGGCAGCCGAGAGCGCCACCTCGTCGATCTGCTCCTGGGTATAATTTTCCACCTGTTTCTGTGCGGCGCGGGCCCTGGCCACCAAAGCGCCGACAATCTCTTCGTTGCTCAACATATCCATCTCCTTTTTCCCGCCGCCGG
>JAURXV010000118.1 GCA_030654195.1 Syntrophales bacterium | reverse complement strand
GAAGGAGAAAATATTTCATACCGACATCAATCTGCTGCACGGAGTTGTGGTGGGCCTTCTCTGTGGTTTGGAATTCGCCTCCATATACTTCGGACTTCTCTATACAGACGCAGCTCGCTCCATCATATTCCTTTACACGAGCCCCTTCATCGTGGCCGTTGGAGCCCACTTTTTTCTTGTGGGGGATCGTTTGACGTTTTTAAAGTCGCTGGGACTTGTTGCGGCCTTTGTGGGCGTTTTACTGATCTTTCAAGGGAGACCCGCCGGGGCAAAACCCACCATGTTCATCGGGGACATCCTGGAAATCATCGCCGCTTTCCTTTGGGCAGCGACCACCCTCTATATCAAAAGGTTCATGGCAGGGAAGGTCCAGCCGATCCATACGTTTCTTTATCAACTCGTTTTTTCGATTCCGATTCTTTTCTTCGCGAGCCTCATCCTGGAACCCCGATGGATTATCATGTTGAATCCTTCAATTGTCGGCTGTATCCTCTTTCAGTCGGTAATCGTTGCCTTTATTACTTACTTGATCTGGTTCAAGCTGATCCACGGCTATTCGGTGAGCAGGCTCTCAGCCTTCACCTTCCTGACACCCATTTTCGGGGTCTTTGCAGGCGTTATCTTTCTTGACGAGGAATTCACCGGTTCTTTAATGACAGGACTTCCTATGGTCTGCGTGGGAATATTTCTGGTGAACTGGAAAAGAAATGACGTTGGCCTTGAGACGCTTAAATAAAGGGTTTAGCCTCCGGCTTTCGAACCGTACTTACCCGGTTCAAATACACTTAAGGCTCCAGGCGTTCCTGCCAATTCATTGACTTTCATTTATAAGGCAAAAAATCTTGACAGTCCTATTAACAATTTTTGCTTCATCGTTTGTTATCGCGCTATCCGGAGCCCTGATGCCGGGGCCACTTCTGACCGCTACAATAAGTGAAAGCTCGCAACGCGGTTTCATCACGGGGCCACTTCTTATTGCCGGTCACGCCATCTTGGAGTTGGTACTCGTTATCGCCTTTCTGCTGGGGCTGGCGCCGTTTTTTCAGCAGCCTGTGGTTTTTGTAGCAACCGCCCTTATCGGGTCCATAATTCTTTTCTGGATGGCCTCCGAGATGCTCCGTTCCTTGCCTTCCTTGCGTCTTTCATGGGAGGGAGACCAAAAAATGAGGAGTCATCCAATGCTCAGCGGCATATTGATGAGTGTGGCCAATCCCTATTGGATCATCTGGTGGGCAACGATCGGCTTGGGTTATATTCTCTATTCCTGGCAGTTTGGTTTCTGGGGCATAGTTTTTTTCTTTGTCGGACATATTCTGGCTGACTTGGTCTGGTATTCACTTGTCGCAGCTGCTGTGGCAGGGGGAAGACATTTTCTAACCGATAGCCTTTACCGCACGCTTATCGCTGTCTGCGCAGTCTTTCTAATTGTGTTTGCGGGGTATTTTGCCTATGCAGGTTTCGAGAAGCTTAATGCCATTACCTCATAGCGGGCGTTCACACAGGTATTAGAAAGGGCGTTAGATAATCAGAGGTTCAAATACAAATGTTCAGATCTTTTTGTCAGAGCAGTTCGTTGAATGCGAGATGAAACATGCGCCTGCTTGCCGACAATCCCGGACGATTCAGCCGGGTCGTGACGGCCAACACAGGACTGCCCACCGGAGACCAGAAGATGCCCGATGCCTTCCTCGCATGGCGAAAGTTCTCCCAAGAGACCCCGGAATTCCCTGTGAGCACCATCGTGAACGCTGGTTGCGTCAAGCCCCTTTCATCCGAGGTAAAGACAGCTTACGACGCGCCCTTTCCGGATGAGTCCTACAAAGAGGGCGCCCGTATATTCCCATCTCTCGTTCCGGCATCTCCCGATGACCCGGCCGCTCCTGCCAACCGCAAGGCGTGGGAAGTGTTGAAGGCATTCGACAAGCCCTTTCTCACTGCTTTTAGCGATTCCGATCCCATCACACGGGGCGGGGAGAATGTGTTTCAGAGGCTTATTCCCGGTGCGCAGGGTCAGTTACATGCTGTAATCAAAAAAGGCGGCCATTTTATTCAAGAGGACTGCGGGGAGGAGCTCGCGCAAGTAGTGGTGGACTTCATTCGGAGAACTGGATCATGAGTCTCTCCTTGGTAAGAAAATACATTAAGATTTGTATCGGTCTTTCTCTGACAGGGGCGCTGGTCTGGATTTACAGCGCCTATGATTTTTCAAGATACCTGAATATTGATGAAATGCGGGAAATCTTGGATTCTTTTGGCCCTTATAGCCCTCTTTTTTTCATCGGTCTGTGCATTGCGGGTATCTTTCTGCATCTGCCTGAGATTATGCTGATTGCACTGGGAGGCTTGCTTTTCGGGGGCGTCAAAGGTTTTATTTACGGCTGGATCGGTGTAATCGTTGGTTCAACAGGAACCTTTCTCTGTGTCCGATATATTTTTTACGTGATGTTTTTCAAACATCACTGGAGAGTCGTTTCCATCACTTGCGGGCTTTTGATGAGCGCCTTGCGGAGAACGGGTTTCTGACAGTACTACTGCTGCGCCTTGTTCTTTTTGTAGCGCCACCCCTCAACTGGGCTATTGGCCTGACCAAGGTACGGCTTTGCCAATACATTGCCGGCTCTGGATTGGGAGTTATTCCAGGCATTGCCATTACCTGCTATTTTGCTGATTCCATCGCAGGTTTACAATCAACGGAGACTCTGTTCACCTTGAAGATGGTTCTCCCTGCAGGACTGATCGCTACCCTGCTTATCGTTAGCGGTATTTCAGCTTGGCGGCTGTTTGGGAAAAAACCAATACCGACATCGCAAAGCACCCGGTAATTTTGGAAGATAAGCCAGACTGCAAATACAAAGCTTCAATTTTGGTTATCGAATAAGCGTCATTCTGTAGCGGAGTTGCAGAATGACGCTTATTCGTAATCTGCTACAAACATGTATCGGCCTCCCTTGTTGACTTCAATAAGTAATAACCTATCACCATGATATAGTTTATTGATAAGGTAAACGAGCGAGAAGTAACAACCGGCCTCCTCTTGTTTCGCTTCCGGATCGCGCTATTTTTTCTTTTTCAGGAGATGGACGCTTCTGGGGATCTCGACTTCAACTTTTTCGGCGTGTTTGAAATGCTGCGCATCCCGCGGGTTGTACTGGTCGATGATCATGGTCCTGTCGCCGATCGTCACCGTGCATTTTGCAATGGAGCCGGCATACATATAGGATTTAAGGCGCCCGCAGAGGACATTCTGACGGCTACCCTCGCAGTTCAAGGAGATGTTCACGCTCTCCGGGCGGATGACCATGAGGACGTCATCTCCCGGGTTGATATCGTCCTGCTGCAGCGTGATCCCGATCTTGCCATATTCCGTATCGATGACGGTATCGCGCGTTTTTTCGTCGATGGACGCGATCCGTCCCTCCATGAAATTGACATATCCGACGAATGCCGCGATGAACTCATTCGCCGGTTTTTCGTAGATCTCTATCGGGCTTCCCACCTGTTCGATCCGACCGTCCTTCATGACGACCAGCCGGTCGGAAATGGCCATGGCCTCGAACTGGTCATGGGTCACAAATACGGTCGTTATGTGAAGCCTTTCCTGCAACTTGCGGATCTCCTCACGCATGACCAGCCGCAGGTTCGCGTCGAGGTTGGAGAGGGGTTCGTCGAGCAGCAGCACCTTCGGTTCGAGACTGAGCGCCCGCGCAAACGCGACGCGCTGCTGCTGACCGCCGGAGAGCTTGTCGATCATCCGGTCTCCGAATGCCTCCAACTCGACCATCTCGAGAAGTTCATTGACCCGGGAAACAATCCTCTCCTTGGGCCACTTGTTGATTTTCAATCCGTAGCCGACGTTCTCCGCGACGGTCATGTGGGGAAACAGGGCGTAGTTCTGAAAGCAGATCCGCGTGTCTCTCAGGTTGGGAGGGAGATCGTTGATGCGCTGGCCGTCGAGGATGATGTCCCCCGAGCTGATATCGGTGAAGCCTCCGATCAGTCTCAGAAGCGTCGTCTTCCCGCAGCCGCTGGGACCGACGAAAGTGACAAGCTCGCCCCTTTTGACCTCCAGCGATACCCCTTTGAGCACTTCGTTCGCTCCATAGAACTTGTGGATATCCTTCAGAATCAACATCGGTTTTCCGTTTTCTTTTCCTTCCATGTCTCCAGTGACCCCTTTCGTTGTCATACCGCCGCCGTCTTTTTCATGCTGCTGCCCAGCCTGGTTTTGTTGCTGATGTAATTCAGGATCATCATGCAGATCACGACGATCAGGACCAGCTTCATCGTCGTTGCCGAGGCGAGGCCGACCTCCCCGTAGACCGCCTTGTCGAAGATCATGACGGCGGCGAGCTCGAAACCGGGGCTGACCAGAAAGACCACGGCGCTCAGGGAGACGATAGCCGTCATGAAGGTATACAGGAAGCCCGCGATGAAGGCGGGGAACATGATCGGCAGCACGATCCTGTAGAAGGTGGTCAGGAAGCTGGCGCCGAGATCCGCAGAGGCCTCTTCGATCTCGATATGGATCTGATGAAGCTTGCTGATCCCCGCCTCGACGCCGACGGCCAGAAAACGGAAGACACAGTTCAGGGCCAGGATCATGATTCCGCCCGTCAGCTTGAGGGGCGGGGCGCTGAAGGCGAGCAGATAACCGATGCCGAGGACCGTCCCGGGAAGGGCGAATCCCGAAAGAGAGACCATCTCGATGAAGTTGCGGCCGAAAAATTTTCCCCGGACGATGACATAGGCCAGCAGGACGCCGATGACGGCGCCGATGACGGCCGCCACGAAACTGACTCGGATACTGTTGTAAATCGCCTGATTGGATGTGAAATCCAGATAATTGGAGAGAACGATATTGTGCGTGACGCCGAGGATCTTGTAGAAGGAGGCCACAAAAACCACGGCGAAACAGACGAAGATCGCCCCGGCCGCTACCGTCGTAATGATGACGAAGGGAACTTTGATCAGCGGGGTGATCTTCCGCGGTTCGGAGGCGACCGGCTTGCCGCCGATCGTCGTGAATTTCTTCCCCTCCAACAGATAATTATGGATGAAGAAGATCAGGATGCAGGGGGCGATCAGCACGACGGAGAGGACGCTCCCCATGTTGAAATCGGACTCCCCGGTGATCATCGTGTAGGTATCCGGCGCCAGGAAGGGGGTCCGTCCGCCCAGGATCGCGGCGTTTCCGAACTCGGCGATGGTCATCACGAAGATCAGGAGCGCCGCCTTCAGAAGCCCCGGCGCCAAAAGCGGGATCGTGATGGTCCGGAGAATGGTCGCCTCCGACGCCCCCATGTCATAGGCGCTCTCCTCGAGGTTGGGGTTCAGCGACATCAGCGTGCTCTCGATCATCATGTAGGCGAGCGGGATGAAGGCGAGCGTCTGGGAGATCACGACGCCGCCGAAGCCGTAGAGCTCCCAGTGAAGGTCCAGCGCCCTGGTGACGAGTCCGTTGCGGCCGAAAAGGATGATCAGTGAAAGGGCGAACAGGTACGGCGGGGCGATCAATGGAATGAGGGAGATGATCTTCAGCGGTTTCCGGAGGATCCAGGGTCCCCGCGTGGTCATGTAGGCGAGGCAGAAACCGATCACGAGGCAGACCGCGGTATTGATGGCTCCGAGCAGAAGCGTGTTGATCAGCGACTGATAATAATAATTCTTGCTGAAAAAATTCTGATAATATTGCAGCGTGAATCCCGACGGCCCCCGGAGGCTCTTGATCAGGACCGCGGCGATGGGGTAGAGGAGAAAGAAGGCGAGCAGCAGGAATAAAAAAGCAGCAAGGATGTTAACCATGTTTGCATTCAGGAAATCCTTTATCTTGCTGCCGCTGCTTGACTGCAATTTGACAGATAACTCCGCTGTCGCCATCTTTCTCCTCCAGTGACACGAATGGTCTGACCATTTTATTTAAATTCGGTTCTGAACTTCTGCTTCCAGAGATCGTTGTTCTTGGGGCGATCCTCCGCGGCCTTGCCCAGATCGATCTTGATGTATTTGGGCAGGGTCTGCCCGTAAAGCTTGTTCGGCGCCGGCCGCGGCGTCACATAGCCGATTTCGGCCATCAGCGCGCTGAACTCAGGGGTGCCCAGGACATCAATCACCTTCTTGGCCGTGGCCTGCTTCTTCGTGCCCTTCAGGATCAGTGCGAAGGTCCCGTCATATCCGGTCCCCTCATCGGGAACGGTCCAGATCAGCGGGTAGCCGTCGTCGAGGCGCTTTTTGACGTTCTCATCCGAGGTGAGCCCCAGCATGAATTCCCCCCTGCCGACGAGATCGGTCGGGGCGTTGCCGCTCCGGGTGTAGTGGTGGATGTTCTTGTCGAGGTCGGCTATGTATTTCCAGCCCGCATCATCCCCGTAGAGGGCCAGGAAGGCGAACCGCATCATGTTTGCGGTACCGGAGCTCAGCGGCGAGGGCATGATGATCTCGCCCTTCCATTTTGGATCCAGAAGCTCTTTCCAGCTCTTGGGCATGCTGTACCCCGCCTTGGCCAGACGATCCTTGTTGCCGACCAGCACGAAGGAGAAGTTGGCGATGTTGTACCAGGAACCCTCCTTATCCATGAATACCTCCGAGACGCCCTTCCAGCCGCTGGAAACATAGGGGACGGCCCAGCCGTTCTTCTGGGCCATGAAGGCCAGCGGCGAACCGCAGCCGACGATGATATCCGCGTTGAAATTCGGGGCCTCGGCCTTCACCTTGGCCTCGATCTCGCCGAAGGACTGGAAGGTCTGATTGACGGTGATCCCTGTTTTTTGTTTGATGAAATTGACGATCTTGACATTGTTTTCCGGAGATGTACCCATGTAGGCGTTGATCTCTTCCGCCATAGCGCTGCCGGCAAGAACTACCGAGAAGATCGCGGCGACGGCGACTGCAATGAATTTTCCTTTCATGATTTTCCTCCAATTAAATTTAATGCATTAAATGTTAATCTTCAGAAACAGTAATCCTGGCTGTGTCACCCCCTTTCACATCCTGTTGACTCAAGAACCCTCTGCCCTGTTTCAAGAATCCGAAATCGGCTGATTCATAACAAAATCGAGAAGGCCTGTCAAAGACAGCTCAGAGCCCTTCGCCCCCGAAGGGGGGGCCTTCACACGCGCTATCTCCAGAAAGTTTACCCCATTTATAGTGCATTCAATGTATGAGTCAAATTAATAATAATCATATAATAGATAATCAATGGTTATCCTCATTCGTAACGTTGATATGGATGAAAATCTGCCGTTTCTCCAGTTCCCGGAAGACCTCCTCCGGGTCGAACGCGAACTCGGGCACGACGACGCCCGTCCGTTTCACCTTCCCCTTCGCAATCAGGGCCGTCGCGATCGCCATCGGGATTCCGACACATCGGGTATAGGCCCGGAGCTTTTCCCAGCCCGCAACCGAGCCGTCCGAGGCCGGGTGGGTATGCGTCAACAGATACCGGAGCTTCTTGCCCTCCTTCATCCCCGTCACATCGATGTGCAGCGCGTATCCGTAGAGTGTCGTTTCCTGCCCCACCGGATACTGCATCAGATAGGCCGACACCGCATCCATGATCCCGATCTCGACGCCGGCGATCTTGATCTTGTCGTTTCGCAGAATCCCCCAGTCGTAGAGGGCCCGGACGAGCTGCATGTTTTGCGGAGGCCACGTCCCGCGGACCTCGATCAGGCGGGCCTGCTTTCCCTGCTCCTCCAGATAGGCTGCCACCGTCTTCGTCTCCGAATGGGGAATGATGTACTGAGGATGCGTCCCGTAAGGACCGGGCAGCTCCACATCGAGCGGCCTCGCGAATGGGGGCACCTGGACGAACTGCCCGTTTTCATAGACGACGCGGCCGGGAAGCTTCGGGTCGTACTCGTAACTGGTCGTTTCCGTGATCGATGCCGAGAAGGCGATGGGGCGGAAGGCGCCGTGACTGATGCGGACCGTGTCGATCGTGTCGAGGCGGTCGATCGCATACTTCGCCATCATGTCGGTAGTCCCGGGCGTCATGCCGAAACCGGGGACATGGGTCCGGCCGTGTTTCTTGAAGACCGGGTCATACGGATACTCCTCACCGAAGCCGTTCAGGTTGATCCCGTGACAGCCCGCCTCCGCGATGCAGGCGGTGGAAAGACCGTTCAAGGTGATCGTCGTCCCATCCATGACGATATCGTAATCCTTCATGATTTTTACGGCCGCGGCCTTGTCCTTGACATCGACCTTCTTGAAATTGACCCGGGGATCGTCGAGCCAGGCGACAACCTCCCGGCCTACCTTCTCGTCGTAATCTCCGATCATGATCTCTTCGAAATCCGAAAACTGCACCAGATCCAGCGCGGATTCGCGACAGATCTTACCCGCACCGCCCAAGCACAATACCTTCATGATTCAGCTCCTCTTCTCTCTTGGTTATCGTTTGACGCTCAGTAGTTCAACCCCCGCTCCACCTCGCCGATCGCCTCTTCGATCACATCGAGGGCCAAATCCATCTGCTGCTGCGTGATCACGAGGGCCGGCCGGAGGGTGATCATATTGCCGTCGATCGTCTTGAAGGCGACCCCCTTCTCCATGCACTTGAACATCACCGCCTCCGCCTCCCGGGTCGCCTTCTCCTTGGTTTTCCGGTCCCGGACGAGGTCGATGCCGATGTGGAGGCCGATCCCCATCACGCAGCCGATGAGGGGGTGGCGGTCCGCCATCTCCTTCAGCCGTTCCAGTGCATGGGCGCCCAGCCGCGCCGCATGATCGCAGAGGTTCTCCCTCTCGATCACCTCGATCGCGGCCAGGCCGGCGGCCGCCGCCAGCGCGTTCTTCTCGTGGGTGTAGTGGCCGATCGAGCGATCCCCGCAGACGTTGTACTCCTCCCGTGTCACGATCCCCGCGAGCGGAACGATCCCGCCCCCGAGCGTTTTACCGAGGACCAGGATGTCCGGCGTCAGGTAATGGTCGCTCGCGAACATCTTCCCGGTCCGGCCGAACCCCTCGATGATCTCGTCAAAGATCAGCAGCGCGCCGTATCGCCGGCAGAGATCCCGGACGCCTTCCCAGTACCGCCGGCTGGGCACGACCGGATTTGCGGAAACCGGTTCCCCGATCACCGCGGCCATCTCCGGCTCCCGCCGCAGGACCAGTTCGATCTGCCGGAGGCATTCGGCATCAACATCGTCCGGATTCGTGAACCTCCAGGGATTGCGATAGTAATTGGGGAATTCCACATGAAAGGCCCCGGGAACGAGCGGTCCGATTCCGCCGTGAAAGTGCTCCTCGCCCCCGACGCCCGACGCCCCGAAACCGGCCCCATGGAAGGAGTCCCAGAATGAGATGGTCTTGAAGCGGCCCGTCACCAGTTTTGCCAGCTTCAGCGCCATCTCGATCGCATCCGTCCCCCCCGGGCAGAAGAGGGTCCGACAGAGCCCGTCGGGTGCAATCTCCGCCAGTTTCTTCGCCAGTCGAACGGCCGGGATGTTCGTGTAGCGCCGCGGGCAGAAGGTGAGCGATTCGTCCAACTGTCTCCGGACCGCCCGGACCACTTCGGGGTGGTTGAAGCCGGCGTTGTGCACACCGTTGCCGTGCATGTCGATGTATTTCCGGCCCGCCAGGTCCTCGATATAAATCCCCCTCGCCCGGGCGATTACGTTGAGGACGGGGGTGGATAGGCTCTGGTGGAGGAAATACCTCGCATCCTCCTCGAACCAATCCCTCGTCTCGCCGGAGAGGTTCCTTTCCCAGTACCTCTGTCGCGCCGGTGTGGTGTTGACATCCCCCTGTTCCGACTCCGGCCGTTCGCACGGTTTTTCGAACCCCTCTTTTGCCATGCTGACACTCCTCCCGATTCTTCCGGATGATTGTGGGGACACCTTGCGGCAAGGTGTCCCCACAATCACCCCAACACAAGCCGGTCGCTTCGCCCACTCCACCGCTTTTTCTGAAAGCTGCTACGGATTATCACTGCGGAAAAGATCCAGATCAAGGGAAAAAAAGTGATCGAACCCATAACAAAAGAAGATTTGACTTCACCGAGGTGGGGATGTTACGGAAAACAGGTATAATTTCATTCCACAGAGAGGACAGCATGGAAAAACTTCACCGATCGGAAGGCGATATCAACATTTCACCGCAGCGGAAGAAATGGCAGGATGAGAATCTGAATGCCGAAACGCGAGCACTTCTTGCGGAGGACGAAAAATACTTTCTCAAACAGTCCCTCTCCACCCCCTGCCTGAACGCGATGCGCGGCTGCGACGGGATCTGGATCGAAGACCTCCAGGGGCGGCGCTACATGGATTTCCACGGGAACAACGTCCATCAGGTCGGCTTCGCCAACCCGGCGGTCATCGCCGCCATCAAAGAGCAGTTGGACCGGCTCCCCTTCTGCACCCGGCGCTACACGAACCGGGTCGCCGTCGATCTCGCAAAAAAGCTCGCCGAGATTGCCCCGGGGGACTTGAACCGCGTCCTCTTCTGTCCCGGCGGGGCCGAGGCGATCGGCATGGCCTTGAAACTCGCCCGCATCGCGACCGGCCGCCACAAAACGATCTCCATGTGGGATTCGTTTCACGGGGCCTCCCTGGACGCGATCTCGATCGGGGGCGAGGCGCTCTTCCGCCAGGACATGGGCCCGCTGCTGCCCGGAACGGAGCATGTGCCGCCACCCGACGAATACCGCTGCATCTATGAATGCCGCGGCCGCGGCGGCTGCGACATGATGTGCGCCCGCTACGTGGAGTACGTCCTGGAGAAGGAAGGGGATATCGCCGCGGTAATCGCCGAACCGATCCGGAGCACCCCCTACATCCCGAAGCCCGAATACTGGCAGATCATCCGCAAGGCCTGCGACCGCCACGGGGCGCTCCTGATCTTCGACGAGATCCCCCACGCCCTCGGCCGGACCGGCCGGATGTTTACCTGCGAGAATTTTGACGTGGTCCCCGACATGCTCGTCATCGGTAAGGGGCTCGGCGGCGGCGTCTTTCCGATCGCGGCCCTGATCGCCCGTGAGGGCCTCGATGTCGCGGGCAACCGCGCCCTGGGCCACTACACCCACGAAAAGAGCCCCGTCGCCTGCGCTGCGGCGCTGGCGACGATCCGCTATATCGAGGAAAACCGCCTAGCGGAACATGCCCGGAAGCTCGGGCAGCACGCCCTCGGGCGGATGAGAGAAATGATGGAACGCCACCCGCTGATCGGTGACGTCCGCGGTCTGGGGCTTTTTTTAGGCATTGAACTGGTGAAGGACCGGACGACCGGCGAGCGGGCGGCAGAAGAAGCGGAGGCGGTGATGTACGCCGCCCTCAGCCGGGGGCTCAGCTTCAAGCTCACCATGGGGAACATCCTCACGCTGACGCCGGCACTGACGATTACCCGTGAGGAGATGGACCGGGCGCTGGATATCATCGAGGCGTGCCTGGGCGAGGTCGAGGTTGAAAAAGAGACATGACGCTGTCATTTGCCTTGACCTTGATCTCTTTCACGGTCCCGCCTCGCTGACACGATCCATGAATTCCTCCACCTGCTTCTCGATTCCAGCCCTTTTCTTGAATATGCTCTCTCCCATGGTTTCCCTTTCCGACGATGATCTGGCGTTTCCGTTCCCCCTGAGGAGAAGAGGCTTTTTGATCAACAGCGCTTGACAAATATTTAAAGACGGACATAAAATAAGTCAAATCAATATGTCTTATATACTTGTCAACTGCCGGCGAATTTTGAGTTTTGCAATTGGCTCAATGGATAAGGTGAGGTTATGAATCTCAATCAACTGAAGATCTTCTACCTGGCCGCAAAGCATGGAAGTCTGAGCGCCGCCGCAGAAGCCATGTTCATCACCCAGCCGGCCGTCACGAAGGGGATCCAGCGCCTTCAGGAGCACTACGAGATCAAGCTCTTCAACCGCTTCGGCCGAAAGATGGCCCTGACGGATGCAGGAGAGGTGCTTTACGGCATCGCCGAATCTATCTTCGACCTGGAGAATCAGGCGGAGGAGAGCCTCCGGGACTTTCAGCAGCGCAAGCGGGGCTTCATCCGGATCCTCGCCAGCGAGAGTTTCGGCTCCTACTACCTTCCTTTCATGCTGGACCGGTTTTGCATGGCTCATCCCAGGATCCGGATCTCCATGGAAACCCTGCCGACGGATCTGATCGTGGAGAAGACGGCGGCGCTTTCAAACGATATCGGCTTCATCTCCTACCCTGTGCCGCACAAGAAACTGCTCTCCCGCGAGGTTCTGGAGGACAGCTATCAGATCATTGTTCCGCCCGGACACCCCCTCGCGCTGAAACCGGTTATCGAGCCGGCGGATCTGGCCGGCCATGCGCTCATCGTCCACGAGCAGGGGTCGGCCCCCCGCAAGAGCATCGAAGAGTACATCCGGAGACACGATATCCATGTCTCGATTCCCCTCGAGCTTTCCAGCAACGAGGCGATCAAGACCGCCGT
>JAURXV010000087.1 GCA_030654195.1 Syntrophales bacterium | reverse complement strand
TAGTTACGGAAAATCGCCCCCCACTAAGTGCCTGATTTGTCAAGTAAAATCTTCACATGGATGCAAATTATTTTTCACCAAAACCAAACGAACCCGATGTGCCAAAATTCTTAACCGCTTATGCAAAATCCTAACCGGACGTTACTGTAAAATAATAGCGATCGGCCTTGTTTTGCAGTTCAGTATCCGGGATGATTCTGGCTTTGCCATCCTTAAAATCCACCCTGACGAGTTCGTTGCCCTTTTCATCCATGTACCGGAGTTTCAGGTATTCGGTTTTTGTTGTCCCTAAACTTTCAAATATCTGCTTGAGCCTTTTTACCCAGAGCGCGTAACTGCTCCGCTCTTGCCGGTCATAGCCTCCCGCTTCATTTGCCCTTATCATCCCCTGTATGGGAGGAACCCCCGTCAGAAACAGTATATCATCGGCATATCTGAGAAGAGGTGTCTCGATCTTTTCGCCTTGTTGATGAAGAAAGGGTAAATGGATTGATTCGGCAGCGGAAATGGAAGTTCGGTAACTCAGATAGGTTGAGGAGAGAAGGGCGCAGAGCATGAAGACGGCAGTGAAGGCAAGTATCGTCTTGAAATAACCTATGGATTCTTTTCGTTTCATCGCTGTCTTCTCCTGCTGTTATTGCTTCGGCTAAATTCGCGCCCCGGATTCAGGTTCAAACGTGACGCTATCCTCTCTCGATCAGGTGATAACTCGTGCTGCGGCCGCCGGAGGGGTCTTTCCTCAAGACGCCGCGTTCCACAAGATCCTGAATATCCCGAAAAGCCGTGTCTTGCGAACACTTGGCCATTTTAGCCCATCTTGATGATGTCAGCTTGCCTTCATGACCGTCCAGCAGCTTGTTGAGAATTAACCGCTGGCGGTCATTGAACGACAAGGTGGAGCAAGATTGCCAGAAGCGGGACTTCCTGAACACAGCCGCAAGCGTCTCTTCCACGTCATCAAAAGCGTGGCTCAGGCAGTCCAGAAACCATTCCAGTTCCGCTGTAATGTCAAGCGTTCCTTTTTGTGCCTCCTCCAGCACCCTGTAATAGACATTCCGCTCCCGCAGGATCTGCGCCGACATACTGTAGAAACGCTGTGCGCTTTGCTCCGATCGAGCCAGTGTCATATCGGCGATGGCACGCGCGAGGCGCCCGTTACCGTCTTCAAAAGGATGGATGGTCACGAACCAAAAATGGCTGATACCGGCCCGCAAAACGAGATCCGTACCATCGTCACCGTTGAACCAGTCGAGAAAGGCCGCCATTTCCTTCTCCAGTCGAACGGCGGCGGGAGCTTCAAAATGCACATGCTCGTGATCGATCGGACCCGAGACAACCTGCATCGGCCCTTTCGCGTCGTCGCGCCAGGCGCCGACCTTGATTTTGCGCATCCCGCTGTATCCAGTTGGAAAGAGCGAAGCATGCCAGCCGAACAATCTTTCCTCAGTCAGGGGCTTGTCATTGTTCTGCGTCGCATCGAGCATCATCTCAACCACACCCTCGACGTTTCTGCTCACCGCCACCGGCACCCCGATATCCATGCCAAGACGCCGGGCGATGGAGGAGCGCACCTGCGCCATATTGAGCATCTCCCCTTCGATCTCCGAGGATTTCAGGACGTCCAACGTCAGGGTGCGCAAGACGGCTTCAGCGCGCAGCGGAAACCCCAGCGTCTCCATCCGTCCGATCAGTCGCCCCTGTCTGTGACGCACGGCGGAAAGCCGACCGGCTAACCTCTCATGGTTCCAGTGGAACCGAGGCCAATCCTCCCTTTCATGGATATACAGAGTCATTCTCCGCACCTCATGCGGAGATTATAGCATACATTCTCCGCACCACAACTGTTTTTCCGCTTATCTCACCTGAACCGTCTCATTAATATCCAGAAAAGTTAAGACGATCTTGGCGAATTCGGTGGGTGCTTCATCCATCAAGTGAGAACCAGCAGGGTCTTGTGATCCGGACTCACCACAGTAGTGACCGCTTCCGCCCCTCCCCTTATCTTCCCAGGTAAGACTTCAAAATCCTGAAATTATTCTGCCGGTAATAGGGTCTCTGATCCGCCTCCAGGAGCGAACACAGTTTGACGTTGTAGTCCTGACGGGTCAAGGCGGCGATGGCAGTCAGGATCTGATCCCCCTTCTCGGGGGAAATATCAGCCTGCACCCCTTTTTTGACCAGAAATTCGAGGTCATAGGCGTCCCTGATCTCCTTTCTCTGCAGGAAGGCGTCGATCTTCGACGTCATCATCTCCGGAAGCGGAATGGTCCGGACATAGACCTGGACCGATGAATGACGGCTGTACGCGATGGCTCGGTCGGTCTTCGTCATCTTCACCCCTTTCCGCATTTCCAGCTTCAGACTGCGCGGATAATCCGGCGATTTCAATTCAATGAGGAGGGTGTGGAACTTTTCCGCCGCATCCCGAATCTCATAATGGCGGGCCAAAAACTGCAGCAAACCGGAAAACCACGCCGTGTGATCAAAATCCTTCTCCCCGTTTTTGTTCAGGAGCCAGAAATCGAGATCGACGGAATGCCTGTCCAGTCCATAACACAGGCGCAGCATGGCGCCGCCGCCGAAAACCAGTCGGTCCAGAAACCGGCCGCTCCGCAATCGGTCCAGCACCTCCATCTCAAACTGTTCCTGCTTGATCAGATCCCGCATCTCTTTCCTCTAACCCCTCGGATCCCCCAAAACGCTAAATTTCAAGACCTGACCCCCAAATGTCCTTGACTCTGTTGCAGGTTCGCTCCGGAAACGGCGCCATCAGGGTCTTCAGCACTGTTTTGTCCAGGCGATCCATGTCGAGGGCGGCCCGGTCGAAGGCGTAGCGGCCGTGGGCGCTGAGGTGGCAGGCATCGAGAAACGCCTTCTCCTTTTGCGCCATGAAAAAGGGGCCGATTTTCGTAAAGCCGAAGTAGAAGTCTTTTCTCAACTTGAAATAGGAAAAAGTCGCACCGCCGGCGGCGTATTGAATGGAGCGCTTCAGGGCAGCGCTTTCGTACCAGCCCTGGGGCGCCTGGGTGGTCACGCCGTGATAAACCAGAGCGGTTGTACAGGAGACATAAGAAGGAACCTGGAGATGGTTGGCAATGGCGAAGAAATCCTGCCGGTCCAGGTAGGGCCGGCGCTCGTCCAAGAGGTAGAAGTCCTTCTTCAAACGGATGAAGGCGCCGTTTTTCACCTGGCGGCTGCAAAACACCTGGGCCGAGGCCCTCGTAACGCCGAATAGAACGGCCACGTCCTCCGAGCTGAAAAACAGGCTTTTCTTTAATGAACCCCAAGCGTCACGATTCATATCAGGAATACTTTCTTATCTATTTTGTTAAGAAACTATACTCTTAATAATAACCTTGTCAAGGAAAATATTGATGAACAGTCGTGTCAGCCTTCCATCTTATAGCCCTTCTCATTGAAGAGCCTCAGGCAGGCAGCCACGACCTCGGGGTCGTACTTGGAGCCGCTATGGGATGAAACTTTTTCCAGAGCCTCGCTTAAAGGAAAGGCATTCCTGAAACTCATGTGGGTCGTCAAATCTTCCAGGGCAACGGCAACCGACAAGATCCGGGCCTCGATGAGGATCTCTTCTCCCTTGATCCCCCGCGGAAATCCCGATCCGTCATAACACTCACGATGCTGGAGGACGATATAGGCAATGGGCCAGATACATTCGACCTTTTTCAGAGTGTCATAAGCAGCCTCGGGATAGGTCTGATAAATGGTCAACTTGATCCCCTCCAGACGCTCGGCTTCCTGGAGAATATCAGCGGGGATAGTGACCATCCCGATGTCATAGATGGCCGAAGCCAACTCGATTCCCTCCACCTGAAAGTCCGTCAAGCCTATTTCCCGGGCAATGGCAGATGCATGTTGCGATACCCGCTTGTGATGGCCGGAGGTATAGGGGCCCCTCAATTCGATCGTTTCTGCGATCGCCTCGATCAACCCCTTCATGGATCCATATATCCTGGCGTGGTTCTTCTGCAGATTCAGCTCAATGCCTCGCCTGTGCAGGGTCAGTTCGATGGCGACATGCAACTGCTTTTTTTCTACAGGCTTCAGGATATATCCGGAAGGACCGGTGAGCTTTGCCCGCCCGAATGTCTTGTCGTCGGCATAGGAGGTCAGGTAAACCACCGGCGTGCCGGAGAGCGCCGTGATCTTTTCGGCCGCCTGTATGCCGTCCATCGCCCCGGTCAGCACGATGTCCATCAGCACCAGGTCGGGATGGACCTCCCCGACCTTCTCCACGGCTTCCTCTCCGGAGTATGCGGTTGCAACCACATCATAGCCCAGATCAGTCAGTTGCCTGGCAAGGTCCCGGGCAACGATCCTCTCGTCCTCGACGACCATGATCTTCTTCTTTTCCATTTGTTTAACCTCCCTTGCTTGTTGCGGGAAATTTGATCGTGAATGTGGTACCCCCTTCGATCTGCAGATCGATTGTACCATTAATTTGTTCCACCAAAAGTCTCACCAGTTCCAATCCCAGGGATCGGGGATTCTGGAAATCGACCGACGCGGGCAAGCCGATCCCGTTATCCTGAACCTTCAGCACGAACTGGTCTCCTGCTGTTGTCATACTGATACTGACTTCTCCCCCTCTTCCTTCCGGAAAGGCATGTTGCAGCGCATTGGACGCCAGTTCGTTCAGAATCAGTCCGCAGGGGATCGACGTTTCTATGGTCAGAGATACATCAGCAATATCTATGTGAACCTCTATGGGAGATCCTGCGATCCCGTAAGACTGTTGCAAGCGACCGACCAGATCCCTGATGAAGCCGCCGAAATCGACCCTTGCCAGATCCGTCGACTGATAGAGCATGGTATGGATATTGGCCATGATCCTCACCCGGTCCTGGCTCTCCTGGAAAATCTTCCGGGATTGTTCATCCTGGAGATAACTGGACTGGAGGCCGAGGAGGCTCGAAATCACCTGAAGGTTGTTCTTCACCCGGTGGTGGATCTCCTTGAGCATCGTCTCCTTCTCCCGGAGGGATGCCTGGATCTTCTCCTCCGCCTGCTTACGTTCGGTTTGGTCCTCCGTATGGACGATGATCAGATCCGGAGGAATGAAACCATAATGCACGGAAAGAAATCTTCCCGGTGCGAAGTGCCGTGAAATGATTTCCCGTCTCACGACGGATTTTTCTTTGTAGCAAAGATTCATGTCACTAAGGAGTTGCGGCCTGTTTCTATACAGTTCCAAAGCGCTGTTTCCGAAATAGTCGACGGCTTTGCCGTTGGTTATTTGACGCGCGGCGCGGTTAAAATCAACAAGAATGAAGTCGTCCTCTTTTTTCTGCCAGGTGAAGGTCGGGATGGGACTTTCCTGATACAGGTTTTTGAAGCGTTCCTCGCTCTCGCTCAACCCCTCCTCCGCACGCCTGTGTTCGGTGATCTCTCTTTTCAGTTCCGCATTGGAGGCGTTGAGTTCCAGGGTGCGCTCCGCCACTCGATCCTCCAGTTGATCCATGCTTAACCGCAGCTTCTGCGACATCTCATTGAATGCGTCGGCAATTTCCTTGAACTCCCTGCCGGCAGGCGCCGGAATTTTCTCGCCCAGTTGTTCCTTGCTTCCGGCAATAGCCAATGCCTTGTCACGAATGACGCCGAGGGGGGAAATCAGAAAACGTCTGTAGAGGAAAAACTGAACGCCGAATAGCAAAGCAAGGACGACGGCGAGTAAAATGGAAAGCTGCACGGTGATTCGGTAGCTCCCTGAGTAGGCGGCCGAGAGGGGTATGCGCCTTGAGATAACGCTGATGACATCACCGATCTTACGGTGGAAACTACGCTCCGGACCATATAGACGCACCAGCCCCTCCGGCGCATCGCCTGGATTGCCGTGGCAAAGGAGACAGGATTTTTCGACCACTTCGCCCTTTCTCAGGACAGTGAGATAGGGCTTGCCGTTGATTGTGCGGACCTCGGAATAAGGTTCCAGCTTATCGTCTTTCTGCAGTTTCTCAAGGAAGGCCCTCTCGAAATCATCTGCTTCGTTTTCGGGGCTTCGGGCATTGATTGCGGCATCCTTGATGTAATATCCTTCAGGGTTAAACGAACTGAAGTATTTATGAATCTCCCGGATGGCATAGGTGGAGGACATCCACGAAGGCTCAAAATATTCCTTAGTGCGAAACGGGGCGGTCCATTCGAGCAGTTTCGGCTTCATAATCTCAGAGAAATAGGTGTGGGTGGCCATGTTGCGGTCAAGGAGTATTCGGGCCTTTGCTTCCGCTTCCCGCAGAGACTGTTGGCGCATACTGTACAGGACAAGGATGATGTTCAAGGTCGCGCCCAAGACAAAAACAATGCCGATGGAGATCGTGATCATATGTACCATCTTGAGATTCTTAAACCTAATCATCCGATTTCTCCATAAATTACGTAATTTGAAAGCCCTTTTCCCGAAATAATCTTAGGCAGGCATCTGCAACCGTATTGTCGTATAAGACCCCTCTATTCTTCTCTATTTCTTCCAGAGCCGCATCAATCCCCAACCCAGGTCGGTAGGGACGGTGGGAGGCCATAGCCTCTACTACATCGGCCACGGCAATGATCCGGGATTCGATCAGCAGCTTGTCTCCGGGCAGCCCCTGCGGATATCCGGAACCATCCATCCTCTCGTGATGCTCCAGCACCATCCGTGAAACCGGCCAGGGGAAATCGATGTCCTTCAAGATGTCGTACCCGGACTGAGAATGCACTTTGATCAGGCCGAATTCAATCCCAGATAATTTTGTGGGTTTGCTGAGGATCTCTGCAGGAACGGATATCTTGCCGATATCATGAATTGTACTTGCCGTACGGATGCCTTCAATTTGATCAGCCGTAAGACCCATCTCCGTCGCAATGGTACGGGCAAGGTCGGCCACATGCCGCTGATGGCCGGCTGTATATGGGTCTCTGGTTTCAACCACTGATGCCATAGATTGAACGGTTGCCCCCAATGCCTTCCGCAGCCGGTCGATGCCATGTTGTAGTTCCTCCTCCATCCGCTTGCGTTCGGTGATGTCGCGGAAGACAAGCACCGTGCCGGCTGTTTCCCCGTCGTCATCTCTAATGGGCGCCAAACTGTCGGAGACGGGTATCACGGTTCCGTCTTTGGCAACGAGCAGGTGGTCTTCCAGCAGATTGATGATCAAACCCTGGGTAATTACCTTTTCCACCAGATGTTTTTCCAGGCCGCTCAGTTTTTCATCCTTTATATCGAGAACTTCCGTCAGCTTTTTTCCAAGGACCTCTTCCTGTTTCCTTCCCGTCAGCTTTTCAGCCATTTGATTCATGAAGGTTATCCGCCCTACCCTGTCCGAGGCAATCACCGCATCGCCCACACTCCTGAGAACAGCGGCCAGCCAGAGCTCCGTCTTTCTTATTCTTACTTCCGCCTGATTTTTATAAAGGGCTATCTCAATGGCTATGCGCAGTGCCCTGTCGTCAAAGGGTTTGGTGATATATCCATAAGGCGTTGTTATTTTGGCCCGCTGCAAAATATTTTCGTCATCATAGGCGGTAAGGTAGACGATGGGTATCTTGAAAAGCGCGTTGATCTGTTCGGCAGCCCTTATGCCGTCCATATCCCCTTTTAACACGATATCCATCAGTACCAGGTCCGGTCGGGTTTCGCTTGCCTTTTGAACAGCCTCTTCTCCCGAAGACGCGATTGCACAGACAAAATAGCCCATTGTTTCGACGCTCTTCTGTATGTCCCTGGCAACTATGGTTTCATCTTCCACAATCAGTATTTTTGCTTTCGGCATTATATTTCCTTTCCTGTTTTCAGCGTTATCACGTACCTTGTCCCGCCGTTTCTGACCATTTCAATGGCGCCGTCAAGCTGGGCAACGAGCATATTTACCAGTTGCAGCCCCAGCGTTTCCGTGTTGCGAAAATCCATGCCTGCCGGGAAACCAGCCCCATTATCTTCAAAGATGATTCTGACACCATTTTCATCCTGATTCATCTCTATCCGGATTTCACCCCTCCTGCCGTCCGGAAAGGCATGCTTTAATGCGTTGGAGATGAGTTCATTAATAATAAGACCGCAGGGTATGGCAGTGTCTATGGAAAGCATAACATCTTCCGCATTGATTAATAAAGAAATTGCTTCATGGTTTGTATTGTAGGAGCGGAACAACTGCCTGGCCGTCTCCCGGATATATTCTCCGAAGTTTATCTCGGCAAAGTTTTCGGATTTGTAAAGCATGGAATGAACGGCGGCCATCGCCCTGATGCGGTCCTGGCTTTCCCGGAAGATTTCTTCCACCCTTTCATCCCCGCTATACTTGGTACTCAACCTGAGCAGGCTGGCAATGATTTGCAGATTGTTCTTCACCCGATGGTGGATCTCCTTCAGAAGCAAAGTTTTTTCCCTATCGGAGCGAATCAGCTTGGTTATCTGCTGCTTGCGGGAGAGCGCGATGCCGATGCTCGAACCCAGACCCTCAAAGAAACGGATCACTTCCAAAGTAAACCGGTTGCGCCGGTGGTCGTTGATCTGCAAAAGCCCGATGATCTCGTCGCCGGAGCGCAGCGGGATCAGCGTCACGGATTCGTATCCCTCGGCATTGCAGCGGTTGCGGGTGCACGCCAGACGATCCTTATCCGTCGTCGAAACCAGCAGATCCGTGGTGCTGTTGGTCCAGAAACTGCCGTTCTCGGTAAAGAAGGGCAACGCCGCATTGATCCGCCCGCAGATGATGTTTCCGCACATGCACTCCAGCACCGGGTTTCCCTGTTCGTCGCGCACGATCTTTCCCTCCCCATTGTGCACGCACAGATATCGCTCGGCCTTCACGAAATGGTCGGGAAAACCATCGGTCCGAAAATAAGGAAAATCATCTCCTTCCTTGAGGCGGATGCCCACCGCTTCAAAGCCCTGGCTCTTCTTGACCATGAGCAGGATATCGCGGATCACGTCCGTTTCATCCTCCGTACGGTTCAGAAGATTCAGCACTTCCCGCGCGAGCAACTCCCGGTCCGCCGCCTGCTTGCGCTCGGTAATGTCTTGGTATAATACCTGATACTGTATTTCACCGTCCCAAAGTACTTCTTTGCGGAAGACCTGGAGATGGTGGACTTCACCATTTTTTCGGATGATGTCTATGCCATATTCGGACGGGTCATCAACACCTTGCCGTCTTTTCTCCCTTCTATTCCGGAACCCGGCATAGCTCTCCGGGGTGTAACGCTTCGCTACGGGGGTTGTTTTCAGTTCCTCAATGCTGTCGTAGCCATAGATATCCAGGATAGCCCGGTTGGCATAAATTGTTTCACCTTCTATGGTCACGATGCGCACCCCCATCGGTAAGTCATCCAGCGAATGGCGGAAGTTCTCTTCAGTCCGGCGCAGCGCCTCCTCCGCCTGCTTGCGCTCGGCAAGCTCTTGCTGAACGCTTTCGTACAGTTGCGCGTTTCGCACCGCCTGACCCAGCATTTGGCCGATGGCTTCCAGCAGCCGCATCTCTTCCGGCGTAAAGGTGCGGGGGTGACGCATCCCGAGGTTCAGCGCGCCGATCGTTTCGCCGGAGGAGATGAGCGGCGCGCTCGCCAGGACATGAAACCCTTCCCGGACGATAAACGGGGCCAACCGCTCCGAGGGATAGTCCGACACATTGAGAACAATAACTTTTCTCTCGGCGGCTGCGCGGCCGGATATGCCTTCACCAATATTGATCTTCTGAACGTTCCTGAAGAATTCGTCGGAGAGGCCGCAATGCGCGCGCATCGTCATTGTCCGGCCGTCCGGTTCCAGCAGAAAAATTCCCCCCGCCTCGACATGGAGAGCCTCAATGATCGCCTCCACGGCGTTTTTAAGTGTCTCGTGCAGATTCAGGGATTGCGCGGTGGAGCGGCTGATCTTGTAAAGCACGTCCAGTTCCCGAATGCGGTGGCGGCGGTCCCTCTCCGCCTGTTTCCGCTCGGTGATGTCCTGCCCCTGGGCAATCGTGGCGATAAGGGTCGCCCCGTCTGTGGTGTAAAGGTTCGCCGAGTTCCAGAGCGCCAGCCGGGTATTCCCGTCCTTGCGAAGGATCGGTATTTCCACCGACTCCCAGTATTCACCGCTCAAGGTGCGTGCGATCAGGGAAAGAGATTCTTCCCGGCTGCCCTCGGGGAAGAGCATCTGAAGTTCCCGGCCGATGACCTCCCCGGCGGCGTAACCTGTCAGGCGTTCAAAGGCGCGGTTGAACCGGGTAATCCTGAATTGCGGATCCCAGACGATAATGGGGGCGTTCGCGTAGCCGAAAAGGTTCTCCAGATAGTCGCGCGTCTCCCGAAGCTCCTCCATAAGCTTCTGCTGGTCACGTAAATGCCTTACTTCCATCTCGCCGTCCACTCTCCGGCGGTAGTTCCTGTATGCAAAGTAAAAAGCGAGGCCCAGAACAAGCGTCACGATGCCGAGGATAAAGATGGTCTCCTTGAAATGTGTCTGTACGAAAGCCGTCACTTCGTCCAACGGCGCATTCACCACGACGACCCACGAGGCGTTCGCAAAGGACATCGCCGCAAATGCCGCGACCTTCTTTGGGTCTCCTTTGAGCTGGTATTCCGTAACGCCTTCCGCTTTCCCCAGCATCGTCTCGACGTGGTCGAAGGAAGCATGGCATTGATTGCAAGTCCCATCCTTTCCCCGGATGCTCCTCATCAACATCTCCGGGTGCTCGGATTGCAGCAAAACCGTTCCGTCCCTATCCATGATCCATAAGCTGTGCAATTTCATCAGCGGAGTGAACAAGAGCGACCGCTCGGCCAGCATTTTCTCCAGATCGACCGTACACATGATAACGCCGGCGAATTTCCCGCCAGGTTTTTGCCGGCCGCCGGCGGCGGATTCCCGATACAAGGGCGTGACAAGGAAAAAACTGGGAGGGAGAGGCGCAGGACTTCCTGCGGTCATGGGGCTGCGCCATCCATCTGTCTTCTCATACCCAATCCGGACCGACCCTTTATTTACCGGGTCCCTTGCCCAGGAGAAGAAGTCCGCTTGGGAATGATTTGCTCCCCTAACGGCTGCGGTCGTGGAATAGGAGACGGTTCCTTTCTCGTCGAGAAGAGATATCTCATTGACGTGAATCATCTTCAAGCGTTCGAAGTGCGACTGGATATCGGCCGCCATCTTCTCCCTGTCAGTGTCCTGCAGGGAGGCAATAGAGGAAAACCACCGGAGGTCCTGAAAACGGGAACGGAAGTACGATTCGATTTGCCTGGCGACCTGCTGGGCAACCAGGAGTTGATTCTTGTTGAATTGGGAGAGAATTTTTTCCTTGCTTGTCTGATGGAGGTGAAAAGTGAGGAAGAAGACGGCCAGCAAAGCCCCTGCCATCAATACGATAGTGACCAGATTTTTTCTCATGACTGTATCCCTGTGCAATAGCTTAAGTGGTGATGGATATAAGATAGCATTTCCCTGCTCCAATGTGTGGTTAATTGGTGCTCGCGGACTTCATAGAGGCGCCCTTGTCATTTGAAATCAGATTCCTCTATGGTGTTGATATCCATAAATTACGTAATTCGAAAACCCTTTTCCCGAAATAATTTTAGGCAGGCATCTGCAACATTATCGTCGTATAAGACCCCTCTATTCTTCTCTATTTCTTCCAGAGCCGCATCAATCCCCAACCCAGGTCGGTAGGGACGGTGGGAGGCCATAGCCTCTACTACATCGGCCACCGCGAGAATCCGCGCCTCAATCAGAATATCATCCCCTTTGAGCTTCTGCGGATATCCGGCGCCGTTGATCCGTTCATGGTGCTGGTAGGCGATTTTTGCGACAGGATAAGGAAACGCTATCGTTTCCAGAATTTTATAACCGACTTCGGCGTGAGATTTTATCAGATCGAATTCTAAATGGCTCAGTTGGGTCGGCTTACTGAGAATTTCCGCCGGGACTTTCATCTTTCCTATATCATGGATCATTCCTGCCATCCGGATGCCGCTGATCTGCTCTTCGGAAAGGTTCAGATCCTGAGCGATGGTCACGGACAAGTTGGCAACCCTCTCCTGGTGACCGGCGGTATAAGGATCTCTTTGTTCAACAATCATAGCCATCGCCCGGATGGTATCGTCGAAACCTCGCCGCAACTTTTCAATTGTCTCGTTTATTTTTTCTTCGGCGCGGCGCTGTTCCGTGACGTCGTCGATGGTGAACACCACCTCGTTGATATTGCCCTTTTCGTCAAAGATCGGGGCGCCGTTAATGGAAAGATACACGCGTCGCCCTTCGGGGGAGTTAATGGTATGCCGTATCCCATAGACGGGACTACCGGAGGAGATCACCTTTGCAAAAGGTAGATTCTCGATGGGGAAAGGATTTCCATCGAAGTCCGTGATCAGCCACTCGGGAGAATCGTAGGTGAGCCCGGTAATTTTATCGAGGGAGAGACCCAGGATTTCCTCGGCCCGCTTGTTGGCGAAGACGATCCTGCCGTCACGATCGGCCACGGTGATTCCCGCCGGGCTGGTTCTCATAATGCGGTCCACCATGCTTCGCTCCCGGAGCAGCCATTCCTCCGCCTCCTTCCGTTCGGTGATGTCTTCAAGAGTGCCTTCATGGTAGAGCAGAACGCCTTTCTCGTCGCGGACGGCGTGTGCACTGACCGATATCCTGATCCGGCTGCCGTTTTTACGATAAGCTTGGCACTCAAAATTTATTACCTCTCCTTGTGGTTCCATGATCCGAGCAAATTCGGCGGCATCATCGGGGTTCACGTAAATCTGACGGGTAATGTCCGTTACACTCGCCACAAGATCTTCCGGCGAGTCATAGCCGAATATCCGGGCGAGAGCGGGATTGGCGGCGATGAAGCGCTCCCCTGGCAAACTCCGGAAAATCCCCTCGCGGGCGTTTTCAAAGATGGAGCGGTATTCTTCCTCGGCCTTGCGGATCTGAATATACAACGCTGTGTTTTCCAGGATGGGGGAGATGATGCTCACCAGGATGCTCAACGCCTTCAACTGTCCTAACGTGAACTGGCGGTGGCTTTTCGTGATGTTGACATTCAGCACGCCGACCAATTTGCTTTGTGACAGCATCGGCATGGAAATGGCCGTGTGAATATCAATCCGCGGCCGGATCGGCGCCATGCGCGGATCATTGACTTCTCCCCGAAATACGACGGACTCGCGGTTGCGGGCTACCCAGCCGGCGATGCCCTGCTCGATCGGCGCATGCTCCCCGAGATTATCCGTACGCCCTCCGCGGACGACCGCAACGTAAAGCTCTCTGCCGCTCTTCGTCGGCAGCATGATGGTTACCTCATCGGCGCTGCACTGCTGAAGCGCGGCGTCGGCGATCTTGTTCAGGATCGAATTGAGATCGGAGGAGAAGGCGATGGCCTTTCCCAGTTCGTGAATGGCTACGGTCTCCTTCAGTTGCATGTTTTCCAGCCGCAGATTGCGCACCTGCATGGCGCGGGAGAGCAGCGGCAGAAGGGTGTTGACCTTGAACGGTTTCAGGATGTAATCGAAGGCGCCGGTCTTCATCGCCTCCACGGCAGTCTGCACCGTGCCGTGTCCCGTCATGATGATGCCGATGAGATTGGGGTCGATCTCGATACCGGCCCGGATCAGTTCAATCCCGTCCATCCCGGGCATCATCAGATCGGTCAACAGCAGATCGAATTCCCGCTCTTTGAGAACAGCCAAAGCTTCAGCGCCCGTCAGGAATCCTGCGGTTTCATATCCCTGGCCGGCCAGCATCTCGCAAAGGGCGCTCATCAGTTCGGCTTCATCGTCCACGACGATGATGCGGCCTACTTTATAATTGGAGTTATTTTTCGCAATATTTTTCATAATCTGCTCCCGTTCATGGATCCATTAAAGCGATTGAATTGCCGTTATCCATTAATGACAGGGTGATCCGGACTTTCGTTCCCTTTCCGGGAATCCCCTCACTTGTTATATCAAACGTTCCCTGGTGTTCCTGCACAATGCGCCGGCAAATGGCCAGCCCCAGCCCGGTGCCCTTTCCCTCCGGTTTCGTAGTATAGAAAGGTTCCATGACTTTGGGCAGGATCTCGGGGGGTATTCCAATCCCCGTGTCGACAATCTCTATACAAACCTTTTTCTCTTCAGCCTGCGCCCCAACGCGGATCGTCAGCGTTCCGCCCTTCGGCATGGCGTCGCTCGCATTCGTAAACAGGTTCAGAAACAACTGCCTTAATTGCTGGCGGTCTGCGATCATCCCCGGAACCTCGGGTGCAAACTCCCGGATGACCCGGATATTGTTCTGGCGGAGGTGATAGTGAATGAGTTCGAGGGTCTTTTCAATTTCCTCGTGCAGATCAACCGTAGAGACCTGCTTCTGGCTCCGGCGGCTGAACTGGAGGAGATTGGTCACGAGATTCCCCATCCGTTCAACTTCCTGCCCGATGATTTCCAACTCCCGCCGGCGCGGATCGTCCTGGGATGTCTGCCCCGTCAGGGATTCGATCCGGAGACTGACGGTGGCCAGCGGATTGTTCAGTTCGTGGGCAATGCTGGAGGCCAGTTCCCCCATCGTCGCCAGCTTCGCCGCCTGCCACAGTTGCTGTGTAACCACATTCAGCTCTTCATTTTTCGCCAACAGCGCGTCCTGGGCCGCCTTTCGCTCGGTCACCTCGATATGCAGGGTTTCAGTCCTCTTCTGGATTTTTTCCTCAAGATCCTTGTTGAATCCATTCAGTTCATCCTGCGCCTCCATCAAGTCGAGATTCTTTGCCATCGCCGCTTCGTATGTGGAAAGCAGGAGGTTCAGAATCTGCAGCCGGCTCGACGTAATCAGATAGCTTTCACCCCTGTAGGAAATGGGGATGCCCTCTTGAATTTCCTGCGGGCTTTGCAGATTCTTGTTCAGGTGAAGGTGCTCGATGGTGGAAAGGAGTTGATTTTCTTCATAGGGCTTCGTTATGAATTTGTCGGCGCCGCATTGCAGCGCCCAGATAACCGCTTGCTGCTGTGAGAGGGATGTCAGAAGGATCACCGATATGTCCCTGTATGACTCATTTGTTTTGATCTGCCGACAGAGTTCATAACCGTCCATTTCCGGCATCATGATGTCGGAAATGACGATGGACGGCATAGATGCGCCGATCGACTGAAGGGCCTCCCTGCCATTGGCGGCAATGGCTGCGTCATAGCCATTCACTTCAAGTATATTCTGCAATTGCATGGCCTGGGTGATGCTGTCTTCGGCGATGAGAATCTTGATCTTGTCCATACGTTCCTCTTCTGAGCTATCCTGTTTTCTGAGGGTGGTTACCCTTTCGTCCCACTCTTCGTCTCCGGGGTCATTTTCCGTTCGTTTTTGCCCTCGGCAATCCGGAAAGGAATTCCGCGATCCTGCCAGGTGAAAGGACATATGCGGCCGCATTGATGGTTACGGCCTCTCCCGGCATCCCATAAACGATGGAACTCGCCTTGTCCTGGGCGATGGTCACGGCGCCACTTTCCTTCATCCGTTTCAACTCTTGAGCGCCGTCTTTCCCCATACCGGTGAGGAGCACACCGATCGCGTTTTTTCCAAAGACCTCGTTAACGGAACGGAACATCCAGGAAACGGAGGGCCGCAGGCCGTTTTCGGGCTCGCTGCTGCTGAGAGAGATCCGTCCTCCGTGCTCCACCCCCATCTGGAGATCATCCGGGGCGATATAGGCTTGCCTCGGCAGGAGATATTCGCCATGTGCGGCAATTTTCACCGGAACCCCGGAAGAATTGCCGAGCCAGTCCGCAAAGCCCCGGACGAACCCCGCAGCTATGTGCTGGACGATCAGCAGCGGGGCTGGGAAATCTTTAGGCAGCCCCGACAGAATCGCTTCGATGGCCAGCGGACCGCCGGTTGAAGCACCGATAGCAACGACTTTCAGATCCAGCGTCACGGGGGTGATCATGCCGGCCGTCGATTCTCCGGAAATCACGCCCCTTTTTCTTTCCTGCGGCCGCCTCTTGATCACCTTCACTTCCGACATCAGTTTTACCGTCGTGATTAGTTCTTTCGCCAACTGTGTATATTTTGGATGGGTGACGCCCATCGGCTTCGAAATAGCGGCCAGTGCCCCGGCCTCGATGGCCCGGAAGGTCTTTTCCACCTCTTTGGAGTTCGCGCTTGCCGATACGATCACGATCGGCGTGGGGGTCGTCTCCATGATGATTCGAGTGGCCTCGAACCCGTCCATCTTCGGCATGATGATATCCATGGTCACGACGTCGGGTCTTTTATCTCTGACCGCCCGGACAGCCTCCTCGCCGTCGCTCGCCGTTCCGATGACCCGAATCGTCGGGTCGGAAGAGAGGATAAACATCAGCAGCTCCCGCACGACAGGCGAATCTTCAACGATAAGCACTTTGATCATTTCCGCTCCTCAAGGTTTTAGCCGCACTTTGCAGGCTGGTCAAAAATGCCCAGATGCAAGGCCCCCGAAATCCTGAGCCGTGAGGCGTACTTACTTGTACGTTGAACGGCGAAGGATGAGGGAAACGCCGCAGATGGGCGTTTTTCAACAGCCTGTCAGATCAGTCTCCTGAGCGTCTCTATGAGATTGCTCTGATCGAAACTGCTCTTCACGATATAGGCGTTTGCCCCCACGTCGATTCCCCTCTCCCGGTCCTCGCGGGACCCCAGGGCGGTTACGAGGACCACGGGGAGTTCCGCGAGCTTTTTATCCCCCCGGATCTTTTCCGTGAGGTTGAACCCGTTCATCCTCGGCATGTCCACGTCCGAAACCACGGCGTTGAACTTCTCCGTTTTCAGTTGGGAAATGGCGTCGATCCCGTCCACGGCGGTTTTGACCAGATAGCCGGAGGTTTCGAGGATGTTTTTCAACAACATTCGGGAAGTGATCGAGTCTTCCACGACGAGGATGGTCTGTTTTGCCGCCTCGCCCCCGGCCTGCGGCGCCGCCGGTTTTGCGGCACGAATCGCGGATGTCGTTGCCGACTTCACCAGGTCGGAAACGTTGAGAACCGGCACAACCTTTCCCGACCCGAGAATGGTTGCCGCGGCAATATTTCGGACCCGGGACAGGGGTCGGCTCATCCCCTTGATGAGGATCTCCTGCTCGGTCCGAATCTCATCGACACAAAAACCGATCCTCTTCCCCTGGGACTCCAGGATGAGAATAGTGACGACGGGTGACTCATCTTTTCTTTCCGAAAGTTCGAGAACAGCGGAGAGCTTTACAAGTGGGATCGTGCTTCCTTCCAGGGACAATGTCTCCCGGTTCTCGACGGTTCGGATCTCCTCCCGTTTGATCCGGACCGTCCTTTCCACATCCGTTGTCGGAATGATGAATGGGCGTTCGGCGGCCGTCACAAGAACCCCCCTGAACGTTGAGACCGTGAGCGGCAGGTTCATTCTGATCGTGGTTCCCTTATGGCGATCCGTTTCGACCGATACGCGCCCGCCGAGTTTTTCGATTTTCTCCCGGACAATGGTCAGCCCGAGCCCCCGGCCGGAGATATCTGTAATGATCGGGCTTGTGGAAACACCGGACTGGAAAACGAGGGATAGAACATCCTGTTCGGTCAGCTTCCGGGCCTCTTCCGGCGATACGATCCCGCGTTCGAGAGATGCTTCTTTCAGCCCCCCCAGATCGATACCGCCTCCGTCATCGGAGAGGAGAATCTCCACCCTGTTGCCTTCGCTGCGGGAAACAATGATTTGAATCATTCCCCGAGGCGGTTTCCCGTTTTTCTTTCTCACCTCGGGCTTTTCGATCCCATGGTCGATCGTGTTTCTGAGAAGATGAATGAACACGGTGCGCATCTCTTCCAGGATCCGGCGATCGATTTCGATTTCTCCCCCGCTGATCGAAAGTTCCACATCTTTCCCCTGGTCGCGGGACAGGTCCCGTAAAAGTTTCGGGAAGGACTCGAACAGTGTCGAGAAGGGGAGCATCAGGATTTGTTTCACGTCCCCGAGCAGATTGTCCACCATCAGTCCTGTGGCATAACGATCGTGGTCGGATCTTTTCCGGAGTTCCGCCAGTCTGCTTTCCAGGATTTTCATGTTGTCATGGGTCAGCTCACCGAACTCCAGGAGTCTGGCAAACCGGATATCGTCCTGCGTTCTTTTCCCGCTCTGCTTGTCGCTTTTTTCCTGCAGACGGCGGAACTCGCAGATGATCGGGTATATCTTTGCCCACTGCTTATCCCAAAGCCCGAAAAGATGGGCCAGATCGAGTTGGTCCTCCAGATGCCTGTCGGCCATCAGCTTCAGGGTAAGCATCTCCTCGCTCTGCCTTAAAAGAGAATCCAGCTTCTCCATGGAGATGCGAACCGTCGACATTGCTTTTTTCTGCGTTCGAGCGGTTTCGTCGGTTTCCCTGACAGGGGGCTCCGGGCCGGGAGGTAAAGTCTCCGTTTCCGAAGTCAGCGGGTAATCCCGGGGGACCGGCTGGTCATTCGGGATCGCCTGTTTTTCCCCGGTTTCGCCCAGGGCTGCTTTTGCCAGTTTTTCTGTAATCCTTGAAATTTGACCCGGATCGGCAACGGCCGCCTCCGGCGGTGAGAGGGTGATTGCGTTAAGCATGTCCACCGACCGGTGAAGGGTGTCGAATAGCGAGGGAGCCAGGTCGATTTCCCGGCGTTTTAAACCGGAAAAAACACTTTCGAGGGACTGGCAGATGGTCTCCATGTCTGACCGGTTGACGGCGCGGGCGGCCCCTTTCAGGCTGTGGGCTTCACGGAAGACGGTTTCAATAATCCCCGCTTTCACCTGCGGTTCCATCTCTTTTTCCAGCTCGATGAGCCCCGCCGTGATGTTCTTTATGTGCTCATCCGCCTCGACCTTGAAGGTCGATAGGAGCCTTTTTATGAAAGCATCATTCTTCCCGGCCATTTTCTATCCCTTTGTGCTCACACCCTGTAGAACTTCACAATTTCCTGCAGCCGCTGGCCCAGGTTGTGGAGGTCGTGAGCGGATTTCTCGGTCTGCTTCGTACTGGATGCCATCTGCAAGGCGGCCTCCCGGATGTTTTCCATGGCCGAGACGACCTGGTCCATCCCGATGAGCTGCTGCTGGCTCGAGGCGGCAATCTGGATGGCGGCATTGGTCGACTCGGAAACGCTTTGGGCCAGGACATCGATCGCTTCCCCTGCCTGCGTGGAGAGCCTCACCCCCTCCTCGACCGCCCTGCTACCTAACTCCGTCGCCATAACGGCCGAGCTGATCGCCTTCTGGACGTCGAAGAGGATGTTGCGCACTTGGGTGGTTGCCTGTTTCGACTGCGCGGCAAGACTCCGGATCTCCTGGGCGACCACGGCAAACCCCTTTCCCTGCTCGCCGGCCTTGGCTGCTTCGATGGAGGCATTGACGGCCAGCAGGTTCGACTGCTCGGCAAGGTCGTTCACCGTGGCGATGATTTCCCCGATCGCCTGGCTCTGTTCGCTCAGCCGGACGACCATGTCGGCGATCGATTCCACCTGCTCCTTGATGCGGTTCATGCCATTGATGGTATCTTCAATGGATTTCAGTCCTGTCTGCGAGATCTCGACGGACTTCCGGCCGAGTTCGGCGACGTGTTTCGCCTTTTGCGAGCTCACGTCTGTAGTTTGTTTGACCTCTTCCACGGTGGTCGTGGTTTCGCTTACTGCAGTCGAGGTCTCGGCGGCGCCGGCGGTCAATTGCGACACGGAAGCCATGATTTCACTCCCCGATGACGCCAGGACATTGACGCCCTCCACGATCTCCTCGATTTGCCGGCGGAGCGTCGCCACCATCGTCGAGAAGGCGTTACCCAGGACATCCGAATCGGAGAGGGATGCCGCCTCGACGGTCAGGTCGCCGCCGGCGATCTTCTGGGCGATTTGAGCCTTATCCTTCAGGGATTGGATCATCCCGGCGAACGCCCGGGCAAGATCGCCGATTTCATCCCGGCGGCTCTCTTTGGTCACCTCGACAGATAGGTCGCCGGCGGCGATCTTCTGGGCAGCCCCCACGAGATCGACCAGGGGGCGGGTGGCGTTGCGGGCAAAGAAGAAGAAAAAGACGGAAGCCAGGACCAGGAATATCACGCCGAAGGAAACGATCACATTCCGGGTAAGATAGGATGAGGCATATAGTTCTTCGGTGGGAACCGAATTCACGACCGTCCAGCCGGTAATCGGGATGGGCGCGAAGGCGGCGATCTTGGGAATGCCCTCCAGGATGTATTCGACGACGCCCGATTTGCCGCCGCTCGATTCCGCCACCAGGGTTTCCATCCCTTTAATTTTAGAAATATTTTCTTTCAGGATCTTCTCCTTGACCGGGTGGGTGATGTAGAGGCCGCTTTTATCGACAAGGTATGCATATCCCGATTTGCTGACTTTGATGTTATCGACAATGTCCGTGAGGAATTTGATCTCCATGGCCATCATTGCTACCCCCGTGACGGTTTTTCCGTTCGCCCCGTATACGGGGGCTGCCGCCGTGCAGACCACCCTGCCGGTTGTGACTGATATAACGACGGCACCGATATTGGGTGTTCCCTTAAGGGCAGTCTTAAAGTACTCTCTGGCGGAGACATTTGTTCCCTTAAACACTTTACTGTTGGAAGAGGCGATAAAGATCCCGTCCTTGCCGACAATATTCACACTGGATAAACGTTCTCCCCCGCCCTCTTTGATTTTTATGAGCGCCCTCTCGGCAAGAGCGATCTCTTTCCGGCTGTTCTTTTCCCCTTCCATTGCCACTTTTTCCGCGGCGGCGATGACGCTGTTCTGGTAAGACATGTTCCTGACGGTTACGATCTGTTCGTAAAGGATGTTATCGAGCCCTTGAGCCAGACTCTGAGCCGTATTCCCCATACTGCTCCTTGCCAGCTCGGTTATGCTCTGCGTCGACTGATATACCGCCACGATGCCGATCACGATCAGCGGAATGGCCATGGTCAATAGTCCGCCGATCAGCAATTTCGTCCCCAGTTTAAGCTGCTTCATAAATCCTCCTTATTTGCTGAGTATGAACTCATGCCCCCACCTCTTCATTAACAATCAGCTGTCGGTCCTTCAGAAACCTTTCCATATCCAGAAGGATGATGCCTTCACCGGCAACCCCCTTGATATACCCGGCGTGGATGCCGGTCATCGTCGGAAGAGGCGGGTTTAGAGCGTTCTCGGGGATATTCCGGATCCCGATGATCTCATCGGCGAGAATCCCCAGCTCCATGTCCTTTTCCTGGACAACGATAACCCTGTTTAGATTGGTGATCCCCTTTTCCGGAAGATCGAAAAATTTCTTCATGTCGATGATCGTGAGGATCTGCCCCCGGATATTGATGATGCCGAAAATATAGTCCGGCGTACAGGGCAGGGGCGTCAGCTCAGTCAGAGGGTAAACTTCCCGGATGAAAACGGTTTCGATGGCATATGTCTCATGGGCGAGAAGAAACGCCAACACTTCGAGATATTTTTCGGCTTCCCCTTTTCTTTCAGGCTCATGAGCAAGACTTTTTGCCCTTGCGCGGAGAATGGTTCTCTTTTCTTCGGGTGTTGCCTCAAGTGTCCCGGCAGGAACAGCCCCCCGATCTTCCAGGGTTCCCGGAGATTTCCTTCCTGTCTTCTTCATGACATCTCCCTCATCCAGAATGTCCCGATGATTTCCGCAAGCCTGCCCGCCGTGATCCCCTCCGATTCGGGAAGGATATCGTCCGGTTTGTATCCCGACAGGATTTCAGCGGCGTGGCCGAAGTGTTTTCGCGCGTCGGCAATTTTTCCCGATCGCAGGGAAAGGTTGGCAAGGGCAAAGTGGGCCAGGACGAAATTGCGGTCGAGATAAAGCGCCTTTTTCAGGGAAGCCCTGGCCTCATCCCCCTTGTTTTGCTCTTCGAAAATGGTGGCGAGCAGATAGTGCAGACGGGCATTGCATTTGTCTGCCGAGACGGCCTCTTCGCAAAACCCGAGGGCTGCATCAAGCTTCCCCTGATTCGCCAGGACCTTCGCGAAGAGAACACAGGATTCCTGGTTTCTGCCGCCGTTCGATATGAGTTTGCGAAGTTTCTCTTCCGCTTCCGGATACAGACCGGTTCGGTAAAGGGCGGCTGCCTCTTCGTAGGGTGTGCGTTCTGCTTCCTCCGGCCTTATTAATTCGTCCTGCCCTGTGCGCCGTGATGGTTTCCCCGGCCGGCGGCGCTTTGCGGTTTCCGGGGGTATCGACGGACAAGGGATGTTTTCCTTTTCGATATGTTTTGCGGCTTTTTGTACAACCTTCGTTTTACGGGCGTCCTTTTTGTAGAAAGTGGCATCCCGAAAGCGGACCGTCACGAACGGCGAATGGGTCAGGAGCGCTGTCTCGACGGGGCTGACGATCAGACAGCCGCCGTCGAGAAGGGAGCGGTGGAAGCGTTCGACCGTAAGATCGATCTGTCCTGGGGCAAAATACATCAGGACGTTTCGGCAGAAGATGAAATCCATGGCGTTGGTGTTGTTCTGGAGCGCGGGGTAGTGATCCTCCGAGAGGTTCAGATACGAAAAGTTGACCATCTTCCTGATCCTGGGCAGCAGCCGGTAATGGTTTCCGTCCACCTTTTCGAAGTAATGCTCCTTGAACCAGGGCGGGTTGTCTCGGAATGACCAGTCCGAATAGGTCCCCTCCTCCGCCTTCCGGAGGGCGCCGGTGTTGATGTCCGTCGCGAGAATGGTCACATTCCAGTCTTTCAGGTCCGGGATCAGTTTGTCGAGCAGGATGGCGAGCGAGTACGGTTCTTCGCCGGTGGAACAGCCGGCGCTCCAGAATCGGAGGCGCCTTTCCGTCTTCCACCGGGCATCGATCAAACCCGGCAAGAGGGACTGTTCCAGGATTTCAAAAGCCCTCCTCTCCCGAAAGAAGTAGGTTTCGCCCACCGTGAGGTGGCCTGCGAGGATTTCGATCTGGTTTTGTGTCGGAGAGAGAGATAGGAGCCCTTCGATGAATTCATCGACCTGATCGAACCCGAAATCGGTCATGGCGGCGGACATCTTCTGCTGGAGTTCTTTCCAGTTTCTTTTCGCAAAATGCAGCCCGACCCTGGCCGTCAGGTAGTCCGACAGTCTCTGCAGAAGCGCTTCGGGAATGGCGCGGCTATCCGTCTTTCCGTTCATCGCGATTCAATGCCTCCATCGCTTTGTCCAGGGCCTTTTCCTCCGAGAGGGAAAGGAACCGTTCGAGATCGTGAATGAGGACCATGCCGCCTTCCGTCTTCATGACACCCTCCACATACTCCAGTTCCGGAAGGATCTGTTCAGCCGCGATGATCTTCTCTTCCGGGATCTCGATCACGTCGTCCACGGAATCGACCAAAAGCGCGACGGTCCGCTTCGTTGTAGTTGCGATGATCATTTGGTCACTGAGCTGCATCTCCTTTGCAGGCAATTGGAAACGCCTCCGGATGTCGAATACGGCAATAAACGCTCCCTGCAGGTTGATGATGCCGACGACGATTTCCGGCGCCTTCGGCAGTGCGGTCACTTCGACCACCCGGACAATCCGCTGAACGGCGGACACGTACAGGGCGAATTTCCTATCGTCCAGGCTGAATGTAACCAGTTTGCGCATTCTCTCCACGGGCCTTCCTCCAGCGATTCATCCTCCGACTACCGATCAGGTCTCCTTTGTTCCGGCGTTATTCCGGGGACACGATCCGCATCCTCCACCGTTATTCCGGGGACACGATCCGATCCCTCCGGGCTTCCGGGACATGTCCCTGATTTATCTGCCAGCAACTGTTTGAAAGTATCGTAGATCTTCTCGATTTCCGTCACCTTGTCGAAGAAGTAATCGGCGCCCAGGGCCTTGCATTTTTCCCGATACTGAGGATAGGGATAGTTCGTGAGCATGATGACGATGGGCGGCGGAATTTCTTTTTTAATCCGTTTTAAAACATCCATTCCGTTGCCGCCTCCATTCAGGCGGATATCCAGAATCACCACATCGGGCTTCAGTTTCAAGATGGATTGGATCGCATCGTGCGCATTCAGGGCCTGCCCGGCGATTTCGACGCCTTCGATGCCGGAGATCATGGCCGCCAGTTTTTCGAGCACAATAGCTGAATCATCAACGAGAAATACCTTCATGCCAACCTCTTTTCTAAAACAGGTGATGACCGTTTTAAAAACGGCCTGTTAACGGCGGAATTCCATGATGCAAACCTCCCACAACTTCATGTTATCGCATCTGGAAACGGTTTGTCTGTAGGGGAAACCTGATTTTTTTGTAGGGATATCCTTACAAGGAAGGGACTTCAGACGAGGTGCTGTTCCAGGGCATAGCGGGTCAGATCCGCGTTGGTGCTCATTTTCATCTTTTCCAGGATGCGACTGCGGTAACTGCTGACGGTCTTGTCGCTGATGCATAACGCCTCGCCGATTTCCTTGAGCGACTTCCCGGAGGCGATCAGGCATAGGATCTGAAATTCGCGGTCGGAGAGCTTCTCGTGGGGCGATTTTTCCGGGGAAGCCAGCTCCAACGCCAGCCTTTCTGCGAGAGAGGGGCTGATGTATTTGCCGCCGGAGGCGATCTTCCGGATCGCCTTGATCAGTTCCTCGGGAAGGCTGTCTTTCATCAGGTAGCCTGAAGCGCCGGCTTTGAGCACCCGCAGCGCGTACGGTTCTTCATCATGGATGCTCATGATCAGAACGGGCAGAGTCGGGCGTTCGGATTTAAGCCGGCTGAGAACGTCAAGACCGCTCACATCCGGCAGGGTAATATCCAGGACAACCGCATCGCAGGCGGTCTGGCGTATGAGGCGGATCGCCTCCCGGGCGTTTTCCGCCTCGCCGACGACCTGCATGTCCTGTTCTGCGACGAGGATCTGCTTCAAGTGTCATCAGCGCTTTGATTCCACGCCAGTCTCCCAACGACAGTAGGGAGCCATTGCCACCGGTCCTATAGAGCCAGTCATCTGATTTTCCCGTCCTGGGATACCCAGTCCATCTCATTT